>SVOP01000010.1 GCA_015066325.1 Oscillospiraceae bacterium
TACCCCAGGCATCATATTCATATCTTGCAATACATTCGCCGGTGTTTTTGTAAATAGCAAGCACATCACCACGACGGTTTGTTGCGGTATACAGGTTATTTCCGTTATACTCAATACCTGTAAGATAACCGTTGCTGTCATAATAGAAATAAAGCTTAGTGCCGTCACTGCGTTCTTCATAATGCAGATTGCCGTTAACATAGAAATATTTTGAGGTTACACCGTTAACAGTTTTAGAGGACCTTAAACCATTGGAATCGTATTTATAGCTTATTGCAGTATCACCTTTAGAATAGCTTGTTAACTGTCTGCCATTCCAAGTAAGACTTGCTCTCACAAGGGACGGTTCTGTGTGTTCTTTGTGTTCTCACAAGGGACGGTTCTGTGATTGGGTTGTTTTGTACCAAAAACCGCCCCTGATTTTTAAGTTTTAAAAGGTTGAAAAGCCTTGAAACACAAGGGATTATGGCTCAATCATAAAACCGTCCCCTGATTGGTATCACCTGATTGGTTCTTTGTCCCCCATCTTCTTTATTGACTAATTCAATTATATTCTACTGCGACAGATATTTCAAGAGCTTTTCAATTTAAAATTCAAGGGCGATTTCCGAAGAAATCGCCCCTTTTATTTATTCGTCTTTTATACCAAACATCAACTTAAGAAAGCCTCTTAAAAACTTTGGACTGCGACATACAACAACTTTCACAATGCACCACTCCTTATGTATTTGTTACATAATATGAGTGAGTTTTAAAAATGTTACAGTTGCCATTCTTTTAAGTCTTTCACTTCGTTATACATTGCAACATAATTATTATGCCTGCTTTGGTGTATAACTCCATCTTTAAGAGCATCTAAAATGCAACAACCTTTTTCAACAGTATGGGAGCAGCTTGAAAATTTACATTTACCAAGATATTCACTGAATTCAGGAAAACAAAAAGGCAAGTTTTCTTTAACAATAATCTCACTGCTCTGCTCGATATCAAGGGAAGAAAAACCGGGAGTATCTGCTACAAGACCGTTTCCGATATGATAAAGAGTGACCTCTCTTGTGGTATGGCGTCCGCGACCCAATTTATCGCTTACCTCGCCTGTTGCAAGAGAAAAGCGTTCGTCAATGCAATTCAAAAGAGATGATTTACCAACACCCGTATTCCCGGTGAAAACGGTAACACCTTCCCCTATCATTGCTTTGACTTTTTCAACACCCTCACCTGTTTTGCAACAAACAGAAGCAACATCTATACCGGCTTTTGTATAAACCTCTTCGAGCTCACCTGTATCGCCTAAATCGCTTTTCGAGAAAACAACACAAGGCTTTATACCCTTATCCACAGCTATTGCGGTTAATTTATCAATAACCAGAAGGCTCGGAACAGGCTCTTTTACAGATGAAACTATTATAAGAGTATCAATATTTGCTACGGGTGGCCTTAAAAGAAAATTCTTTCTCTCGTGAATTTCATCAATAGTATTCTCTCTGTCCTGACGGACTGTTATTGTTACATTATCACCCGCAAGAGGTGTGATTTTTTTCTTTCTGAATGCACCTCTTGCCTTACATTCAAAAACCTCTCCGGCGGCTTCTACATAATAGAAACCGCCGATGCCTTTAATTATTATTCCATCTATTACTTTTTCCATAAATCACTCTACCTGAGCATCTGTGCTGCTTTCTTCAGGAAGTGTGGTCTGTGTTGTTTCAGTAACTTCCTTTCTTGAAACAGTGAGAACAATAGAAGTTGTTTTATCCAGGTTAGGTGCTGTTGAGTACGCGGGTGATTGATTAATTACAGTACCCTCTTTTTCAAAGCTTTCCTCATATTTCACAGTAACATTCTTATAACCTAAGCTGTTAAGAGTGTTAACCGCCTCAGTCTCCGTAAGACCCATTACATCTGCATAAAACGCAACATCATATGTCTTCTCTTTGGTGAATTTAGCAGGTTCTCTTGTAAAATCGACAGTTGCTTCATAGAAAACTGCATCATTGAGATAAACAACAACCTGTGAATCTCTTTCACTACCACTCACAGATAAAGCGTAAGAACTATTTATAGAGCTATTAATAGTTTCTGTTTTAATAAGCTCATTATCTAAATAAACCCTTACGGAAATGCTTCCTGCTTTCGGAAGATTTATTGTTTTTGTTGCATTAACAAGACCTGAGCTGACAGTTAAAACAACTGTATCACCTTCTCTTACGGGAGAACCATCCGCAGGTGATTGGCTGAGAACATAGTCTTTCTCAACATTACTGTCAGCACTTTCAACCTTATAAAGCACCAAGCCGTTTTCTTCAAGAATCTCTTTAGCATCTTCAAGAGATTTCCCTTCTAATTTCGGCATTTTAAAAAGCTCACCTGCAGCTGTATCAGCAGCATAATAAATGGTAATGGTTGAGCCAACGGCAACAGTTGTGTTTGCTGCGGGATCTGTTCTTATTACCTGACCTACAGCAACAGTTTCATCTTCAGTTGGAACAACTGCCACATTAAAGCCCATTCTCTCAAGAGCATCACTTGCTTCTCTATAGTTTTTACCGGCAAAATCAGGAATCACCTGACCTTCTCCCGCTTTTGCAACATAGAGAATTATTGTTGAACCTTCGGGAACCTCGGTACCAGCTTTAGGGTCCTGGTCATAAACACTGCCTTCTGTAGCATCTGAAAACGAAGCATAATACACTTCAAAATTATATTTTTCTTTGTATTCTTCATTATCTTTTATTTCAAGTTCATAGTTCATTCCAACAAAGCTATCAACCTCAATATTTTTATTCCCGAAAAGCTTTACACCTAAAAGAATTAATACAAACAAAACCACTGCAACAACAGCACCTGCAATAATAGGTTTTTTGTTTATATTTTTGTTCTGAACATCCTGTATCGGAATTTCGTCGTCACCGGAGAGTTCAGATACTTTCTTTTTCACATCCGCAGTGGGTACAACAGGTTCAAATTTATCTGTAATTTCTTCTCTTTCAGCTTTTACAACAGGGATTGTTCTTGTTTTCTCCTGAATTTTACCAATAGGACGAGTTGCATCTAAATCTTCAGAGTAAGACTGATAATCAAATTTGATATTTGGATTTCTTTTCAATTCTTCTAAATCCATAAGCACTTCTGCGGCGCTCTGATAACGCTCTCTTGTGCTTTTCTGCATTGCTTTCATTGTTATCTGCTCGAAGCCTACAGGGATTTTAGAATTTATTGTTCTCGGTGGTTGTGCCTCACTATTAACCTGCATAAGTGCAACACTTACCGCATTATCCGCGTCAAAGGGCAGCTTACCTGTAAGCATTTCATAAAGCATTATACCAACAGAATAAATATCCGCTTTCTCATCGGTAAGCTCACCTTTAGCTTGTTCAGGGCTTATGTAGTGAACCGAGCCAATTGCTTTTTCAGTAACGGTACGGCTTTCGCTATGGCTGAATCTTGCAATACCAAAGTCTGCAACCTTAATTGTTCCGTTTTCAAGAAGCATAATATTCTGAGGCTTAACATCTCTGTGCACAACACCTTTATCGTGGGCGTGCTGAAGGGCACGAAGAATCTGAATGATAAAGAACAATGCTTCGTTCCAATCAATAGCACCACGTTTTTCAATATATTCCTTGAGTGTTATACCCTCAATATACTCCATTACAATATACTGCAATCTGTCGCCAAAGCTAACATCATAAACCTTAACAATATTAGGATGTGACAAAACTGCAATTGCTTTGGATTCGTTTTTAAATCTGCGACGAAATTCTTCATTTGCAAGGTATTCTTCTTTAAGAACCTTTACAGCAACAATTCTGTCATCAATGTTGTCGTATGCCTTATATACAACCGCCATACCGCCAACGCCGATAACATCCTGAATTTCATATCTTCCGTCAAGTCTTTTTCCTACATAATTTTCCATACTTACTCTCCTTGAGCCAAAATAACAACAGTTACATTATCACGCCCACCTGTGCTATTTGCCGTTTCTACAAGTTTTTCGGTTGAAGAATCACCGTATTCTTTAACTGTTTTTAATATATCAGCATCAGAAACATAACCATTAAGTCCATCTGTGCAAATAAGTAATTTATCATTATTATTTATATCAACAATATCAATTTCAACATCTACAATATGCTCAATACCGACTGCTCTTGTTATAATATTTCTGTCGGGATGAATGGTTGCTTCTTCTTCGGTTATTTTACCTGTATCAATAAGCAACTGAACAAAAGAGTGGTCTTTGGTGATTGATTTGATTTCATCATTTATAAGATAAGCTCTACTGTCACCAACATGTGCAATAATTGCAATATTGCCCGAAACAAGAACTGCCACAACAGTTGTACCCATCCCTTTTAACTCAAGGTTTTCTTGAGATTGCTTGAATACTGCTGAATTAGCGGCATTAATTGCTGTTGTTAAAAGGTTTTTTGCGCTACTTATGTTCATATTTTTGCGATAGCCTCTTTTAATGGCTTCCGAAACCTTTTCAACACAAATTGAACTTGCTACCTGACCACCGGAAACACCGCCCATTCCGTCACAAACAACTGCCCAGCAATCAGCATCATCAAAGCTGCCAAAGCAAAAAGCATCCTGGTTAGTTTCACGAACAAGACCAATATCTGTTTTCCCAAAAATCTTCACGGTGTTTCACTCCTTTCAAGAGTTTTAACGATGTTACTGAGAAAAGTGACTGTATTAAACCATATTTGGTTCGAATTCATTCACTCTATATCTTCTTTCATTTTTTCCCGTCTTAACTGACCGCAGGAAGCATTTATATCAGAACCGAGCGTTCGGCGTATTGTTACCGTATGCCCTGCTCTTTCAAGTATTTTTTTAAAATTCTGAATATCGTTGTCACTGCTTCTTTCGTGACCTTTTTCAGGAACCTCATTAGCAGGAATAAGGTTTATATGGCAAAGAATGCCTTTTAACTTTACGCCTAATTCCCTTGCACATTCGGGTGTATCGTTAACACCTTTCATCATTGCGTATTCGAATGAGATTCGCCTTGATGTTTTATCGCCATAGGTTTTACAAGCTCTAAGAAGCTCATCTACATTCCAGGATTTATTAACAGGCATTATTTTTGAGCGGATTTCATCATTGGGCGCATGAAGAGAAACAGATAAAGTAAGCTGTAAATCTCGGTCAAGCAAATCGTAAATCCTCGGCACAATTCCGCTTGTAGAAAGCGAAATATGCCTCATACCGATATTAAGCCCCTTTTCATCGCTTACAAGCTCTAAAAAGCGCATTACATTATCAAAATTATCAAGAGGCTCACCCATTCCCATTAACACAATACGGGAAATTCGCAGACCCAAATCTCTTTGAGCGGCATAAATCTGCCCAAGAATTTCCGATGGAGCTAACTGACGCTTGAAGCCTCCGATACCCGATGCACAGAAGGCACACCCCATTTTACAACCGACCTGAGTTGAAACACATATTGTGTGACCATATTTATAATCCATAACCACACATTCAAGATATTCTCCATCAGGCAAAGAATACAGGTATTTTACCGTATTATCATACCGCGAAACAAGTTTTTTTTCAATAGCACAAGTAAAAATGACAAAATTGTCATTTAATTTAGCTATTAAATCCTTTGAAATATTGGTCATTTCCTCAAATGATGCAACACATTTTTTATGTAACCAATCATAAACCTGAGTTGCTCTGAATTTTGGAAGTCCCATTTCTTTAAATTCTGAAGAAAGCTCTTCAAAATTCATTGAAACAATATCTTTTTTCTCCATAATTACCTTCTTTGAAAAGCGGCAATAAAAAAGCCGTCACAATTATTTTTATGCGGAAAAAGGGTTAAATAATCACCCTCATCAACTGCCCTTTCTATATGGGGCAAAACCTTAACAGAATAAAAATCTGCATTATCTTTTAAAAAAGCGTCGCAAATTTTTCTATTCTCGTTAGGATTAACAGAACAAGTAGAATAAATAAGTCTGCCACCGCTTTTAACATATTTTGAAGATGTTTCAAGAATCTGCCGTTGAATTGGCAATAAGCTTTTTGTATCATCAAGTTTTTTATATTTTATTTCAGGCTTTTTACCAATTATGCCAAGACCTGAACAAGGAACATCACAAAGAACTCTGTCCATCCGAGGTAAATCTTCATTAAAAACAGTTGCATCATTTACAAAGGGCCTAACACAGCTTAAGCCAAGTCGCTCTGCTCCGCTTTTTATTAAATCTGTTCTTTGTGAATAAACATCACAGGAATAAAGAGTTCCTTTATTTTCCATATATTGTGCAGCAGTAAAGGTTTTACCACCTGGTGCTGCGCAAACATCAACGGCATTCGCTCCGGGGAACAATTCAAGAGCTTCAACACAAAGCTGAGATGACAAATCCTCTACATGAAAAAGTCCTTTTTTGAAGCTTTCAAGGTTATAAACCGCATTATTAATTTCTATTTTCAAAGCATTCTCTAAATATGTATCGAACACTTTCACATTTTCTCTTATTAATATTTCTTTTAATTCTTTGGTTGTTGTTGTTTTAACTGTATTTACTCTGATAAAAATCTCTTTTGGCTCTAAAGATGCTTTAAGAAATTCTTCCGTATTCTCTTTTCCGTAATGGTGAATTAAAAACTTAACCGAATCCTCGGGCATTGAATAAGTAACGGATATTTTTTCCGTTTCACTTGAAATATTTTTGTAATCTAATCCATTTAGTCCTATTTTTCTTAAAACTGCATTAACAAGACCTGATGCAAATTCACATTTATTATTTTTTGCAAGTTTTACGCTTTCATTTACAGCAGCACTCTGAGGAATTTTATCCATATAAAGAAGCTGATAAGCACCCAATCTCAGAACGGTGAGTATTTCTGTTTTCTTTACAGGCTTTGAAAGATACTGTGAAATTGCATAATCAAGGGTTATTTTTCTTTCAGTAACACCATAAACAAGGCGGGAAATAAAAGCACAATCAGTGCTGTCAGGATTATACATCTTAACAGCACTGTCTATTGCAAGGTTTGAATAAGCTTCGTCAACCTCAATTTTCAAAAGTATCTCGTAGGCGATTTGCCTTGCGGATTTACTCATCTTCTGTTTCTCCTACCGCCGTACAATAATACCAAACGCAAAATCTGGGCAATACTTGTTGCCAAAGCCGCAACGTAAGTCATAGCAGCCATTTTTAAAACCTTTGCCGCGCCATTTTTCTCTTCAAAGGAGAGGAGTCCGTTGGATTCAATAACACTTAACGCTCTTTTACTTGCATTGAACTCAACAGGCAAGGTAATTAACTGAAAAAGAGCTACAAAAGAGAAAAAGCCTATACCAATCCAAACAAGAGGTTCATAACCAAAAAGCACACCGGCTATAAGTAAGGGCATTGAAAGTGTTGAACCAATATTACAAACGGGCAAAATAAGATTTCTTACTTTAATCGGAGCATAACTCTCAGCGTGCTGAGCCGCGTGACCCGCTTCATGACAAGCAACACCGACTGCAGCAATGGAAGAGCCGTTAAAGACACCGTCAGAAAGACGGATCACCTTGCTTCTCGGGTCGTAATGGTCGGAAAGCCTGCCACTCACGTGTTCAATAGCAACATCATGAATGCCATAGTAACCAAGCACCATTTGCGCTGCCTGAGCGCCTGTTATATTACGAGCGTTTCCGATTTTTGAGTACTTTGCATAGGTTGATTTTAATTTAGCCTGAATGATAAGTGATGCAATAATTACGGGAACAACGATAATAATATAATAATAGTCAAAATAGAAAAATGGCATTATATCAACCTCCATTAAAATTTTCTTAACGATAATTCTATACCCATATATTTAATCAAACAAAAACGCTGTATTAACAAAATGTTAATTATTTAAAATTGTTCCGTCCGGAATGGGATGACCACGCAAAAAATCTGCAGCATTCATCCGTTTTTTGCCCTCGAACTGAACTTCTGAAACTACAATTGCTTTTCCGTCACCACAGAAAATTGCAAGTCCGTTTTTGAGAGCTTTAGTTTCCCCTGCTTTACCACCATTCAGTTCTTTTGAAATTGAAGAACCGAAAAGCTTTAAGGTCTTACCCTCAAGATAAGTTAATGCAACAGGCCATGGGTCAAGACCTCGAATCTGGTTATGAACCTCTTGAGCAGATTTACTAAAATCAACGGGTGACATTGTTTTATCAAGCATTGAAGCATAAGTGCTTTCTGCATCATTTTGCTTTTGTGGAATAATTTCACCATTTTCAAGAGCAACAAGAGTCTTGATAAGAAGCTCTGCGCCCATTGGAGCTAATCTCTCAAAAAGCTCCCCTGCAGTTTCATTTTCACCGATTTTGGTTTTATCAACAAGAAGCATATCACCTGTATCAAGACCAACATCCATCTGCATAGAGGTTACGCCTGCATATTCTTCGCCATCAAGAACACAGCGTTGGATTGGTGCTGCACCTCTGTATTTGGGAAGAATAGAGCCGTGAATATTTATACAGCCAAATTTTGTATATTCAAGAAAATCCTTCGGTAAAATCTTTCCGTATGCAACAACCACAACTATATTGGGATTAAGTTCACGGAGTATCTCCATTCCTTCTCCGTTTTTTAGTGTTTGCGGTTGATAGACTTTTATACCAAAATTCTCCGCCTGAACTTTAACGGGCGGTGGAGTTAAAATTGCTTTTCTGCCAACGGGTTTATCGGGTTGAGTAACAACTCCGCAAACATCATAACCATTATTAACAAGCGCTTTTAAAGGCTCAACCGCAAAATCGGGTGTACCCATATAAAGAACCTTCATTATTTTATTCACCGTCGTTTCTATAGAGTTGTTCGCCTTCGTCAAGTTTATCTTTATAAAGAATTCCGTCAAGATGGTCTATTTCGTGACAAAAGCATCTTGCTTTAAGCTCTTCGCCTTTATACAAGCACCATTTACCATCACGATTCTGGGCTTTTACTTTAACTATATTAGGTCTTGTAACAGTGCCGTGAAGACCTGGGATTGAAAGGCAACCCTCTATGCCTGTTTGCTCACCCTCTTCGTAAGTAATAACAGGATTAATGAGTTCAATAAACTCATTTCTGTCCTCGCTGACATCCATAACAACGACTCTTTTCAGAACACCAACCTGAGGACCTGCGAGTCCAACACCGCCTGAATGGTACATTGTTTCTTTCATATCATCGAGAAGCTCAAAAAGTCTGTCGTTAAATTCTGTTACTTCTCTTGATTTTTTTCTTAAAATCGGGTCATCGTCAACTCTGATATTTCTTATTGCCATTTTTATCTTCCTTTTAATTCTACTATGATAAGGGATTTATATCTATCGTAACATTTGCCGTGGAAAGCTTTGCATTTTTCATATACTCTTTTAAAAGCTTTGACATCATTTCACGGAAACGCTTATTATTTCTACATTTAATTGTGATTATATTTCTATATTTATTACTGATTTTTGAAACTCGTGGCTGCAACGGTCCTAAAAGATTAATTTTTACATCGCTGAACTCGCCTGTAACAGCATTTTTAATCATTTCAAAAAACAGCTTTGCGCCTGCAACGGATTGATTAAACTGTTCACTTGTAAAAGTAAGGGAACAGATATCGCAAAAAGGCGGATAAACCATACTTCTTCTTATAATTTCCTCTGTTTTATAAAATGATTCATAATCCTGCTGAGCAGAAAGCTCAATAATATCATTATCGGGAAGAACAGTCTGAATAAAGGCTTTGCCTTTAAAATCACCTCTCCCCGACCTGCCAACAACCTGAGTAAGCAAATCGAAGGCTTTTTCACTGCTTCTGAAATCATCATTATAAAGCTGATGGTCTATGGAAATTACTCCAACAAGGGTTACTCTGGGAAAATCCAGTCCCTTTGCTACCATCTGAGTACCTAAAAGAATATCGTAATCTCCGTTTGCAAAAGCGGTCAACTTGTCCTGATAAGAATATCTTGCCATAGTTGTGTCCGCATCCATACGAAGAATTTTTGCACTCGGGAAAACATTCTGAAGCTCTTCCTCAATTCTCTGTGTGCCAAAACCCGCATATCTTACCGCTTTTTCGTTACACTCAGGGCAAGTGTCCGTAAACACCTGAGAATGACCGCAGTAATGGCACATAAGGCGGTTGTTGGCGTTATGGTATGTAAGAGATATACTGCAATTAGGACACGTTAAAACAGTCTTACAAGCTCCGCAAGAAGCAAATGTATTAAAACCTCTTCTATTCATTAAAAGAATAGCTTGTTTTTTATCCTCAAGGCATTCCTCAAGGGCAGAATAAAGCTCATTACTGATAGGTCCTTTAGTGTCACTTGTATCAACTGTTACAACATCGGGAAGAACCGCCTTGCCATATCTTTCTGTAAGCTTGATAAAGGTGTATTTACCGTCAACAGCATTTTTATATGACTCAATTGATGGTGTTGCTGAGGATAAAAGCAAAAGTGCATTATTATGAGCACACCTGAAGCGTGCAACATCACGTGCGTGATATCTTGGGTTCATTTCAGATTTATAAGTATGCTCCTGCTCTTCATCAATAACAATCAGACCTAAATTGCTGAATGGTGCAAAAACTGCAGAGCGAGTACCGATAGCAATTTTAGCTTCGCCGTTTTTAACTCTTTTCCACTCGTCAATTCTTTCACCTGCTGAAAGAGCGCTATGAAAAACTGCAACTCTATCACCAAAATGTGAATAGAAAATGCCCAAGGTTTGCGGTGTAAGGGCGATTTCGGGAACCATCACAATAACATCTTTTCCGTCATTCACAACCTCTTCGATAAGCTTAAGAAAAACCTGAGTTTTTCCAGATCCTGTTACTCCGAAAAGCAATGAGGCAGAGCCTTTACCGCTTTTATATTGGCTTAAAAGCTCATTAAACGCCTTATTCTGTGAATCGGTAAGTTCAGGTGAGGTCGCATTTTCTTTGGATTTTTCATATCTTGGTTTGCGGTAAATCTCACTATCATAAAGCTCTGCATAACCTTTTTTTACGATAGCATTTATGACCGCGGGAGTTACACCCGTAAAGTAGCAAACCTCTTTAACGGATGCACCGCCAATATCAAGAAGAAGCCTTACAACGCTTTTTTGCTTGGCGGTAAGAGTTGTCAATATTTCTTCTGCCGAGCTTTCACTGACTGCAAGACGAACATTTTTAACAGTTAAATCCCCCGTCTTTCGCTTTGCATCAACATTTGTTACTAAAATTCCTTTTTTAACAAGTTTTTCGAGAATTTTACTTTCTGAATCGATCCCTAAATCATTTAAAATCTTTTCTCTTTTAATGTATTTGCAACTATCTTTAAGATAATTATATACTCTTAGGTCATCATCCTTGAGCTTATCTGAAGTTTCCGAAGAAACTTCATTTACAGAATAAGATACAACGTAATTAAGACCTATACCGGCAGGAAGCATTGCTTTTGCAGCCTCATAAAGAGTGCAAAAGGTTGTTTCTTTCAGCCAGAAAACAAGAGAAAGCATTTCACCATCAAAAAGAGGTTCTTTATCAAGAACATTGATGACGGATTTCAGTTTTCCTGTGTTTTCTGTTTCCAAAAGCGGCTCCACTGACAATATAAGTCCTTGTTTTTTTCGGTTACCATTGCCGAAAGGCACCATAACCCTACAACCCGCAACAGCCTTTTTTTCTAATTCCAACGGAATTCTATATGAATAAACAGCATCAAAGTGGTATGCAAGGCCTTCAACGGCTACCTTGGCTAAAAGTGTACCGATACTCATAGTTAAATATGAGCAATTTCTTCAGGCTCAACAATTTTATAGTCACCTGCAAGAAGCTGATCAAGAGCATCACTAACGGGTTTTTCTGTTGTAATAACCTTATCTTCAAGGTTTTTGTCAGAAATCTCACGAGCAAGCTTTGCAGTAGCAGTTACAAGAGAGTAACGGCTGATATGTCCTTTGAGTACTTTACTAAGATCTTGATTAAGCATAATTTATTTTCCTTTCGGTTTATTATTCTTCTATTATATTTTTAACGATATTTGCCATTCTGCAATAACGTAATTTTTCAGATTCAAGAATCTTAACAATTTGTTCTGCACAAAGGGCAATATCATCATTGATAACAATATAGTCGTATTCATTGGCTCTTGAAAGCTCATCTTTGGCAGTTTTAAAACGCTTTTTAAAGCTTTCTTCTGTTTCTGTTCCCCTGCCTCTCAAACGCCTTTCAAGCTCCTCCATTGATGGCGGAATTATGAAGATTGAAAGTGCCTCTGGCATTGCTTTTCTAACATTACCTGCCCCCTCAACCTCTATTTTTAAAAGGATGCAACCACCTTTATCAATATGCTTTTCCACTTCAGATTTAGGTGTTCCGTAATAATTGTCATTATAAATTGTATATTCAAGGAATTCCTGATTATTTATTCTTTCCTCAAAAGTGCTTTTATCAACGAAGTAGTAATCTACTCCGTCTTTTTCTCCATCACGCATAGCTCTTGTGGTGGCAGAAATAGTTTTATCAAAAGAAAAATCACTATCCTTTAATTTTTCCAAAACAGTGTCCTTACCTGAACCTGATGGTCCTGAAAGAACAACAAGCATACCTTTACCCTTCAAATCCAAAATCCCTGCCTCCTTTTTGGTCGTTAAACCTTGTAAGCAATTGCTCGGCTGATAAAAATGATAAAACAACATTATCGCTATCAGTTATAATAACACCCTTGGTTTTTCTGCCGTGGGTGGCATCAATAAGCTGTGCTCTTTCTTTACACTCCTGAATCATTCTCTTTGCAGGTGCAGATTCGGGACTGATAATTGCAACTACTCTATCAGCATTAATAAGATTGCCGAAACCTATATTTACAAGTTTCATAAAACCACCTTACTCTATATTCTGAATTTGTTCTCTGATTTTTTCAACTTCTGCTTTAATATCAATAACTCTGCGGGCAATATCAACATCCTGTGCTTTTGAGCCGATTGTATTTGCTTCGCGGTTAATTTCCTGAACAAGAAAATCAAGCTTTCTGCCTACTGCTTCGTTGGAATCAAGCATTGAATGAAGCTGGTCAATATGACTTCTGAGTCTGACTGTTTCTTCTGCAACAGCAACCTTGTCCGCATAAATTGCAGCTTCTGTAAGTATTCTACCCTCATCAACCTGAGTATCGCCTAAAACAGTTTTCATTCTTTCAAGAAGCTTTTCAGAATATGCCTTAACTGTTTCGGGTGAACGCTCTTCAATATATGATACATTTTCTAAAATCAAACCAGCTCTTGAAAGCACATCCGCTTTAAGCTTTTCGCCTTCGATTTCACGCATTTTGATAAATTCGGCAAGGGCTTCTTTAACCGGCACCTGAACCTTATTCCACAAATCCTCTTCATCAACGGGAGCTTTAGTTATTGAAAGAATATCGGAAAAACGAGCAAGCGAAAGAGCAGTTAAATCATTCTTAACATCAAATTTCTCTGCTAATTCTTCAACTGCTTTAACATATCCGACTGCAAGAGGCTCGTTAATGCTTACAATAACACTTTCATCAGCAGTTGTTTCAATCTGTAAAGAGCATTCTACTTTACCACGAGAAATCTCTGTTGAAAGCAAGGTTTTCACCTTTTCCTCAAGGAAAGAGAAAGTGCGTGGCATTTTTGCATAGAAATCAAAATATCTGTTATTAACGCTTCTGATTTCAACTGTAATATTATAACCTTCAACAGAAACCTGCGCTCTGCCGAAGCCTGTCATACTTCTAATCATATTTATCCTCTATTAATTAAAATTTATTATTGACTTTGTAAGCGGTGAACCTCATCCTCTGTAAGCTCACGCCATTTGCCTACTTTAAGCATACCTAATTTAACTGAACCGATTGCATTTCTTTTAAGACGAATAACATCAAGGCTTACACCTTCGCACATTTTTCGGATTTGTCTGTTTCTGCCTTCATAAATCGTTATTTCAAAAACGCTTCTTGCAGCAGATTTTTCAATGATTCTCACCTGTGCAGGTAAAGTATCTCTACCGTCACCCTCAATATCAATTCCACCCTCAAGCTTTTCAACCTGAGCATCATTAATATTAGACCGAACGGTTACTCTGTATGTTTTAGGAACATGCTTTCTCGGATGCATAACCGCATTTGCAAACTCACCATCATTAGTGAGAAGTAAAAGACCTTCGGAGTCTCTGTCAAGTCTTCCCACAGGATAAACAGTTGCTCCAACATCCTGAACCAATTCTGCAACACATTTTCTACCCAATTCGTCGCTCATAGTCGTAACATAACCGCGAGGTTTATTTAACATTATATAATACTTCTGCTTAACGGCAACAACCTTTTTACCGCTAACAGTAACAGTATCTTTTTTAGGGTCGATTTTATCGCCCACAACGGCAATTTTGCCGTTAACCTTAACTTTACCGGAATTAATCAGCTCTTCCGATTTTCTTCGGGAAGCAACTGAACATTCCGATAAATATTTTTGTAATCTAACGAGAGCCATATTTATTCCAATCTGTTTATATTTATAAGTTCTTTTATTCTGTCCAAAAAAGACTTTCTTTTTTCTTTTTCCATAAAATTTATGGGTGCATTTTCAGTTGAAAGCAAATCACTCTCACAAAGAAATCTGCCATCACTTGAAAACACCTTTACACAACCTACCCTCTCACCTTTTTTTACACCTGCATAAAGAAAGCTTTCACAAAAAACAACAGTTTCAGGATTTGTTTCTTCATTAAGTGCGGTATAAGTAAGCTGTTTTTTTAGTTTTACACCTATCTGGTGGTTATCAGACCCAACAACATCAATTTTTATTATCTCAACATCAAACTCAGTTTTAAAAGCCTTAACCTTTTCAAAACCATATTCAAAAAGCTTTTTATGGTCATTCCAATCGTCAGGGGCAAAAAGTGTTACGGCAACAAGAGTTACACCGTTTCTTTCAGCAGCACTTACAAGGCAACGACCGGAGGCTTTTGTAAATCCCGTTTTAATGCCGAAAGCACCATCAACGGAATTCAATAGTTTATTATGATTTTTAAAGGTTCGCTGATATTCGGGATTACCATAAGAAACCCTTAAAGAGCTTAATGAACAAATATCGCGGAATTGCTTGTTTTTTATAGCGAGGCTACCCAAAAGAGCCATATCATAAGCGGTAGAAAAGTGACCTTCTTCAGTAAGCCCGGACGGATTTTTAAAGCAGGTGTTTTCCATACCGATTTCTTTGGCTTTTTTGTTCATCAGAGAAACAAATTTTTCTCTTGATTTGCCGACAACTCTTGCCGTTACATTTGCCGCATCATTTCCGCTTTCAAGAAGCATACCGCAAACGAGTGTTTCAAGAGTTATTTGGTCGCCATCTTTAAGACCTATGGATGTGCCCTCAATGCGCACATCTTCATCCTTAGCAACATAAGCTTTCTGCAAATCCCCTTTTTCAATTGCAAGAAGGGCAGTCATTATTTTTGTTGTGCTCGCCATTCCACGCTTTTCATAGGCATTTTTTTCATAAATAACCTCATTAGTTTGGGCATTTATTAAGATAGCTGATTTAGCAGAAAGAGAGAGCTCTGCTGCATTTACTTTTATGCACAAAGAAAAAAGCATTGAAATTGCAATTAATGATGCTGTTAATCTTTTAAACAACCTAACCACCTACTTTCAAATAAATATATGCAGGTGGTAAGGGTGAAATACAAAATTATTCTGTTACTTCAGTAGTTTCTTCTTTCTTTTTGCCTGTAAGCTTAGTTACCTTATCAAACATTTCGGGAACAAGGCTGACTGCTCTTTCAATAGCATTGTCATTAGAAACAATGTGTTTGATTGTAACATCGCTGTCTTTGATAACGAGGAATGCAACGGGGTTAATTGTTATACCTGCACCGCCTGCACCACCGAAAAGCTCAACATTATTCTTTGAGGGAAAATCTGAACCGCCTGATGCAAAGCCGTATGTAACCTTTGACACAGGAATGATTGTAAGACCATCGGGGAGATTGATGGGTTCGCCGATAATTGTGCTTACATCAACTAAGTCTCTTACTTTTTCAATTGTTGTTTTAAGAATTCCGTTTGCTGATTTTTCCATAGTGGAAACACCGTCCTTATCTATAAAAATTATTTATTTATATTTTCACCCTGCTCTGTTGCGGCTGTATTTACAATTTCTTTTGCAACAGTTTGGGGAATTTTTTTGCTTTTATCGCTTCTCTTTTTAGAGAAAAGAATTTTAAACAAGATTTTAAATGCTAATTGAAATGCTAAAACTACAACGCCATTTGTGATTATAATAGGTCTTATATGCAGTCTTACAAATGCACTGGCACTTGATTTTGGTGCAAGAAAATCGGGACTTATATCAAAGTCATATTTCTTTACCTTGCAGGTTGAAATGAGCTTACCTAAAACGGGATAGAGCCAAGCACAAAGTTTGCCGTGTTTTATGGCCGTATCTGCCGCATCGCCACCTGCAGTAATCATTTTTATATAAAGCTCATCAATGGTAAGGGTTTTATAAAGCTTACCAAAGAAGCCACCGAGAGAACTTCCCAAATCACGAAGCATTTTTTCAAGGCCCTCATAGCCGTGATCAAGATAAAGCTGTTTTATAAGGCTGTTGCCTTGCTTCTTAGGCTTCTCTTTTTTTGTTTCATCTTGTGTTTCAGTCTGAGTTTGGTCTGCTGCCTGCGCATCAGCTTCAGCAGTCGCCTCCTCATCCTTACCTTTTTCTTTCTTAGGCTTTTTTTCTTTCTTTGGTTTCTTTTCAGTTTTCTCTTTTGAAGTATCAACTAATGGTATTGTGATAAAGAGATATTTCAATTTGACAATTGTTTTCTCGCCATAATCTACAATTACAGTTACCTTTAAGGAAAACAGAATTACAAAGAAAAGGATTATACCTAATATGGTATATAAAACAGGCATTACATCGCCCCTTTTTTCTTTTTTATGTTTTTATTTATTGATTTTCAGTAGCATTTTCAGCTTTCTCTGCCGCCTTTTCTTCCTGAGGCTCTCCATCACCATCAAAAAGTGAAAGCTGACCATTATCAACATCGGACATTAAAACATCTCTGTCCGCAGATGGTAATTCGGGAAGTTCATCAAGAGAGCTTAAAGAAAAGCACCTTAAAAAGTTTGCTGTTGTGCCGTAAAGAACAGGTCTTCCGGGAACATCAAGTCTGCCTTTTTCTTCAACAAGCTCTTTCTGACAAAGGGTATTAACAACACCCGAGCAGTCAACACCACGGATTTGCTCTATGTAGGGCTTGGTTATAGGCTGATTATATGCAATAATTGCAAGCACCTCAAATGCCGCCTGAGAAAGCGGTGCATTTCTTTTAAGGTCAAGGACTGTTCTTATTTCCTCAACAAATTCTTTTTTACTACAAAGCTGATATTTGGTGTCAAGCTGCAAAAGACAAATACCGCTATCATCACCTTCAAGCTTTTTGCCTAACTCATCAAGCACTAAAAGCATTGTTTCATCATCAAAGCCTAAAACATTTGCAAGCTTTGTATATTCAATTGGTTCTGCCGCCGCAAAAAGCACTGCCTGAGCTGCAGCAATTTGTTTATTCTCTATCAAGAGTTTTCCATTCCTTCCAAAATCTCAATTTGAGCATCATCTCCGTCACCGGAAATGTAGATAGTTTTATTTTTAGCAAGCTCCAATATAGCTAAGAAGGCTGCAACCAGGTCAGAACGGGATTTAGCTTCCTTATATATATCAAAAAGCTTACGTTTTTTACGTTTTTTAAGAGAAGATACGATTGAATCAATCTTCGAGCCAACGGAAACAATCTTCTTTGTTACAATTGTTTTAAATGAATCAATTGGTGGTGGCAAGCGTCTTAATTTTTTACCTGCCGCAAGTGAATATGCACTCAAAAGCTCACCGGGCTCGTGAAGACGTTTATAGGTATTATCAGGAGATATGCTTTCCTGAAAGCCTCTTGCAGTATAGTTGAAGCCATCTGTCATCTGCGCCAACTTACCTGCAAGAATTTTGCAATCACGATATTCAAGAAGCTCGTCACGAAGCTCATTCTTAAGCTCTTCTGCCTCATCATAAACAGGTAAAAGAGAAACTGTTTTTATATAAACGAGTCGAGCTGCCATTTCAAGAAACTCGCTGGCAACCTCCATATTCTCCTCCTGCATTTCGCGTACATAAGAGGTATATTGTTCAACGAGTTCCAATATAGGAATATCGTAAATATCAAGTTTATGCTTTGTTATAAGGTGCAGCAGTAAGTCCATAGGACCTTCAAACACCTCGAGTTTGTAATTTAATTTTTCCATATTAATTCCTTATATCAAACAAAGGGTATTGATGTAACAGCATCTAAAAGTGATAAAACAGCAGTTGAAATAAAGCTTAAAGGGGTTGTAAGAATGCCTGTGAAAAGCAACACAAACAAGCCAATCATTATATACCTTTCATACTGCATTATTTTATAATAGTATTTTGAAGGTAACAGCGCAGTTACAAGACGCGAACCATCAAGTGGCGGGACAGGTAAAAGATTAAACACCGCAAGATTAATATTGATTACAGCTGCATAGAAAAAGAACATTCCCATATATACCATCATTACATTTTCATTGGCTGAACCGAAATAATATAAAGCATTGTATATAAATAATAGCACCAGACTTTGCAAAATATTAGAAACGGGACCCGCCAATGCAACAAGAGCCATATCTCTTTTCGGCTTTTTAAATCTTCTCATTCTCACTTCAACAGGCTTTGCATAACCAAAGCCGAAAAGAAAAATCATCAATGCGCCTCGTATATCAATATGTGCCATGGGATTTATTGTAAGTCTGCCTCTTAAACGAGGTGTATCATCACCAAGTTTAACTGCAATAAGAGCATGAGCGAACTCATGTAAGGGAGTTGCACAAAATACAACAAATGCTATTGAACTGACGTAAATAATTAAATCAACAATGTCAAAATCTCCGCTTAAAACATCGCCTAAATATCTTAGCATAACAAACTCCTATCTTTTTACTGCAACAACTCTGTCAAGACCGCTTGCATCTTTAATAACTCTTGCTTTCTCGGCTTTATTAACGAACAAGGATAAAACATCCTTCCCCTGATCTTCACCGATTTCCATAGCAATATAGCCACCTTTATTTATGTAGGTGAACCACCCTTCTGATAATGCACGATAAAAAACAAGTCCGTCATCACCACCATCAAGAGCCATAAAGGGTTCAAAGGCAATTTCAGGTTGAAGAGTTTTTATTTCTTCAGTTTTAATATAAGGCGGATTTGAAAGAATTATATCCGGTCTCGGTAAACCTAAAAAACCAACAGAATCAAGAACATCAGCTTTAATAATAGTTACATTATCTGCACCTAAAAGCTCTTTATTCGTTGTTGTATATTCAATTGCCTTGTCTGAAAGGTCGATACAGATAACTTTTATGTTAGGGAAAAGCTTTGCAACCGTAAGACCTATGCAACCACTTCCGCAACAAAGGTCATAGACAACTTTGAAATCATTTTTCTGTATCTTTTCTGCGGCAAACTCAACCAAAAGCTCTGTTTCGGGGCGGGGTATCAACACACCATCTCCCACCTTAAAGCTAAAACGGTGAAAATCCCACATTCCGATAATATATTGCAAGGGCTCGTGATTGCAACGCCTTTTAACACAATCCTCGAAAAAGAAAAGCTTGCCTTCTTCAATAGGACTGCCGGAATTCAGAAGCAGTTGGGTTTTATTCATTCCTAAACAGAACGACACTAACTGTTGTGCATCGAACTCGGGACTGTCACACCCTGCCTCAGTAAGTGCTTTTATAGCTTCACGATACACTGAATAGAGGTTTTTCAAGCTTCATCTTCCTCCGCTTTATTTTCCTCAGCATCAAAAAGAACTGCTTTTATTGATTCAATACCAACCTCTATAATATCATCTGTAGGCTCCTGAGTTGTTAATCTTTGCATCCAGAGACCCGGTGCAGAAAGAATTTTAACAAGTGCATTATCGTGCTTACCTGCATAACGGATAAATTCGTAACCGATACCAACAGTTAAAGGCACAATTAAAAGCTTTATTGCCATCCAGACAGCACGAACCTCATCAATACCGGGGAAAACAACGACAAGAACTGATGAAATAAGGATACTGATAATAAGAATTACAAATATAAAGCTTGTGCCGCAACGAGGATGGAAACGCTTTTGCTTTCTTACATTTTCAACTGTAAGCTCAAGTCCTTGTTCATAACAAAAGATTGATTTATGCTCTGCACCGTGATACATAAATACTCTTTTAATATCGGGGATTTTTGAAACAATCCAGATATAAGCAACAAATATAATCATTCTCATTATACCCTCGAAAAGAGGATGGAGATTTGCAAGAACATTTTTAAAAATATATTTATCTACTGTATCAACAAGGAAAGTCGGAAGATAGAAAAAGAGAACAAACGCAAGACCGCAGCCGAGAACCATTGAGATACCTGTAACAACCGCCATCATTTTAGGACCGAAATGGTCGGAAATCCATTTATCAAGCTTTGACATATTTTCAGGGTCCGTATCATCATCAAGACCAGCTTTTTCTGCAGATTTTTCCATACATTTCATACCAAACATAAGGCTTTCAACCATATTGAAAACACCTCTGATTATGGGCCATCCGGCAGGTTTAAATTTATCTCTTATATGCTTAACCTCAAGCTTTTCTGTATCAATACTTCCGTCAGGAAGCCTTACAGACATTGCAGCACCTTTAGGACCCTGCATCATAATGCCTTCAATAAGAGCTTGTCCTCCAACAGAAACCTTAGGACAACAATTTTCTTTATTACTCATTTTCTTCTACCTTCATTTCTTCAATAATCGGAACAACAGGCTCAATTGCAACCTTTTCAACAGGAAATGCAACCGTTACAGTAGTTCCAACATTAAGTTCACTATTAATTTCCAACACGCCATTATGGAGTTTTACTATTTCATCAACAACCGCAAGACCGATACCCGAACCGCGAACCTGCAGATTGGCTTTATAGAATTTCTTTTTTATATTGGGTAAATCTTCTTCTGCTATACCGCAACCATTGTCAGCAAAATGAATAACCAAAGTGCCGTCATCAACAATTGCAACAACATTAACAAGGCCACCCTGCTCCGAATATTTAAACGCATTATCAAGAATATTAACAAAAACCTGCTTGATTCTGTTTGGGTCTGCCATCATGGGTGCAGGCACCTCGGGAACAGAATAAGTTAACTCGATACCATCTCTTTTTGAACGCTCCTTGAAAACGAAAATTGCTTCATCAAGCTCTGCAAGAACATCGATTTTTTCGAGTCTTAAGGTCATACTGCCACTTTGAATACGAGAGAAATCCAGAAGCTCTTCAACAAGCTTTGACAATCTTTCGGATTCATTGATTATAACCTCTGTGCCCCTACGGGCAATTTCTCTATCCTCACCATCAAGCTCTTTGAGCATTTCACCCCATCCCTTGATAGCCGTAAGAGGCGTTCGGAGTTCGTGAGAAACAGTTGAAATAAAGTCATTTTTCAGTTTATCTGTTGCTGCAACTTCGGCAATCATCCCGTTGATAGAATCTGCAAGTTCTGTGATTTCATCATCCTCACGCCCGTCAGATTCGATTCTTACATCAAATTCACCCTCAGAAAACTTTCGCGCAACATCATTGATTTTCCGAACAGGCGTAACAATGGTCTGGATAAAGAACACACCGGAAAGAGCAACAAAAAACAAAGCTATGAAATAAACAATTAAAATCAAAACTATTAAGCCAATAATCTGGCGATCAATTGCTTTTAAGGAAGTAATGAAGCGGACCGCTCCGGTAAATTCTCCCTCAACGCGTGGCAATATCATAGAAACCGCCATAATATGCTCACCGTTTCCATTGAAGCCCGACCATTTGCTTATACCACTGGTGGCTTCTAACGCCTCCTTAACATCATCCATTTCATCAACTTTCTCGCTAACACCAAAACCCGATGATGAAAAGGAAACAGTCCCTTTTCTGTTAACGACCTGAACTTCCATTCTGCTTTTATCCGCAAAGCTATCAACGAACTCTTTGGCTTTCTGGTCGAAAATCTCGTCACTACCGCCAACATAGGGAGAAAAGAAAGTTGTTACGCTTTCATTTGCATAGCCTGAAAGATAATTAGTTACATAATTTCTGTAGTAGCTGACAACAAAAACCACGCACACAGAAAGAAGAACAAACAATATGAGAGCTGTTATGAGCAATGTATTAGTTGCCCATCTTTTTGTAATACCTTTAATTTTCACAACTCTCACCTCTTTCTTCTTTCATCCTTTTAGTTTATAGCCACTTATAGCCCATACCCCAAACGGTTACGAGATGCTTAGGGATAGAAGGCTCATCTTCTATTTTCATTCTCAACCTTCTGATATTAACATCAACAACTTTTTCATCACCAAAATATGATTCGCCCCAAACCTCTTTCAATATATCGGTTCTGCTTAAAGCTTTACCTGCATTGGTAAAGAAAAACTCAATAATCTGAAATTCAACCTGCGTCAACTCAATCTGAACACCGTTTTTATAAAGTGTTCTGTTTCGCAAATTAAGCTCAAAAGGTTCAAGGGTAATTTTATCAATTCTTGATGGTTGAGCAGTATTCTGATTATTTAAAGCAACCCTACGATAGACACTATCAACTCTTGCCATTAGTTCAGATGGTGAGAATGGTTTTGTTATGTAATCATCTGCACCCATAAGAAGACCCGAAACCTTGTCCATCTCCTGAGTTTTAGCTGTAAGCATTATAATCCCAACAGTACCGCTGACACTTCTCAGCCTTTTGCACACCTCAAGTCCATCAACATTTGGCATCATAATATCAAGAAGCACAACATCAAACTCGCCGTCTTTCTCTGCATACAAATCTAAAGCCTGTTGACCATCACAAGCCTCTGTTACCTCATAACCTGCTCTGCGCAAGGTTATTCCGATAATCTCTCTGATTGCAGATTCATCTTCAGCAATAAGCACTTTTTTCATAATAAATCTCTCTTTCTGATTTTTATATCAGTTGATTACAATGAACGAAGATTTAACACCTTCATCAGTAATTCCGAAATCTTTACCGTAATTGGTTATTTCATAATAATAAGTTCCCGACTCGGTTTTGAGAAGTTTTTTACCTTCAGCTTCAATTGTATCATTTTCTGTTCTGTATGAAACCGAAAGGAGCTCATCCTTAATCAACTTTTCTTCAGAATCCCAAAGACAAAATTTAAGGGATTGCTTTAAGGTATCATAATAAACCGTAACATCATTAAAACGAGTAATTCTGTAAAGATATAAATCAATAGGATTAAACAAAGTTCTTACATTTCCCTCGCTTTTATCGCCAAAGGTATTTAACCATTCAAGCATAGTGAAGGTATATTGCATATCACCACGTTTTACTGTAAGAAGCTTTTCATCACCCAAAAGTTTTGTGTTGGCTGGTATTTCTAATAATCCGTCGCCATCAATATCACAACAACTGACTTTTGAACTTCTCAAGGTTGTTGTTGACGGATTCCGCTCTTCCCTGACCGGTTTTAATTCATCCGTATCCCAATACAACATTTCTGTAAACATTGAAGTTTCGTTTTTTATGCAATCGATAAAAACCCTCTTACTTTTTTTAGTATCAACAGAAATAATATCAAATTGAATTTTCGAAACCTGACTGATATGACTATCTAATTTAACATCACCATATTTAACAAAACTATCGCTTTCGGAAAGAGAAAAGCATCTGAAATATGATCTTTGAACATCTCCTGAATCATCAAGATAAATCAAAACCAAATCATCTTTATCATCGCCGTTAAAATCAGTAACGAATTTTGAATTGTAATATTCAGTGCCGATGGTATTTAATGCAAAAACACCATTATCGCCATCAGAAACTTCATACACACTAACGATTTTGGATGCCTTACTGTCATAAAGTGACCAACCAACTAAAATCTCATATTTTCCGTTGTTGTTCATATCAGCAAATGTTACATCATAAACACCGCTTCCTGCACCCTTTATATCAGCAGAAATAACCCATGTATCATTTATGCATTCTAAAAAAGATAATCTTACAGAAGCATCAATTGATGAATCCGTGTAAAAAACGATAGCTTCTTCGGAACCATCGGAATTAACATCGAATAAAACGAATGCAGTCTGATAATCACCGCTCATAGGTGTTCTTAATTGAATAGTTTTCTCTGACATAAGCCTTTTGAAAGCTTCTTCAACCTCACCATTTTTTCCGGACTGGGCAGGCGGACTCATTAAGCTTTCAACAGAGAAGAAATTAAGAGAGCAACCTGAACACAACAAAACCATAACAACGCACAGAATTAATGCGGTTGCTTTTTTTATTTTCATAAGATTGCCCTCCTTTATTTATCAGATTTTTTAAAAACTTACATCTACAAAATATGTTCCGTAAATCCAACAACCTGTGTTATTAACTTCTACAACCGCAGGTATTGTTACAGTCTGACCTTGGCTTATATCAATATCAGCCAAATCTATCTTAACACTTATATCATCAACGGTTATTGATTCAAGTTCTTTTTCTGCACCAACAACTACCACAGATTTATTAAGAGCTGTAATTTTATAATCCTTATTATCAGGATTATTAATATCATAGTCATCGGGTGAATATGTTATATACTCCTGACTTATTCCCGTCATATCAACATTTACTGTAAATTCTTCAGTTTCACTATCCTGAGCGAGTAAAACATCTTCCGCAAGGAAGGTGAATACGTGATTAGAGGGTGACAAAGTCTTAAAATCAATTGTACCGATTGTATAATCAACAGTTTTATCGTAATCATCAACAGATATATTAAACAAATCCTTTGCCGGTGAAACAGTATATTTCAAAGGCGAAACTATGAAATTATCGGGTGCATTTTTGAAACCAACAACTGTATCCAATTCTTTTTTCTGCAAAACAGGAATTGTTAAAACAACTTTATCAATACTCATAGTGATGTATTTGAAATCACTTCTGTTTTTATCGTTTAACAAAACAATTTCCGCATCTGCAGATTTATTTGATGAAAGCGATTTTTCAAGCTCAAGCTTTGCAACAACTTTTTCAATTCTGTTGATTTCTGTTGATGGACCTGTTACTGTTACAGATGTTTCCGATAAATTTATATTACCGCTTGTAAAACCTTCTTCAACCACAGGAAAGCCATCCGTTTCAACCAATGGCTCTATAACCATCTGCACGGTCTTTGCCGTATCAAAATACACATCAATACTCTTTTGTGAAATTGTTGTTATTGTATAATCGGCACCATCAGGAATTTCAGGCTTCAACTGAAGGCTTCTTTTGCCTGCAGAATCCACATTATTTGTCTGAGCTGTAATAACAATATCCTCTGAAGAAAGAGCCGCAGGAGAAATCTGATATTTTTTGCCCTTTACTGTTACATCAACAGTAAACTCTTTTTCACCAAAAACCTCAAGACCGAATTGAGACGGTATAGTTGAATCGATGTTAACCTTTACGCCCTGAATAACTCTCGTTGTTGCCTCGCTGACATTCACAACAACAAGAAGCCAGATAACAAGAGCAGCAAAAAGAGAAAAGAAGAGCAAAAATTTATCGTTATTAAAGAGGTTATCAAGTTTGAATTTAATCTTCATTCTTTTTATCTCCATCTTTTTGTTTACTGAATTTTTTGAGAAATTTTTCTTTGCCGGAAGCATTGTCAGACTGCGGCACAAGTTCATCCAAAAGCATTTCGCGAAGCTTACCGCGGGTAACGTCTCTTGTGAGAACCCCGTTAACCGCAACAGAAATTGAACCTGTTTCTTCCGAAACAATCACAACCACTGCATCACTATGCTCGCTCATACCTATCGCAGCACGATGACGAGTGCCCAACTCACTATCAATTGTGTTATTTTGAGTAAGCGGTAAAATGCAACCTGCCGCATATATTCTTCCGTCACGCACAACGACCGCACCATCATGAAGAGCTGAGTTCTTAAAAAACAAGCCGTTAAAGAGTTCGGGTGATGACTGTGCATCAAGAATTGTTCCTGTTTTGATAATTTCCTGAAGCGGTGCATCTTTTTCAAAAACTACAAGTGCACCCGTTTTGGAATCGCTTAAATCACCTGCAGATTTGCAAAAATCGTTAACAGTTGAAGTAATCACTTTTTCAAAGGTATCAGAATTTCTTAAGCCAAAGAAAGATATATTTGAAAATGAACGCCTACCGAATTTTTCAAGTATGTTACGAAGTTCAGGTGAAAAGAGAACAACAAGAATTATAAGACCGTTTTCAAACAACACTGAAAGCAGGTATTCACATGCTTCCATATTGAACAATTTAACAAGAGCATAAACGACGCCCAGAACCACGATACCTTTGATAAGCTGAAAGGTTCTTGAGCCTCTGATAAGTTTAATTCCTTCGTATATAATAAAAGCAACAAGAAGAATATCAAGAAAATCAGAAAGGAAATTAAAGCTCAAAAGCGCATCGCCGATTTTCTCAAGATAATTCAAAATTGAACTCATTCTATCACCGCTTTCGTGAAAATTTAAACGATTTTACCCAATATATTGTATATAATATCATATATTTCTTTAAATTGCAATTTTTCTTACTAAATTTAACAGATTTTTTATATCTTTTTCTCCGTTGAAAATTGATGGTGAAATTCTTACTGCACCTTGACTTTCAGTTTCATTTGAAATATGAGCTAAGGGTGCGCAATGATACCCGCCCCGAACCGCAATTCCGTTGTTGTTCAGGTAAGCAGAAACTTGTTCACTATGCAAATTTTCCACATTAAAGCTTACCAACGGTGCAAAGAGTAAAGCGTCATAATCACCTTGATAAAGTGTTACTTTCGGCATTTGTTTTAACCCGTTGAATATTGCTTCGGAAAGCTTTCTCTCCTTTGCAAAAATCCTGTTTGCACCTATCTTTTCAACAAATTCTATTCCCTTTCTCAATCCACAAATGCAAGGAACGTTCAAGGTGCCGCTTTCAAGCCTTTCAGGATACATTCGTGGTTGTGAAAAATCGAAGGAAGCAGAGCCCGTTCCGCCCTCAATAATTGTTGAAAAATCAAGATTTTTGTGAAGTAATGCACCTGTTCCCATTGGACCTAAAAGACCTTTATGACCCGGTAAACAAAGGCAATCGATCCCCTGTTTTTTCATATCAAGTTCAATAACACCTGCTCCTTGAGCACCATCAACAAAAAAATATGCACCCCTCTCGTGAGCGATACCCGACAACTCCTTTATAGGCAAAATATTACCAAACACATTTGAAACCGCAGTTACGACGCACAACTTTGTATTACTTTTAAAGGCTTTTTTAAAATTTTCAATAGTTTCATAATTATTCTTACCGACTTTGAAAACACTATATTCTGAAAAACCAGCTTCTTTTAATTTATGAACAGGTCTTAAAACAGAATTATGTTCAAGTGACGAGATAATTATATGCTCTCCTTTTTTTATAATCCCTTTAATTGCAGTATTAAGGGCATAGGTACAATTAGGAAAAAAAGACACATATTCCGAACCAAAACCGTTAAAAAACCGGTCAAGTGCTTCTCTGCATAAATACACCTGAGTGGCGGCAGAAATGGACAAATCATGTCCGCTTCTGCCCGGATTTGCACCATATAAAGAAAACGCAGAGTTAACAGTTTTTATAACCTCTGCAGGCTTCGGATAGGTGGTAGCTGCATTATCAAAATAAATCATAAAACCTCACCCAAATCCACAACACCAAGAACCTTTATTCCCGCAGATTTCAAAACAGAAAAGCACCGCTTATCAACATTACTTACATAAATAACATACCCACATCCTTCGTCCGTTTCGGGCTGAGGGTTGCGGGTCAGATACGCTTTATAGCCATTTTTTTGTAAAAGGTCACGCCCTTTCATAGCGTAGGTCAAAGAGCCGACCTTGATACCTTTTTTAATCATAAAAAGACCCTTCCATATTAAGTTAGACAAACTGTCTTGTACATTATATGAAAGGGTTTTTTATTTAGTTACTTTCAATAAGGCAAACACAATGGGCGGAGATACCTTCTTTACGCCCCGTGAAGCCTAATTTTTCTTCTGTAGTTGCTTTTACGCTGACAAAATCAACATCAACATTCAAGGCTTTCGCGATATTTTCACGCATTGCAACAATATGTGGTGCAAGCTTCGGTGCCTGAGCAATAACAGTTGCATCAATGTTAATGACTTTATAACCTTTTTCTTCAATGAGTTTAACAACACAAGAAAGAAGCTTCAAGCTGTCTGCCCCTTTATATTCCGGGTCAGTATCCGGAAAATGCTTACCGATATCGCCTAAGGCAGCCGCGCCTAAAAGACTATCGGAAATGGCGTGAAGCAACACATCTGCATCTGAATGGCCTAAAAGCCCTTTTTCATAAGGAATTTCCACTCCGCCGATGATACATTTTCTATTATCTGCGAAAGCGTGAACATCATAACCATGACCGATTCTTATCATAAAACCACCTTAATTATCTTATTTGCAAAGATTTTCAAGACAAGCAAGCTTAACGGAAGTTGTAAGAACTTTAACTGCTTTTGAAAGTACCTCGGGTGTGGGGAAAGTAGGTGCAATACGGATATTACTGTCTGTTGGGTCTTTTCCATAGGGATAAGTTGCACCAACATTTGTAAGTGTAACACCAGCTTCTTTGCAAAGAACGCCCACTCTTGATGCACTGCCGCCTGTTACATCAAGGCTGATAAAATAACCGCCGTTTGGATTTACCCATTCTGCAATTTCAAGACCTGAAAGGTCTGCTTCAAGGGTATCAATAACTGCATCAAATTTGGGTTTAAGGATTTTTGCGTGAAGCTTCATATGGTTCTTTATACCGTTAGCATCCTTAAAGAATTTAACATGACGAAGCATATTGACTTTATCATAGCTGATAGCCTGAACGGTAAGCCTTTTAAGTATTTCTTTAATATTTTCAACAGATGTTGCAATGCAGGAAACACCTGCACCCGGATAAGAAATTTTTGATGTTGAGGCAACCTCAACAACCATATTCTTGTTCTTTTCAGGAAGAACATCAAATATATTGAGAAGCTCATCGGTTGTATCCGTAAGATCGTGAACACAATAAGCGTTATCCCAGATAATTCTGAAATCTTTAGCAGCAGTATCAAGATTTGCAATTCTCTTAACCGTTTCTGCTGAGAAAGTTATACCCTGAGGATTTGAATATTTGGGAACGCAGAACATACCCTTAACAGCCTCGTCCTTAACAGCCTCTTCAATAACTGCCATATCAGGACCGTTTTCTGTCATAGGAACGTTAATCATTTCAATACCGAGATATTCACAGATTGCAAAGTGCCTGTCGTAACCGGGACAAGGGCAAAGGAATTTAACATTACCCTGCTGTGACCAAGGAGTAAAGCCGGCACCCATATACATACACTGCGCAACATAATCAAACATCAATGAAAGGCTTGAATTACCGCCCACAATAATATTTTCAGGCTTAACCTCAAGCAAATCCGCAAAAAGCTTTTTACACTCGGGGATACCGTCAAGAAGACCATAGTTTCTTACATCAAGGCCGTTTTCACACTTGAAATTGCCATCAGAAAGAACATCAAGCATACCATCGGAAATATCGAGCTGATCTGAACCGGGTTTACCGCGGGACATATCAATGGAAAGACCTTGTGCTTTAAGAGTCTCGTACTCCGCCTTGACTGAATTATATTCATTCAACAATTCTTCTTTTGTCATTGAAAGATATGATTTAGACATAATTTTCTCCTATCGATTAAAAAACTGTATGGTATTATATCAAAACTCTTTTATTTTGTAAACCTCTTTCCCTCATAAAACAGAATTTTGTTAAGCCACGAAAAATATCGTTATAATTTACTATTTCTATTGTAACTTTTGATAAAATATATTATAATTTAATGCTGTAAAAAACTAAAAGGAGGGATTTTTTGAAAAAGCTTGCAATTATCGGTGCAGGTGCATCAGGGCTTTGCGCAGCTATAGAAGCAAAAAAATCAAACCCTCAGATTCAAATAACAATTTTTGAAAGGATGCAAAAGGTCGGAAAAAAAATACTTGCTACAGGTAACGGCAGATGTAATTTTACAAATTCCGAACTATCCCTGAAGCATTTTTACGGCAATAAAGAATTTTTGGAAAACATTTTATCAAGCAACTATGCTGATATTGAAGACTTTTTCAAAAATCTCGGTGTACTTTCCTACGAGGAGGATGGGCGTATTTATCCTCGCTCCCAGCAAGCATCAACCATTAAAGAGGCTTTGTTAAAAAGCGTTGAAAATAAAAATGTCACAATAAAAACTGACTGCCAAATTAATAAAATAACAAAAGATAAGAAAGGCTTTATGATTAACGGAGAATGCTTTGACGGAGTTATTCTCTGCGGTGGCGGTAAAGCGGCTTCAGTGCACGGCTCTGATGGTTCTTGTTATAAACTTGCTGTTAGCTTGGGTCATACTTTAACCCCTCTATACCCTGCCCTTTGCGGTCTTGTTATAAGCGACAAGGACTTGAATTTACTTAAAGGTGTTCGTGCTGAATGTAATGCAAAGCTTTATTCGGGAAACAACCTTTTGGGCAGTGAATATGGTGAAATTCAGTTTACAGACAAAGCAATTTCAGGAATTCCCGTTATGAATCTTTCGCACCTCTGTGAAAACAGAAAGAATTTAAAAATCAACCTCGATTTATGCCCGGAAATTGATGAAAGAGATTTATTTAATCATATTAAACACAGTGTTAATAATTTACAAAATGTCGAATTTGAAACAATTTTAAATGGAATTGTTAACTTAAAACTCGGCTTTGCTGTTATGAACAGAAGCGGTATAAAACCACTGACAAAATGTACTTCTGTAAAAGATTTTCAAATCAAAGAAGCTGTTAAGCAATTAAAGAAATTTGAAATCAATATAAGCTCAGCCAAAGGTTTTGAAAACGCTCAGGTTACGAAGGGCGGAGTAAATACAAAAGAGGTTTCACCAATCACAATGATGTCAAAAAAAGCAGACGGTTTATTCTTCTGCGGTGAAATTCTTGATATACACGGTGACTGCGGCGGTTATAATCTGCACCTTGCTTTCACAACGGGCAGAATTGCAGGTAACTGCGCCGGAAATTTTTTGAAATAAGGACTAAAAATGATAAGAATTAACGAAATTAAAATGCCTTTGGGTGCAACTGAAGAAGACGTTAAAGCTGTAACGGCTAAGGCATTGAAAATCAAAGAAAATGATATAAAATCATTCACTCTTGCAAGGCGCTCCATTGACTCTCGCAAGAAAGATAACATTACACTTGTTTACTCGGTAGAAATCGAAACAGACCTTGACGAAGAAAAAATTGTTGCTCCATTCCCGCAAAACAAGGCCTTTGTCACGCAGAAATATGAATACACTCTTCCTCAGGCGAAAAGGAATTTTCCCTTAAGACCTGTTGTTGTCGGTTTTGGTCCTGCAGGTATGTTTGCTTCATTAATTCTTGCAAAAGCTGGGCTTAACCCCATTGTTTTAGAGCGTGGCTCTGCAGTTGAAGAAAGAACAAGCGAAGTTAACCGTTTCTGGACCGAGCGTGTTCTCAACACAAACTCCAATGTTCAGTTTGGTGAGGGCGGTGCAGGCACTTTCTCTGATGGTAAGCTGACAACGGGCATCAAAGACGGAAGGTGCAGAGAAGTGTTTCTTCGCTTTGCAGAATTTGGTGCACCTGAAGAAATTCTTTATTCCGCAACACCTCATATTGGTACAGATAAGCTTAAAACAGTGGTTAAAAATCTTCGTAATGAGGTTATACATCTCGGCGGTGAAATCAAATTCAACACTCAGTTAGTTGACATTATAACCGCTAACGGATTTGTTCAGGGTATTACCTATAAAAACCCTGACGGTACAACAACTGATATTGAAACCGACGCGCTCATTCTTGCTATCGGACACTCTGCAAGAGATACTTTTGAGCTTGTTTACAGAAAGGGTCTTGAAATTATTCAGAAGCCATTTTCCGTCGGCACAAGAATCGAGCATCCTCAAGAGCATATTAATAAAGCTCAATACGGTTCTTTGTGGAATTCACCCCTGCTCCCTGCGGCTGATTATAAATTGGCTTGTCACCCAAAGCATGGCAGAGGTCTTTACACATTCTGTATGTGCCCCGGTGGTACAGTTGTTGCTGCATCCTCAGAGGAAGGCGAAATGGTTGTTAACGGAATGAGCGAATATGCCCGTGATAAAGAAAACGCAAACTGCGCATTACTTGTTGGCATTGAGCCACCCTTTGAA
>SVOP01000103.1 GCA_015066325.1 Oscillospiraceae bacterium
TGCCCTCATTTCCTTTGCGGGTACTCCGCCGGATTTATTATCACCCTATTTCCTTAAGAGATTTTCATATAAGCAGATTATGATTTTCTATCAGTTAAGCCGTGCAATCGGTAATGCAATTATTGCTGTTGCAATGTGGACTTTAGGTGATAATCTTGCTCTTTGCGGAACAATCTGCGTTGTTGTTCTCTTCTTTATGGAAATGACTAAAACCGTACCTACAACCGCGGGTCACGATATGGGTGTGCGTATCAATGACTATCAGATGTATCTCTCAGGTGAACGCCTTGAAAGCTTCGCAGGCATTTTCGGTTGGTTCACAGACCCTATAAAGAATTTTGTAGGTCTTATTATCCCGATATTCCTTCTGAAATACGGCTTTAACAGTAACTGGGAAATTCTTTTCTATGACGGCTCAAGAAGAAATATTGTTGTTGTGCCTATAATTATTGATGCAATCGGCTTCTTCCTTATGACAATTCCGTATCTCTTCTGGGATTACGATAACAAGAAACAGAATCTTGTTATGGAGGTTCTGAAAAGGCGTGCTGAGGTTACGGAAAAGAAAGCTCAAGAGGAAGGTGCTTCCGTTTCCGGTGGCTATAAGGGTTAAGGGGGTAAGTTGAATGAGTAAAAAAGATAAGAAAAAAGTTAACGATTGGCAAACCGATGTTCAGCTTGATATTCCTGAGGATGAAATATGGACTTATCAGGTTCCGGGTCTTGCAGCCCCTCATATCAACAAGCCTTATAAGCACTACAATTTAAAGAAAGCAATATTTGTTGTTGTAATTATTGTAGCGGTTTCTCTTTCAATGTTTTTCAGCGTTATAGCATTGCAGAACGATACATTTGAATATACTGAAACCGAGCAGGGTATTGAGTTTTCCAAATTCAGTAATACAGGTTATCTTTATGAGCTTGATATTGACTATGTTTCAGATATTGAGTATATTCCGGGCAACAACGACCCTAAAACTAACTTTAAAGTGGTTAAAGATACCTCAAAGCCTATAACATCCGTAAGGCAGTTTACCCTTAACTGCGACGATAAAATCAAAACCATAAGAATCGGTGCGGATGTAACCGATGTTGATACAAAAGCTTTCTATTCCTGCTGGGCGTTGCAGAATATTGAGGTTGATGAAAATAACCCCAATTACTGTGATGTTGACGGTGTTCTTTATAACAAAGATAAGACAGCTGTTCTTTGTTATCCTTGTGACCATGATGAATATCTTCGTCAAAAGTACGGCTACGAAAAAGAGCTTTATAAGGATGAGGTTACTCCTGAGTATGAAAGAGATATTCAGACCTATGTTGTTCCTTCAACAGTTGAAATAATTGATGAAATGTGCTTTAACTATGCAAATCTTCGCGTGATTTATTTACCTGAAGGCTTAAAGAGGATTGAAACATTGGCAGTTTTTAAGCTTCACGAAAAAGCTGATCAATGGGGAACAACTCCGTCACTTGTGAATATTTATTCATATAAATCCGATAAAGTGACAAGCACTCATTTCACCTCTGAAAAGGCTCTTGGCGAGGTTTATAATTCATTACCCGAGGGTCTTGAGTTTATCGGTTCTGATGCTTTCAGCTATAATCAGGCACTTTCTTATGTATATATTCCCGAAAGTGTTACCTATATCGGTCACCATGCTTTCTGGGACACTGTATATAAAGAAGATGGTGAGCTTAAGGGTGTAACAAAAATTGATGTGGCTTTCTCGGAAGAGGAGTTCAATAACCTTGAAATAGGTGATGATTGGAAGCCCAAATATGACTACTTGCTCTTTAAAAAGGCAGTAGAAACAGTATTTGATGCTGAAAGGCAATAACTAAAATAAAAAGTGTATTCGGAAATCCGAATACACTTTTTTTATGCCTTCCAAAACTTTCTATCTAAGCTTCTGTACTGAATTGCTTCAAGAATATGCTTGTTTTCAACTGTTTCGCTTTCGTCAAGGTCGGCAATTGTTCTTGCAACCTTTAAAACCTTGTCATAAGCTCTTGCAGAAAGACCGAGCTTTTCAAAAGAAACCTGAAGCGTTTTTTCTGCGGCAGGGGAAAGCTGACAATATTTTCTCGTGAGAGAAGAGGTCATTTTTGCATTGCAGGTAATTTCCGTTCCCTTAAAGCGTTCAATCTGAATTTGTCGTGCCTTATTTACTCTTTCACGGATTGCAGCAGAGCTTTCGCCATCTTCTTTGTCAGAAAGCTGATTATAATCAACGGGCGGTACCTCAATATGTATATCAAGTCTGTCTAAAAGGGGACCTGATACCTTTGAAAGATACCTTGCAGGTGCACCCTTCGGGCAACTGCACATTCTTGTGGGGTGTCCGTAATAACCGCAGGGACAAGGGTTCATGGCGCAAATAAGCATAACAGAGCAGGGGTAAGTCAAAGCGCAGGCCGCACGGGAAATTGTAATTGTTCCGTTTTCAATGGGTTGCCTTAAAACCTCCATTGTGCTTCTGTTGAACTCAGGGAGTTCATCAAGGAATAAAACACCGTTATGAGCAAGTGAAAGCTCACCGGGCTTAGGAATTGTTCCGCCACCGGAAAGACCTGCGGGGGAAACGGAATGGTGGGGCGCTCTGAATGGGCGATAGTTTATTATTGCTTCATCCTTTGAAAGATTCCCCGAAAGAGAATAGATTTTTGTGGTTTCAAGTGCTTCATCAACGGTTATATCAGGTAAAATTGTAGGAATACGCTTTGCAAGCATACTTTTACCCGAACCGGGCGGTCCGATCATCATAACATTATGACCGCCTGCGGCAGCAACCTCCAAGGCTCTTTTTACCTCAAACTGCCCCTTAACATCCTTGAAATCGGGCATATGATCAGGAATTTCATAGTGCTTGAAAGGTATAGGTTCAATCGGCTTTATCCTTGCCACATCATTTATATGGTCAACAAGCTGTTTCAGGCTTTCAACACCATAAACATTTACACCCTCAACAATTGCCGCTTCCTGACAGTTATCAAAGGGAACATAAATGTCCTTAACACCGTTTTCCTTTGCGGCAATAACCATTGGCAAAACACCTTTTACACTTTTAACTGCGCCCGAAAGGGAAAGCTCACCTATAAATACCGCTTCTTTGTAATTGCCTATAATTTGTTTCGTTGCAGAAAGTACCGCAATTGCCATGGGTAAATCGTAAAGAGAACCCTCTTTTCTCACATCAGCAGGCGCAAGGTTAAAAGTGAAATGAGATGATAAATGCATTATTAAGCCGGAATTATTAATAGCCGCAATAATTCGGTCGCGGGCTTCGTTAACTGCCGTGTCAGGTAAACCGACAATATCAAACATATATTTGCCGTTGGTGATGTTCAACTCAACATCAATCATATAAGATTCCAGCCCGATTAAACCAACACTTTTTATTTTTGTGAACATATTATTCAGCGTCGCTTTCTTCAGTTATATTCTCTGTAACACTAACATCAATAAATAATTTATCAATTTCTTCTGCTGAAATTTCTTTGTATTCTTCGTTGGTTTCGTCCTCTGAAACAGGCTCAAATTCTTCAGGCTCTTCCACATAAAGTGGGGGATTAAAATTAAATAAACCTGATTTTATAATTGAAATAAGCAAAAGGAAAATGACTACAGTTAAAGCAGAAATTGCACAGCCGAGTAAAAGTCCTTGGGGAACATATTTGAAAGAAACTGTGTGCTCACCCTCGGTGATATAAACTCCTAAGAGTGCATCATCACCAATGCTTACAATCTGGTCTTTAGCAACCTTCTGACCATCAATAGAAACTGTCCAACCGCTGTCGTAGTTTATTGATGTATAAAGAATACCATCCTTTGAAGCGTTGATATTACCCTCAATTTCTGTTTCTTCAAATTTTGTAACATTAAGTGAATCAGCTTTTAATTGGTTATAACCTTTTTCGAAGGAGTTTTCATCAAGGGTTACTGCATAAAGATAAACATAACCCTCTGTGCCTTCTGCAATAGGGGCATAAATCTTTATGGATTCACCTTTTTTCAGGTATCCTAAATCCATAATATATGGCTTTGTATCAACGCCTTGAGCAACAACATTGCCATCATCAAGAGTATAGGTGATGCTATCGATGTTATTATTGCTCGTTTTGAAATAAACATAAGCGTTACCGCTCTCTTTTACTTCAAGGCGGAAGGTTAATGAAGAACCTGCAGTGTTTTCAACTGTATAAGGATAGCAGCCGGAATCACTCAAAGTCATATCGTTGCAGGACGCACCCGTTCCGGAAACATCTGTAACAGCAATATCATTATAAACTGTGTGAATACCTGTTGCAGAACCGAAAAGCTGACTCTGAACTTCAAAGGGATTCGAATTATCGTGGGACCACATTCTGATTTCTTCATTGGTTCTGAAAGCAATGGGAAGCTGATAAAGGTTTTCGTAAGCTGTATATTTATCAACTGTGAAAAGCTCCTTATAGAACTTCGGATTCATTTGCGTTTTTGCACCTGTGAAATTATCAACAATATAATCAAGGGAGAAGAAAGCGTTATAAACGGGTGTTTGTCTGTGGTAGGTGTAGCTGTTGATAAAGTTACTGAACATACCAAGGTTTGACTGCATATTTGCAACGCTTTCATAAGCCATTGAGGTAAATGTTGACATACCGTTGTAGTAATACCAGCAAGGGTCCATACGGGCTCTTAAGGCAGTCAGCTCCATTCTGTAGCTTTCATTGCCTTCATATTCATCAATTTTATCTTTAATGGCCTGGAAATTATCGTAGTCGCCAACAAAATTTGTTTTAGTCTGGTCCATACTGTAATTGTTAGTGTTGGCAACTGTGTATTCTGCACAAACTGAGCAAAGAACAAGTGCCGCAGCGGCAATTGCAGGATATTTATCGTTTTTGAGAATTCCGAGTGCAAGGCAATAAATGCCGATAAATGCAACGCAAATCCAAACACCTGTTTCACTGAAATTCTTTGAACCGATTTCCTGAACAAGAACTATAAAGAAAATTGTTGCAACACCAACGCCGATAATCTGTCTGTTGGAGTATTCCTTGATGTTCTTAATTGCTTTGTAGGCGAAAATAAGCAAAAGGAAGGAATACATATAAGAGAAACGATAGGGTAAGTCGTTGGGGAAATGGAAGCCGTGCCAGATATAGTTAAGGTAGTTTGTGTAACAGCTTGCAAACATAACGCCAAGGATACCGCAACTCATAATCTTCTCTTTAAGTGAAATCTTGTTGGAGAAAATGAATAAGGGAACAAGCATAACGGTGAGAATACCGCAATAAACATTGGGTAAAACATCTGTTCCGCTGCTTCTTATGGTTGGGTCAAGGTAAGCAAGATGGTTTGCAAGAAAATCAAATATTGAGAAATATGTTTTGAATTCTTCGGGGAATGTGCCTGAGGTTGCAGAGCAATTGGCAAGAATGAAATAAACAGGCAAAAGCATAAATGC
>SVOP01000104.1 GCA_015066325.1 Oscillospiraceae bacterium
GGTTGTTTTCATCTGTCTGATTGAAATAAACGGGACGCTGAACAACATACCAGATATTGTAACGAGGTCTTTTTGCAAGACGGGAAGCATAAATACGGGTTCCATCGGGGCTTTCCCAGAAAAATTCGGAATTAGGAGCTTTATATTCGTTAATACCACGGTAGAAGGATGCGAAATTAATGCCAAAGCCTGAATAAATCTGAGGAAGCTGTGAAATCTGTCCCCAACCGAATGGAGAATAACCTGTTTTGCTGATACCGCCCATTTCGCGACCGATTTTATGACCTAAAAGAAGGTTTCTGATAAGAGCTTCGCTACCAACGGTAAATTCATCAGGTAAGCAGAACCATGGACCTACTGCAATTTTGCCCTCCTGAATGTATTTTATAAGTTTTTCTTTCTTCTCAGGATACACCTCAAGATAATCCTGCACGGGCATTGTCTGAGAATCTAAATGGAAATGCTTGTAATCAGGGTTTTTATCAAGAATATCAAGAAGCATATCAAGCATATAGCCAAGCATATACTGAGTTCTTCTTGCGGAGAAACGCCATTCTCTGTCCCAATGGGTGTTAGATATAAAATGGCATTGGATTCTGTCTTTGTTTTCCATATTTATCACCTTAACCTTTAATAATCTTCATAATTTCCTGGAAATTATCGCAGAAATGGGAGCAAACGGCTTTTGTTCCGCTTGATTCAATATTACCGCCTGCAATACCGATTGTGGTATAACCTGCAAGACGAACTGAACAAGCACCTGCGCCACTGTCTTCAATACCAACTACGCGGTTTCTGTCGGCAAAGGCTTCACCAAGACCAACAATAGATGTTTCGCTGTAAAGCCAGGGATGAGGCTTGGGTGAAAGCTCACCTAAAGTACCAACGCTACCTTTTCTGAGTGGGAAGCCTGCGGAAATGATTGCATCATAGAAATCCTTGGGGTCACCCATACCGAGAGTTTTAAATGCGGAAAGGATTTCTGGCCAGGCTTTTTCATAAAGTCCTGATGTAACAAGACCGATTTTGATGCCCATATCTTTAAGCTCTAAAAGGAAGTCCTTAACACCCTCTGTGGGAGTGAAAGCACCATCCTTACCGCGACCTGCCATAATTTCTTCCATTTCTCTGTGAGTATGCTCGAAATAGAAGTTTCTTGCCTTTTCGAGAGATTCACCGGGGCAGTATTTGTCGATACAATACTGAAGATGCTCTGAAACGCTATGACCCGAAACAAAAGGAATATCCGCCTCTTCAAGCTGGAATTTCGGGTTACCCAGCATACTTGCTGTTGTCATTTCAATAATCCATATCCAGAATTCCTCACTGCGAACTGTTGTTCCGTCCAGATCCATAAGAACTGCGTTTAAGGGATATTCTGTTTTTACAGGATATACAGGGTAATAAACGGGGTAAGCAATTGCAGATTTAACACAAGCAAGTGAATGAGTTCCGAAGGAAACAAATTCAACCTTCTGGTCACCTGTTGCAACAACGAATTCAACGCCGTTTTTACCTGCAACAAATTTTCCGTCCTCAGTTGCAGGAAGAAGGTGGAAACCGCTGTCCACTCCAACCTCACCCAAGTCGGGTATGTATAAAGTTTTGTCCAATAGCATAGAGAAAGTCCTTTCCTAATTACATAATTAAAATAATTTTATCACATTATTTTAATTAAGTAAATCATATTTGGTAAAATATTGTAAACTTTTTTGTTTTACAGCAAGGAAAATTTGTGGTATAATTTATAAAATTTTTGAGGGATGTGAAAATATGAAAAATCATTCAGAAAAAGCCGCAGAATTGTTCGTAAGCGGTTGCAATTGCTCTCAAGCAGTTTTCGGTGCATTTGCAGAGGATTGCGGTATTGATTTTGAAACTGCACTCAAGCTCTCCTCCTCTTTCGGTGGCGGTATGGGCAGACTCCGTGAAACCTGCGGTGCAGTTACAGGTATGTTTATGGTTGCAGGACTTCTCAAAGGCTATTCCGACACCGATGACAAAGATGCTAAGGACAACCATTACAAGCTTATTCAGGAGCTTGCAAACGAATTTAAAGCTGTATATCAGACATATAATTGTAACGAGCTTTTAGGTAATATCGGAAAAGGCACTTATATATCTGCTCCCAGAACCGCAGAATACTACAAAACCCGCCCCTGCGTTAATTTTGTGGTAACTGCTGCAGAAATCCTTGACAAACGGTTTTTTACTGAATAATTTCTAATAAAATATGTATTTTTTTTACATTTTTCTATTTACAAAACTTTAGTGTGGTAGTATAATGAAGCAAAATTTAATCCGAAAGGGTGTTTTTTATGGAAAAAGGTCTTAAAAAGCAATACGGACTTTTAATGGCTATCTGCATGGTTGTAGGTACTGTTGTCGGCTCCGGTGTTTTCTTCAAGGCACAGGCAATTCTTCAAAAAACCAACGGCGATATGCCCATGGGTATTCTTGCATGGATTATCGGTGGCGCCGTTATGATTTTCTGCGTTTTAGCTTTCTGCGTTATGGCTCAACGCTACGAGAAGGTTAACGGTCTTGTTGACTATGCAGAAGCAACAATCGGCGGTAAATATGCTTACTTTATGGGATTCTTCTCAACAGTTATTTACACTCCTGCAATGACTTCTGTTCTTGCATGGCTTACTGCAAGATATTTCCTTGTTTTCTTAACCTCTGTTAACCCCGATTTACAGCTTAACGGCGACCCCGTTACAAGCTCCGAAACCTTCCTTTTAGCAGGCTTCATTCTTATTTTTGTTTTTGCGGTTAACACACTTTCTTCCAAGCTTGCAGGTAAGCTTCAGATCAGTGCAACCTTCATCAAGCTCATTCCCCTTCTTTTGATGGCAGTTGTTGGTACTATTTACGGCTTAACTCATAATTTTGCAGGCGAATCCACATCAATCCTTGCTTCCAACTTCGGCACAGGCACAGGCGATTTCTCTCCCCTCTTCGGTGCGGTTGTTGCTACTGCTTTCGCTTATGAAGGTTGGATTCTTGCTACATCAATTAACTCCGAAATCAAAAACTCCAAGAAAAATCTTCCCATCGCTCTTGTTTTAGGCGGTATTATCATTATTGCTATTTATCTCTTCTATTACATAGGCGTTGCAGGCGGTGCTCCCGTTCAGACACTTATTGACGAAGGTACTGCTCCCGCATTCATCACTGTTTTCGGTAATGTTTTCGGTAACATTCTTAACCTCTTCGTTGCAGTTTCCTGCCTCGGTACTCTTAACGGTCTTCTTATCGGTTGCATCCGTGGCTTCTATTCTCTTGCTGTTCGTAATATGGGTCCCAAGGTTAATCTTATGAAGCAGGTTGACGAAGGTTCAGGTATGCCCTCTAACTCCTGTATCGTTGGTCTTGTAATCGTTGCTGCATGGCTCGTTTATTTCTTCGGTGCAAACCTTACTACTCCTTGGTTCGGTAAATTCAGCTTTGACTCTTCCGAGCTTCCCATCATCACAATTTACGGACTTTACATTCCTATGTTCATTCAGTTCATGAGAAAAGAAAAAGACCTTCCCGCTCTCAAGAGATTTGTTCTTCCCACTCTCGGTGTTATCGGTTCTGCATTTATGGTATTTGCAGCACTTTATTCACACGGTTATGCTCCTTACATTGCTGCTAAAGAAGCAGGTCAGGGCTTTACCTGCCCCGTACTCTTCTACCTTATCGTATTCGCAGTAATTATGGCAATTGGTATGGCACTTATGAATGGTAAGAAAGCAAAGAAATAAGAGATAAAATTTATGACCCCATCACTTTTTGAAGAAAAAGTGATGGGGTCATTTTTATTGTTTTTTGCTATGAAAGGTCTCTTCACCTATTCTTCTTATGGTAACATCTGCGGTGATGGTCAGTTTTATTTCGGGGAAAACTCTATCCCAATCATTTTTCATATTCTGATATAAATCATTTTCCTTCAGTCTTAATCTTTTTCCGTAGCGAACAACATCTGCACCGTGCTTACCTTGAAGAACTATTAAAGTATTTTCTGCTTTCCTGCAAAGAGATTCGCCAACCGCAGTCTGAAAGGTTTCGAGAACTCCTGTATCGGTGCTGAAATATTCATCTCCCTGAACTCCCTCGAGGTCACAGGAAATTGCAACTTTTAAGTTATAATGCAATCCCCCGTTTTCTTCAGTTATTTTATATCTGCTTTTACCTTTATTAATATAAAAAGATGCCTTTTGTCCGTTGGGTAAATCTGCACTTATTACACCCTCTTCAATTTTATCATTGAGAATTGCAACACCCTCGGCAGTCTGACTGTCAATATACACTGAAAAGGTGGAATCTCTTCCGAAAAGGGCGCATCCGTCTAATTCGTAATTTTCATTTTCTCCATTCTTTTCAACCTTTACTGCAGGAATACAAATACCCGAGGTTTCGTCCTTCATATAGTTTACTGCATCAATAATTCTGACCCTTGGAACAAGAGATTGCTTGGCACTCTCTTCAAGCATATTTTCAAGAATTTTACTTTTAATGGAGTCGGTTAAAAGTTTCGCTCTGATAACAGCTTCACCTGTTGCATTTTTAGCAACACACAAAAGCTGCGAAGCTCTTGAATCGTAGTTTCTTTCAAAAAAATCAAGTATATCGGAGAGATTTTTATTGGCCGCCTCTTCACCGATTACAATAACTCTGTTATGGGCAAACATAGGCTCGTTTCCGCTTTTGGTTATGAGTTTTCTCAAAGCTTCACCAACAGTTTCACCTTTGGCGGTATATATTTTTGTCTTATTATCGCTATTTCCGTTTCCACCGGGGCTACCGCTTTGCTCATTATTAAGAATTTCAACTGTTACTTTAAATTCATTATTTGAAACATCAACGCCTATCCCCTGCATTATCATCAATTCCGAAAGCTCCGTGCCCGGCTTTTCACAAGAGCAAAAAGAAAACAAACAAAAAACAGAAAGAAAAATCAAGGAGCATATTTCAAGCAGTTTTTTCATTGTTCTTTCTCCTTTTTATGAAATTATATACGAGCAGTATTGATGGTAAAATAAGAACGGGAAGAAGATAAATTACAACAACAAGAGGTATAAAGGAAATAAAACCGAAATTTTGAATATTTCCCGAAATAAATATCAAAAATCCGGCTATAACCACACCAACGGAAATAGCAGTAATTTTTTCCGAAAGCTTTGGAAAAGCAAAACAGATACATTTTACAATTGCCGAAATATACAGAGTAAGCTTTGTTACAACACATAAAATCCAGATTGCAGTTTCAAGGGCGTCAAGCCTTTCAAATAGTCCGAATTGTGCAAGTGTAACTGCTGTATATGTCGGAAAA
>SVOP01000011.1 GCA_015066325.1 Oscillospiraceae bacterium
TTGTTTGAAACCGTTTATATCAAAGACCTTGTCCCCTAATTTTTCCATACTCAACCTGAACACCGAATCTCTCCAAAGCGATTTATTATATGGCGTTGCAGGTGCTAAAAACGGAACTCCGTAATCGGTCATTGAAGCAAGGTTTATTAAAAGTGCCGCCGCACCAATCATAATCCCGTAAAGTCCCGATATACCGCCAACGAGAATGAAAACAATTCTCAAAATGGAAATAGGTTGATACAAATCCGATGAAACAAGGGAGCAGATTGCAGTTAAAGCAACAATAATAAGCATTGGGGCACCGATAAGACCTGCGGTAACTGCCGCATCACCGATAACAAGAGCGCCAACTATACTAACCGCATGACCTATTGCTTTCGGCATACGCAGTCCTGCTTCCCTTACGGTTTCATAAACGAAGTGAATTATTAAAGCCTCCACAGTTAGTGTAAATAAGGTATTGCTTTCCATTATTACAATGTTATACAGCATATCATCCGGGAACATTTCCTGATGGAAAAGGCCAATCGCTACAAAAACACCCGGCAGGAATACACTTATAAGAAAAGCGAGTAAGCGAACACCTCTCATAAATGTGCAAAAATACGGATGGTTTATATAGTCATCAAGAGTTTGAAAATTCTCAATAAAAAGCCTTGGCACAATAAGTGCAAAGGGTGTACCGTCTACAACTATTCCGATTTTACCCTCGCAGACCTTTGCCGCAAGAGTGTCGGGGCGCTGAGTCTGACCCACCATTGTAAAAAGACTCTTCCTTTTGGTATCAAAGGTTTTTCGCAAATATCCTGCCGCTAAAACCGTATCCATATCAACAGAGTCAAGGCGTTTTCGCACCTCTGCGAGAGTATCGGGATTCACCCTGTCTTTCATATAGCAAATAAGAATTCGGGTTTTACTTGTTTTACCTATTTCCTTCATTTCTATTTTGAAATTCGTTGTACAGAGTCTTTCTCTTATAAGAGTTAAATTGGTTTTTATGTTCTCAACAAAACCTTCCCTTGCACCGAACTCCTGAACCTCATTATCAGGTTCCTGAAGAGCTCGTTGAGGCGGATTTTGCACACCGAGTATTATACATTCCTTCTGCCCTTCAACAAAAATGAGAAGCGTTCCTCTTAAAATCTGCATCATTGCATTATCAAGGCTTTTCTCTCTTTTTTGTTCAGTACCGTAAATAATTCTATCCTGTATAAAATCAAGGGAATTTTCCTCGGGTAATTTGCCTTCAAATGTAAGCATAGGCTTTATGGCATTATCTGCAATTCTCTGGGCACTGCAAAGTCCGTCACAATTTGCAAAAACCACACATTTTCCGCCACAATAACCTTTTTTTACAACAATATCAAAACTTCCTTTAAATGCTTCTTTTATAATCCTTCCGTTTTCAACAGCATTTTCTTTTATATCTCCATAGCTTTTTTCGTTGAAATCCGATAAATCTAAAAGTACATTTTCTTTATTTCCCATAAAATCACCATTCGTTATTTTTCCCTTTTTTTACTGTATATTCCAAGAGAATAAGGTAAAAACAAAAATGGTGAATTTTTATGATTGCAACAATAATCAGAACTTTTATAATCTATTGTGTGGTTTCCGTTTGCGTCAGACTTATGGGAAAAAGGCAATTGGGAGAACTCCAACCCGGTGAATTGGTTGTAACCATTCTCATTTCGGAAATTGCGGCTATTCCTATAGAAGACAACACAGCACCTATTATAAACAGCGTCATTCCCCTTTTGCTTCTTGTCAGCTTTGAAATAATCAGCTCCGTAATAGACAGAAAGAGCGTTAAGTTCAGATATTTGACCGAGGGAAAACCGGTAACAATAATCAGGAATGGAACTCTGTTGCAAAAAGAACTTAAGAATTTGCGTTTTACCATAAACGATGTTTTATCGGGGTTAAGGCAAAAGGATGTTTTCGATATTGAAGATGTTGAATATGCCATTGTGGAAACAAATGGTACTCTTTCTGTTCTCTTAAAACCCGACAAGCGTCCTGCTACTTCTAAAACCATTGGTAAAACCGAAAAAGACACAGGTTTACCATGTGCGGTAGTGGTTGACGGCAAAATAATTGAAAGTGTCTTTGAAGACTGCGGTATAACGAAAAACGAAGTTATCCAAAAAATCCAAAGAGAAACAGATGATATAAAAACCATTCTTCTTATGACCGTGGACAAAAGCAAAAAATATAATATTATCTTCAAAAGGGAGTGCTGAAATGAAAAGATTGGTGGTTTCAATACTAATCCTGGTTTTTGCAGTAGGCATCAGCATTTTTTCTGTGATTTTCATAAAAAACAGCTGTAACGAAGCTGTGTCGGGACTTGACGACATACTCAGTAATGCTATAACTGAAAATGCCGAAGAGGTTAACCGATTAGCAGTTCAAACGAACGAATATTGGGAAAGCAAAAAATTTTTAATGAATATTTTAATCGGGCAACAATACACCAATAATATTACAAAAACCTTACACCAAATTATATTTTTTGCCGAAATTAGCGACTACGAATCAGTTCTTCTGCATACAGAAGAATGTAAGGAAGATTTGCATCTTATTATCGAGTCAAATGAACCTAAATTAAGTACCGTTTTTTAGCAAAAAAATCTGTTTAAAAACTATTGAAAAACCTTGAAAACGCGTATATAATCAAATTAAAGAAACAGCTCGACTATTCTGATAAAAAGGGTGTGATATTTATGATGGTTTGGATTTGGGTTGCTTTACTTGCTCTCTTCATAATTGTTGAAGCAGCAACAGCACAGCTTCTTACCATTTGGTTCGCAATCGGTTCCTTTGCTGCACTTATTACAACATTTATAACTGACAGCATTCTCGTACAAGTAATTGTATTTGTTGTGGTTTCTGCAATCGCTCTCGGGGTTACTCGCCCCTTGGTAAAGAAAATGACCAAAGCGAAAAAACAGCCTACCAACGCAGATATGTACATAGGCAAGGAAGCCGTCGTTACAGAAGATATTAATAACCTTGAAGCCAAAGGGCTTGTTAAGGTTGGAGGTTCAATATGGACTGCAAGAACAGAGGTTGATAACTACACAATCCCTTCAGGCTCACATGTTACGGTTATTAAAATAGAGGGCGTTAAGCTTATTGTTCGCCCCATTTTATAAAATGTTTTATATACTAAAGGAGGATTTCTTATGTTTATTACACTTTCAGCTGCAACAACGGTAGGTCTTGTTGCAATAATTGCGGTAGTGGCAATTATTATTTTACTCGTAATTGCAAACATCAAAATTGTTCCCCAGTCAAAAGCTTATGTTATTGAGCGCTTGGGCGCATATTTCGCAACCTGGGACACGGGTCTTCATGTAAAAATTCCTTTCATTGAAAAGGTTGCAAAGGTTGTTTCCCTTAAAGAGCAGGTTGTGGACTTCCCTCCCCAGCCCGTTATTACAAAGGATAACGTTACAATGCAGATTGATACTGTTGTTTTCTTCCAGATTACAGACCCCAAGCTTTTCTGCTATGGTGTCGAATACCCCATTTCCGCTATTGAAAACTTAACAGCAACAACTCTTCGTAACATTATCGGTGAGCTTGAGCTTGACCACACTCTCACATCCCGCGACACTATTAACGCTAAAATCCGCGGTATTCTTGATGAAGCAACCGACCCTTGGGGTATTAAAGTTAACCGCGTTGAGCTTAAAAACATTCTTCCCCCTCGTGAAATTCAGGATGCAATGGAAAAGCAGATGAAGGCAGAGCGTGAACGCCGTGAAAGCATCCTTCGTGCTGAAGGTGAAAAAGCAAGTGCTGTTCTTGTTGCAGAAGGTAAAAAGGAAGCACAGATTCTTGAAGCTGAGGCTAACAAGCAGGCTGCTATTCTCCACGCAGAAGCTGTTAAGGAATCCAAAATGCGTGAAGCAGAAGGTGAAGCAAACGCTATTATTGCAATCCAGAAGGCTCAGGCTGAAGGTATCAGAATGATTAACGAGGCTTCTCCCTCTAAAGAATATATTTCACTTAAAGGTATGGAAGCATTTGAAAAGGCTGCAGACGGCAAGGCAACAAAAATTATTGTTCCCTCAGACTTACAGAACCTTGCAGGCGTAACAGGCAGTGTTAAGGAGTTCTTAAAGGACTGATTATAAATGGAAATCTTAAATGATTTTGAATGGTTAAACAGTGAATTAGTACCGGGTGAAGCAGTTCTTTGGAAAGGCAAACCCAATGAAAAGAAATTACTGACCGCACAGGATATATTTCTAATTCCTTTCAGCATTATGTGGTGCGGATTTGCGATATTCTGGGAAGCAACTGTTCTTTTTGAAGACGCACCCATTATATTTAAGCTTTGGGGTATTCCTTTCGTTTGTGTTGGTTTATATTTCGTTTTTGGTAGGTTTATTCATCAGAAATATGTATTAAAAAACACACAATATGCCCTCACAACCCACAGAGCAATCTGCTATAAAAAAGGAAAAATTTCAAGCTGTGATTATATAAATGAACCATCAATTACTCTAAAAACTAATAAAGATGGTACAGGAACAATCGCTTTCGGTAATTCTTCCAATTATAAAAACAACTTTTTGGACAGAGATGATAAAGAGACTGATTTTATAAACATTTCCGATGCCCAGAATGTTCACAGAATGATTAACCAACAAAAAATCAGTAAATAAAAGCAAGAAACATCGCTTCATTCGAGGCGATGTTTTTTATATTGTACCACCCACCACGCTTACGCGCGGTCCCCCCTCCTTTTTGCTAAAGCAAAAAAGAGGGATAGGCATTGCTCTCATTAACAAAGTAAAGAATGAACGGGGCAACCCACCACCGCTAACGCGGTCCCCCTCCCTATTCCATCAGAGTTGGAACAGGGATGATAGGCTTCGCAATACTTTTACTGTTTACTGTTTGCTATTTGCTACTTGCTATCTGCTGGCAACTGGCAACTAGATTTTTATTGACACATTTTCAATTTATGTTATTATATATTTATATTGTAAAATATTGGGGGTATTTTTATGTCCACAGGTTTTGCATCAAGCATTGGTGCTATTATTATGGCGTTCATTACTATGCTTACATCTTTGTTTGGCTTTATCTCAAACAAACCCGACAACAAGGTTATTCAAGGTTTTGAACCTAAGGAGGAAACAGAAATGAGAATTATGAGCTTTAACATTCGTTGTGCGAATGTAGGTAGCGACAGCTGGGAGGACAGAATCGGCATCGTTTCACAGACAATGCTCGATAGTGAAGCTGATTCAATCGGCGTTCAAGAAGCAACTCCCGAATGGATGGCTGCTCTTAAAGAAACTGTTGGCGAAAAATATGCCTACGTTGGTGTTGGCAGAGATGATGGCGACAACAAAGGTGAATATTCAGCAATATTCTATCTTAAAAATAAATATGACCTTGAGGACAGCGGTACATTCTGGCTTTCTGAAACTCCCGACAAGGTTTCTTTCGGTTGGGATGCAGCTTGCAGAAGAGTTTGCACATGGGCTGTTCTCGTTAATAAAGAAACAGGCGTTAAATATGCACACCTTAACAGTCACTTTGACCATATTGGTATTGCTGCAAGAAAAAACAGCGTTGATTTAATTGTTAATAAAGCAAAGGAATTCAACGATATTCCCGTTGTTTTCACTGCTGATATGAACGTCAGAGAAGGTAGCGATAACTACATTCAATTTGTTGATTCAGGCGTTCTCAAGGATACAAAGAAGCTTGCTCCCGACACAATGAATTACTGCACATATCACGACACAAAACCCGAAAAACACGAAAAAGATGTTATTGACTATGTTATGATTAACGACAAATTCGAAGCAGTTTCTTATAAGGTGGTTACAGAAGGTATTGATGGTCGATTTGTTTCCGACCACTACCCTGTATATGCCGATATTATTATGAAGTGATTTACACAATGTGAGTTTTATTCGCCTTACGGCGAGTGATATTGCTACGCAGTGTTATTATGCTGCGCATAGTGTTATTTGCTTCGCAAGTTTAATGGCGAATAAAATAACACTGAAACTGTAAGTTTCAATATCACTATTGCCAAAAGCAATAATATCACTCTGCCATAGGCAGAATATCACTAATTATAAACACTAAAAAGCTAACGCAGAAAAATCCGCGTTAGCTTTTTTATTTGTTTTTATTTCTTTTTAATATTATACATCTTCTTGTAATATTCAGAAGCTTCGTGAACATCGCCGTCGAAAATGAGCTTGCCGTTTTTCATAACGATACCCCTTGTGCAGAAATCCTCTGCAACTGCAGTCTGGTGAGTTACAAAAAGAAGTGTTACGTTATCTTTTTCGATTATTTCGTTAACCTTTTCCTTACACTTTACTCTGAAAGCGGTGTCGCCAACGCTCAAAGCCTCGTCAACAATAAGAATTTCGGGTTTAATGTTAACATTTATTGCAAAGCCCAAACGGGATTTCATACCGCTTGAATAGGTACGAACCGGCTGGTCAATATAATCACCCAATTCGGAAAACTCAATAATTGTGCCTTCAAGCTCTTTTATTTCCTTATCGGAAAGACCCAGAATATGACCTTTAAGGTAAATATTCTCTCTACCCGAAAACTCCTGGTCAAAACCGCTTGTAAGCTCAAGCAGTGCACTCACACGGCCATTGACGGTTATTTCTCCGCTTGTGGGGAAGGTAACACCTGTTATCATTTTAAGAACAGTTGATTTACCTGCACCGTTTTTACCAAAAAGGGCAACTGAATCTCCCCTTTTGATTTCAAAGCTGACTTCATCTACCGCCTTTTTCTTTTTATATTTTATATCCTTAAAGAAAATTGCAAGGAGCCTTTTTCTTGTGCTGGAATAAAGCTTATAAATTTTTGTAACATTGTCAAATTTAATTACTGTATCTTTCATAGTAATAATACCCCCTATCAAAGAACATCAGGGATTTCTTTGCGGAGTTTTTTATATGCCCAGATTGAAAGGAAGCCAAGCACCAAATACCAGCAAAGGAAATATATAAGTCTTTTGGGTTGCTCAAAAAACCAAACATGGTCGATAAAGCAATTCCGGTAACCGTAACAAATAAATGTTACCGGATTAAGCATCAGAATTGTGTAGATAATTTTGTTATCTGCAACATTTTCAATGTTCCAAAGAATACCTGAAAGCCAGAAAACTGCAATATTAAGTGATTTTACAAGGTTTGCAAAGTCTTTACCGATTGCAGAAACAAGACCTGCAAAAAGTGCCCAGGCATTAAAGAAAAGGAACATTAAAAGCGTGTAGAGCGGTAGCTGCAGAAGATAAACTGTTGGTGGGAAGCCCATCACCCAGAAAAGAAGAATTACCACAAAAACAAGAATAATATGAATAAATAAATTAGATAAATTTGTAAAAGTAGGTATTGTCATTATAGGGTATTTCATTTTCGTTACAAGGTAACTGTAACGGCGGATGCACATAGTTCCGCCTGTGATAGCATCACCCATAAAAAACCATGAAATCATACCTGCCACAAGCCACAAAATGAAAGGATATTCGCCCACATCCTTACCGCTTCTAAGACCTATGGAAATAGCAAACCAATAAACAAATATTGTGAAAACCGGCTTGATTACCGCCCAAGCCCAGCCTAAAGCAGAGCCGTGATATGTCTTTTTTAAATCCGCAATAGAAAGCCTTGCTATCTGATTGATATTTTCTTTATGCTCTCTGAGGTTTAAAGCAATTATATCGAAATAGCTTTTCATTAATTTTTGACACCTCTCTGTCAATTGTTATCTATAACTATTGAATCCTCCGTTTCTTTGATTGAAAAGAAAACGGGTCTTTCTTTATAAGAAATATTGGGACAATGAAGGGTTAATTTCAAATTTCCGTTGAAATCCTTAAAAATCATTCCGTGCCCGCCATCATCCTCAAAAATCGGTTTAAGATGAGTCCATTTGCCGAAAATAGAGCCGTTATCGGAGGTTGCCACACATTGAACATAACTGTTACCACAGGTTGACCAAATCATAATAAGCTTTCCGTTCTCTTTTCTGTAAAGGAAAGGTCCGTCTGTAACATTATGGCACTCTTCCGTAGCTTGACGATTTAAAAATGAACTTGCAGCAAAAAGCTCAACAGGTTCGCCGATACATCCGGAAAAATCGGGTTTAAGCTCCATAAAGCAAATTGTTCCGTTAAGAATCTGGGTATGTTCGTGACAGAAAACACAATATGGCTTGCCATTTTCAACATAGAAGGTGCCATCAAGACATTCCCATTCCCAAGGGGTAACAGCACCATCAGAGGCAGGAACAAACGCACCATCAGGAGTATCACTTTTTAAAATATAAGTTCCTCTTAAGCCGTTAGGTTTTGTGAAGGTTGCAAACATATAAAACTTGCCTTCAAACTCGTGAACCTCGGGTGCCCAGTTAACAGAGGTATTCATATCATATTTTTTTGAATTGAACACCTCAACAGGTTCGGACCAATTCTCCAAATCAGTGCCGATATAAACATCAAAACCGCCTGTTTCAATACCGAAATTAGCCGCTCTTGTGCCGTACATATAGTATTTTCCGTTGTGCTTAAGAACAAAGGGATCTCTGATATTAATTTCCGAGTTTTTCACAAAATCACCCACTATATAAATACTACATTTTATAATACCACATATTTACAAAATAAACAATAGTTAAAATTATTGTGTTTGCATTGACAAAAGAGATTTTACATTTATAATTATAGTAGTATATTGTTTTCAGGAGTTATATTATGAAGAAATCAACCAAAGCTATGCTCTATTTAGGTGGTATTGCTGCTACAGCAATCGGCACACATTTTTTCAACAAAGAAAAGCACAAAGATATTTGTATGATTGCTCACAGAGGTCATAGCAGTAAGCATCCCGGTAATACTGAAGCTGCATTTTTAAGCGCGGTTAAAAATGGTTCGGGCGGTATCGAAACCGATGTTCGCATAACAAAGGATGGTGTTTTCGTTGTTAACCATAATGATGAAGCAAAATTCTTTGACGGAACAGAATTAATTGTTGCAGAATCAACCTATGAAGAGCTTTCAAAGAAAGCCCTTTTCAACGATAAATCCGATGAAATTGTTTATATCTGCACATTTGAGAGATATCTGGAAATCTGCCGTGATGCAAATATGATTTGCTTTATTGAGCTTAAGGGCGAATTCTCTGATGATGACATTAAACGCCTTTTCACAATGGCAGATGAAATTTATGATTTGAAGAAATGCTCACTTCAGTCTTTTGAGTTTGAAAACCTTGTTAAAGCTCACGAAGCGTTCCCCGATTTACAGATTATGCTCACATACGCAAAAAGCTGTGGTGATTACCAGCAGTGTCTTGATTACGGCTTTGATATTGATTCTGATTGGAAGTCTGCTACACCTAAAATGATTAAAGAATTCCACGATAAAGGCTTAAAAGTTGGTGTATGGACCGCTAACGATATTGCAGTCCTTAATTACTGCCGTGCTCTTGGAGTAGATTACATAGAATCCGATGTTTTCGGAAAATAATTAGGATGAATTAAATATTTATGGGTTTAATATTAAAAACACTTTATGTTTACATTGCAAACCTTGGTATTCTTGTTATCAATATTTTTAAATCATTTTTCAGATTGATTTTTAGCGGTTTGCAAAAGCTTTTCAAATTTAATAAAGATTCATTTACATCTGCTAAAACCTTTTTCAAAAGAAGTATCGCCTTCATTTTGATTTTTGCTGTTTTGTCGGTGTCGGTAATTTATATCATTTCTACAGACAGTAAAATTGATGCAGTAGCTCTCACATTTAACGATGAGATTATCGGCTATGCTTGTTCGCAAAATGATGCTGACCATGCAAAAAATATGGCACTTAAATCTTTAGGCTTAACAAGTGATAAAAGCCTTGAAACAAAAGCAACAAAAACCGAACCTTACAATTTAAAAAGCTATGACGTTTTATCAGATGAACTTATCAAGAAAATTGCACCTGACCTTGTTCGTGTTACTGAAATTTATTTTGATTCAGAGCTTTTTTGTGCAGTCACCAACAGGCAAAAGGCTCGGGAGTTTTTCTTCAACCAATTGAAGAAAGCACAAAAAAAGCATCCTGACTCCTCTGTTGCTTTCGCTCAGGAAATCACTTTCTGCGACGCATATTACAATATTAAAGACGAAAAAATCTGGACTCAAGAGCAATTGGAACTTAACCTGAAAATTCTTGACCCACTTAAGATATATCACGCAGACTGTGAAAAAACCATTGAAACTGTTGAATATGACACAGTTGAAATACAAACAAACACCCTCTTTATCGGTGATAAAAGAATACGAAGAAACGGAGCAAATGGTTCATCCTATGCAATTGACCTTGTAACTTATATCGGTGACAAAAAGGTTTCTGCAGAGGAATTGATGAGCGTTCCTGTTAAAGCTCCCGTTTCTCAAATTGTCGAACGAGGAATTCGGGCTGAAAGTCTTTCCTTGGGCACTTATTCAGTTTTGCAAACAACAGGTTATTTCTGTTGGCCCGTTGTTGGTTTATTTACTGTTACCTCCCCTTACGGCCACAGAAGCCTCGGCTACCACAGAGGTATTGATATTTCAGGTGCAAGTGCATCAGGCTCACTTGTTGTTGCAGGGGCTTCTGGCACTGTTACAACAGCAGGCTGGAGCACAGGCGGTTATGGTAACTATGTTATAATTGACCACGGCAACGGCGTTGAAACACTTTACGCTCATATGCTTGATAATTCACTTATGGTAAATGCAGGCGATAAGGTAACAAAGGGGCAGGCTATCGGTAGAGTTGGTAACACCGGCTATTCCTTTGGTGCTCACCTTCACTTTGAGGTTAGAATTAACGGTAACAGAATTAACCCTGCACCGTATTTAGGACTTGAATAATGAATATAACAGTTATTGCTCTCGGAAAATTAAAAGAAAAATATTTAACGGATGCCATAAGTGAATATTCTAAAAGAATCTCTGCTTATGGCAAGCTTCAGATAATCGAGCTTAATCCCGTTCGGCTTTCCGATAACCCCTCACAAACAGAAATTGATAATGCCCTTTCAAAAGAGGCAGAAGAAATCAAAAAGAAAATACCTAACAACAGTTATGTCTTTACTTTGTGTATCGAGGGTAAGGAGAAATCCAGCGAAAGCTTTGCAAAAGCTATAAATGATGCTGCAGTTAACGGAAAAAGTAATATTGTTTTTATTATCGGCAGTTCATTTGGACTTTCTCCCGAAATTAAAAGTCTTTCGGATTTCAAGCTTTCCTTTTCGCCAATGACTTTCCCCCACCAGCTTATGAGAGTTATGCTTCTTGAACAGATTTACAGAGCATTTCAGATTAACAATAACGGAAAATATCACAAATGAGGTTACATTATGGCAATGTGCGATATGTGTGAAAATTACAGATACGACGAGGATTTGGAAGAATATTTCTGCGATATCGAATTAGATGAGGACGAATATTTAAAATTCCTAACCTCTTCAAATGATGCCTGCCCTTATTTCAGAGCAGATGACGAATATCGGATTGTAAGAAAACAAAACTGAAAAACGCTGTGTAGCATCGGCTACACAGCATTTTTTGTAAGTTTTTTCATTGTATAAAAATAGAATATCAAAGACAGGATATTGGCAACAGTCCATCCGATAGGCCAGGACCACCATATTCCGCCATAGCTCCATATCGGCGAGAAAACATAGGCGAGAACAACTCTTAAAATCAAATCCGTAAAGGTGGCAACCATAAAAAGCTTCATTGTTCCCGTACCTCTTAAAATCCCATCGCAAACAAGCTTTATTCCTATAAAGGCATAAAAAGGTGCTACGGTTTTAAGGAAAAGTGAACCGGCTTTTACAGCTTCTTTACTTCCGTCACCTTCCATAAAGAGTTCAATAAGGGGTACATTGAAGGCAAGATACAAGACTGCAATAATCACGCCTGTAATTACTACCATAATGGTGCCGTATTTCATACCCTCTCTTATACGAGGGTATTTTTTTGCGCCGTAATTTTGTGCAGTAAAGCTTGAAACACCGTTACCGAAAGTGTAAAGAGCATTAATTGTGAATGTATTTAGTTTAATTGCTGCGGAATAACCTGCAATAACTGATGAGCCATAGCCGTTTATAAGCTTCTGAATAAAAACATTACCAACAGAAACAAAGCTTTGTTGGAGTACGCTTGGAATTGAAATTCTTGCAATTTGTTTTAATAAAGATAAAGAGAATAAAGGCGTTTTCTCTTTCACGGGCAATTTTTTCAGATGGTGCAAAAGAGTTACAACAGATAAAAGACCTGCAATACCTTGAGCAATAAAGGTCGCCCAGGCGACACCTGAGACACCCATATTAAAAAACACAACCAAAGCATAGTCTAAAACAACATTGAAAACAGAAGAAAAAATCAAGAAATATAATGGGGTTCTTGAGTCGCCCAAGGATGTAAAAATACCATTTGAAATATTATAAATAAAAAGGAAAATAAATCCACCTATATATATTTTCAGGTATAAAGCAGACTCCGAGAAAATATTTTCCGGAGTATCAATAGCACTCATAAGAGCAGGCGTTAAAGCTATTCCTGAGATAGTGAGAATTGAGCCTAAAACCAAGCAGGAAATCAGAGCAGTTGAAATGGCGGTTTTCACCTTTTTAAACTCTCTCGCCCCAAAAAGCTGGGATATTACAACACTGCAGCCGATGTTGCAACCGAAAGCAACCGCATTGAAAATATTGGTTATGGGGTATGATGCACCTACTGCCGCAAGAGCATCCTCCCCTGCGAAACGACCTGCTATAAGGCTATCGGCAATACTATAAAATTGTTGAAAAACAACGCTTATAAAAAGAGGCAAGGTAAACTGCAAAAGCACTTTATTTACGCTACCCTTTGTTAAATCACGAGCCATTTAAAAGTCCTTTCAAGAATAATAAAACGAATTTTACAATAGTATATTATATACTGTTTTCTTGGTTTGTCAAAGGGAAAGAGGTTTTTTATGGAAAGGCTATTAAATGCAGTTGGCTCTGTTGTCTGGGGTCCTCCAATGCTTTTTATATTTATTTTTACAGCTCTGCGTTTTTCCTTTAAGAGTAAGTTCTTTCAAATCCGCGGTTTTTTTACAATGATTAAAGAAACACTCTTTAAAATGTTTTCCAGAACAGAAAATAATGGTATTTCTCAATTCGGTGCATTCTGCTCTGTTTTAGGTGCTTGTATCGGAACAGGTAACATAGTAGGGGTTGCAACGGCAATTTATTCGGGCGGTGCAGGAACTGTTTTCTGGATGTGGATTTCCGCCTTCCTTTCTATGATGACCGCCTATTCGGAAAACTATTTAGGTGTAAGCTACCGCAGAAAAGACAAATACGGAATATTTCAGGGTGGCGCATTTGCTTACATAGAGTATGGAATAAAAATGAAAGGTCTTGCAAAAATCTATGCTTTTCTTTCTCTTTTTTCTGTTATAGGAATGGGAAATCTTACCCAAAGCAATTCAGTTTCAGAATCACTTGTTGCAGGTTTTAATCTTAACAAGTATCTTGTTGGTTTAATTTGTGCTTTTCTGTGCTTTGCTATAATCAGCGGTGGTATGCAAAGGATTTCGAAATTCGGAACTGTTACAGTTCCTTTTATGACTATTGCTTATTTAATTCTTTCTTTTATGATTTTGTTTAAGTATAAGGCAAATATAATTCCTGCTGTTTCTTTGGTGTTTAAAGAGGCTTTTTCTTTAAAAGCCATAAACGGTTTCGGTATGCTTAAAGCTATGCGCTACGGCGTTTCAAGGGGCGTTTTTTCAAACGAGGCAGGTCTTGGGTCATCCACCCTTATCCATGCCGAAAGTAACAACCAAAAGGGTGAAACACAAGGTATGTGGGCTATGCTTGAGGTTTTTGTTGACACAGTTTTTCTTTGCACAATTACCGCTCTTGTTATTCTCGTTACAAAAAACAATTTTAGTTCTCAATTATATGGCGCAGATTTATCTGTTGCGGCATACTCTACTATTGGTGAAATCGGAAAAAAAGGTATCGCTATATTAACCGCGGTTTTTGCCTTTTCATCCCTTTCAAGCTGTTCTTTTTATGGAGAAAAAAGCTTCTCTTATTTATTCGGAAAAAAGCATATAAAGCTTTATAAATTTATTTATATCATTCTTGTTTTTATAGGAAGCGTAAATCCACCAAAAATCATCTGGGATTTTGCAGATATATGCAACGGTCTTATGGCAATACCAAATTTATTTGCAATAAACTGCTTAGGTAAAGAGGTTGAATATCCAAAAACAAATATCATCCGAAACAATTAACAAATAATTGTTTCGGATGATAACTTTTAATATTTATCAGTTACTTTCTTTGCGTTTGAATATGCAGAAGTGGTTTTGCTGTAATATGCTTTAACTTTATAGGTGTAGGTTTTGCCTTTTTTAGCGGATTTATCAAGATATGAATATTTGGTTCCGCCTTTTACCGTGGCAAGCTTTTTATAACTGCCGTTTCCTTCCTTGCGGTAAACATAATAGCCACTTGCACCATTAACAACTTCCCATTTTGCAGTTACGCCTTTTTTACTGCTCTTTGCACTTAAAAGCTCCGGATTTTCAAGGTAGTAACGAGAAGCCTCTGTATAATAGCTTACATAATCGCCACTATAAGCCACTACTTTATAGATATACTTAGTACCGCTCTTAGCCTTTTTATCTATGTAATAAGATTTTGTTGCACCTTTAACGGTAGCAATTCTCTTATATGAACCGTTTTCGGTTTTTCTGTAAACTCTGTAGCCGGAGCATTTTGAAACAGGTTTCCAAACCACCTTTACGCCATATTCAGTGTTAGTTGCACTTTCGGTTGTAACCTTTGAAAGTCGTTTATAGGTTATGCCGGCTTCATCATAGAAACCTTTTACATCATCGAAAACTGAAACAACTGTATAAGTATATGTTGTTCCTGCTTTTGCGGTTTTATCAATATAGCTGTCAACATCGTCAACCTCTGCAATTTTTGTCCAACCGGTTGAACTTGTTTTTCTGCCGATGATATAACTGTTTGCGCCCTTAACCTTTTCCCAGGTGATTTTTATACCTTTAGTGGCATTTGATGCTTTTTTCAGCTTAGGAATTGAAAGATACATTGCAGTTACGCCGTCATAATCGCAGTTACTTTCAATTTCACCGTTATAGGCTTTAACAGTATATGAATAGGTTTCGCCGCTATCACAGGTAGTATCTTCAAAGGATTTAACATTGCCTTTAAAATCGGCAATTTCTTCCCATTCGGTATTTTCTGTTTTACGATAGAGAATATAACCCTCTGCATCCTCAACTGTATTCCATTTTACATATATGCCCTTACGGGTCATTTGGGCACTTACAAGCTCGGGTGCATCAAGAGAAATGAATTTAATTTCATATGTTTTATCATAAGAGCTTCTTAAATTATTCTTAACTGCTACAACAGAATAAGTATATGTTTCACCGTTAAAAACATCTAAATCGCTATATACAGGTTCTTCATCAACACCAAATTCTGCAATTTTTTCAAAATCAGTAATACCAGTACTTCTGTAAATTTCATAACCTTCCGCATCATCAGTTTGTTCCCAGAAAAGCGTTACAGATATTTTGTCTGTATAAGCGTACCAGATCTCAGGTTGCTCAGGAGATACATCTGCAAACTTAAAGCCGTTTGCTTCAGCATATTCTTCTGCAACAGTATCGCCTCTGCCTTGAACTTCGAAAGCTTCGTCCTTAACAAACTCAATATCATCAGCACTGTAATAACCGAATGCATAGTTTCCGATATTTTTCACACTATCGGGAATCACTACAGATTTGAGCCCTGCACAATGGAAAGCTGCACCCTCAACAGTTTCAAGTCCGTAGGGTAAATAGATATTTTCAAGCGCAGTACAATTACTGAAAGCATTCGCTTTTACTGTTTTCAAGGTTTTCGGAAGAACAACCTCTTTTAGATTTTCAGAACCGTAGAAGCACAGTTCGGGAACTATGGTTACGCTTTCGGGAATAGTTATTTTTTCAAGTCCGGAAAAAGCAAAAGCACTCTCATAAAGATATTTGACATTTTCGGGAAGTTCAACTGTTTTTACAGAAGAATTTCTGAAAGCGTTTTTACCAATGTATTTCAGTTCTTCGGGATATTCATTGATTTCTGTTTTTGCTTCAGGGACTTTTATAAGATTTTCGAAACCGTTTCTATAAAGAATACCGTCAACAGAACCATACTCTCCGCCCTCTTCACAGATAATTTCAGCTAATTGACTTGCATTTTCGAAAGCGGTATCGGAAATATCGTTGACGCTTGAAGGAATATAAACTGATTCAACATCAGAATTTTCAAAAAGATTATCGTATAACACAGTAACCTTATAGTTATCTATTTCAGCAGGAATAATTATTTCATCAGAGTAAGGACAACCTTTATAAGAAAGCAAAATCGCATGAGCAGGGCCATTTATGGATTCATCAATTAAAAGATACTCAAAAAACTCTGTATAATCACTCAAATTAACAAAAGAAATTTCATTTTCCTCTGCATATTTTTGGGCTTCGGTGTTTTCTTTTGAAAAAATTGTTGCATCCGGAATTTTTGCAAATTCATCATCAAGAGCTTCGTCACAGTAATAACCGAATGCATATTCATCAATAGAAGTTACAGTTTCCGGAATTTCAATCTCCGTATAGGACATACAGCCATAAAATGCCATTGAACCGATATAATGAGCATTGGCGTAATTAACAGCCTTAAGATTTTTACAACCATAAAAAGCTCTGTCACCTATTATTTTAACAGTTGGTGAAAGTTCAACGCTTTCAAGATTTTCAGCGTAAAGAAAAGCTTCTTCACCTATATCGCCCACACCGTCTTCAATAACAACTTTGGTAAAGTTATAAGAAAGCCATTCAGGTGTATCATAAAATTCTGCCATATAACCTGTTCCGTCTATAGTCAGTGTACCACCATCTTCAGAAAGCTCCCAATAAAACTCCACTCCATCAAGTGCATTAACCACACCCGATGCAAAAGGCTCATCAATTGCATAACCTACAACAGAACACATTGTAAGCACTATCACTATTGAAAGCACAAAAGAAAGTAACTTCTTCATAATTGTTCCTCCGAAAAAATATATATAATTATTATACTATATTATAACAATAAATTCAACACAAAAAAGAATACCCTACGGTAAAACCGCAGGGTTAGACACCTAAATATTATAATAAATGTTATTAATAATTAAGCCTCTGCTTCTTTTTTCTTGCTGAAGCACTCGCTGCAATAAACAGGACGGTCTTCACGGGGTTTGAAGTAAACTTCTGCAACACCACCGCATTCAGCACAAACCGTTGTGAATTTTTCACGCTCGCCTCTCATAGCCTGTTTACGAGCATCACGACAAGCTTTACAGCTTTTGGGCTCGTTAACCAAACCTTTTTCTGCATAGAACTCCTGTTCACCGGCTGTGAAAATAAATTCGTTGCCGCACTCTTTGCATACGAGTGTTTTGTCTTCGTACATTTTTGCTACCTCGCTTAAATTTTTTATGTAAACTGACTTCAGTCAGAACACACACTTTTTAATTTTTTTCGTGCTCTTTGAAGGGCATTATCAACAGATTTTTCAGTCATATTAAGCCTTTTGCCGATTTCCTCATAGGCCATACCACCTGCTCTGAAAAAGACAACAGCTTTTTCAACATCGGAAAGCGTTGTTTCACAAGCATTTAAAACCTCATTAAAATGCTCACCATCTAAAATAAGCTTTAACGGGTCTTCTTCCGTATCGGTAGTTTCAGGGACCTCCGAGCTCATACCCACAGGAATTTCAATTCTTGACACACCTGCAGCGGTATTTATACTATTCTGCATGCATTTAAAAGCATAAGCTTCAAAGGGAACACCACGGGAAAAGTCATAGGTTTCAACGGCTTTTAAAAACCCTATCATACCCTCTTGAACAAAATCATCAGAATCGAGATATGAAACACTTACGCCAGCACCGCGAGTGTTAAGGAATCGGGCAGAAAGAGTGCTTCTTGCACTTTCATCGCCATTCTGAGAAAGCTTGACAAGTTCTTCATTACTCAATGATTTATAATCCTTGAAAATTTTTGAACTCAACAAACCACCCCAACCAACTGATTATTCTGCTCTTATGCTACACTATACCACTCTTTTAGCATTTTGTCAAATATTTTTTTGTTTTTGGTGTATTTTTTGTGTAAAATACAGAATATTTCTAAAAAAGCATTATTTTTACAAAAAATGACAAAAAAGAGGCTGTAAAAAAACGAAAGTTTTTTACAACCCCTTTATTCTTGTTCTGTTAAAACTGCATCTTCATCAATTTCTGTTGCTGAAGCATGTATATACCATTTGCCTCCGATTCGGGCACACCAAAAATTATCGTAAACGCTTTTATATGTACCCGCATCACCTTTGGCTTCTATTTCAAAAGTAATAATAGCTACTTTATCCGGAAGCTTTTTGTAATTATGCGATATTGAAAGCGTATTCTTATGAAAGTCAAGCATAGCTTTTTCCAAGTATGTCACATCATTGATTTTATATTTCAAATCAAAATCTTCGCCGCATTTTGAAGTATAAAAAGCAACACTCTTTTCAAGAGACTTTGTTATAGCGTCAAAGGTTTCTTCATCGCCATAATAAAAGTTTTCTTTATAATATTCAATAATCTGGTCATCATAAAGAGAATAATACAGTTCCGCATCGTTAGTTTTTATTGCAGTTACCATTGTTTTTACTACAGAGTCAGGCTTCGAGCCTGTTAGAGCGCCCGTAACCACTGCAGAAACTGCAAGCAGTGCCGCAACAATAACAACTCCAATAACAAGAGATTTAAAAGAAATCGGTTTTTTTCTTTCTTTTTTCTTTATAAACTTCTCCGGTTTTTTTCTTTTATTATTTTTCAAGGGCGCAGAACAGTATGGACAATTAACGAAATTATCCGGACTTTGCCTATGGCAATTATCACAATACATATCTACACCCTCTTTCATAAAAACCGTCCACTCGTTAAGGGTGGACGGCATAATTTCAATGTGAAAAATTATTCTTCGGAAGCAACTTCTTCAGCTACTTCTTCAGCAGGAGCTTCTACAGCTTCCTCTGCTGCTGCTTCAACGGGAAGAAGCGCACGGATTGAAAGGCTGACTCTCTTTCTTTCTTCATCGATTTCTGTAATCTTAGCTTCAACCTTTTCACCGATTTTCAGAACATCAGCAGGCTTTGCAACGTGCTTGTTAGCAATCTGTGAAATATGGATAAGACCATCAACACCGGGAACAATGTGAGCAAATGCACCAAAATCTGTGAAGTTAGCAATTTCAACCTCTGCTACAGAATCGACTGCATATTTTGCTTTGAAGATTTCCCAAGGATTGTCCTCAAGCTTCTTATAACCGAGAGCAATCTGTTTCTTTTCAGGGTTGAGAGATTTGATTGTAACCTCAACCTCGTCACCAACAGAAACTACCTCTGAAGGATCTTTAATTCTGTTCCATGAAAGCTCGGAAACGTGAATCATACCGTCAACGCCGCCGATGTCAACAAAAGCACCGAATTTCATAAGAGATTTAACTACGCCCTTACGAACTTCACCTTCCTGTGCCTCTGCCCAGAATTTCTCTTCTGCTGCTTTTCTTTCGTCTTTAAGTACAGCGCGGATAGAGCCAACTGCTCTTCTTCTCTGCTTGTTAACTTCAATAACTTTGAACTTAACTGTTTTCTTTACAAGGTCTTCAAGCTTATCGTTACGGCTTGCAGTTGCAAGAGATGCGGGGATGAAAAGACGAGCGTTGTTGGAAACAACGATAACGCCACCGCGTACAACCTCTGTAACAACACCTTCAAGAACTTCGTCTGTGCCTTCAGCGGAAACAACTTTGTCCCATGCTGCAATAGCATCATAACGTTTTTTGGAAAGCATTGTGAAGCCTTCCTGGTCGTTGGTTTTCATGATGATAAGGTTAAGCTCATCGCCGACTTTGAGTTCTGCTTTGGGGTCTGCGGACGGGTCATTGCTGTATTCGCTGTAGGGAATATAGCCTGTTTGCTTCCTGCCGATATCAACCTGTATCTCTGTGTTAGTCACGTTCAATACTGTACCAACAACCTTCTGGTCGCTGTTCATATTGCTGAGTGATTCTTCCAAAGCTGCTGCAAAATCAAAATCTTCAGCTGCTGCAGAGTCCAGCACTTTTTCCTCCTCAATCATAGTTGTGTCTTTGACAATTTCGGACATGGTTTCAAGTACCTCCTTTATAATACCGGCGGGAGTAGATGCACCCGCAGTGAGACCGATAGAATTAAATCCGCCGAGAGTGATACCATTAAGCTCGTCAGCAGTTTCAATAAGAAAAGACGGACAGTTTTTTTCGCAGACGCCAAGAAGTTTTCGTGTGTTTGAGCTATGACGCCCGCCAACGATAACCATTGCATCAGAAACCTTTGAAAGTTCTGCCGCTTCATTTTGTCTTTCTTCGGTCGCACTGCATATTGTATCAAATATTTTCGGATTTGTACATAGAATTTTGATTTTTTTTACACTTTTTTCCCATTCTTTTATGCTAAAAGTTGTCTGAGAAACAAAAATCAGGTCTTTTTTTGCTAAATCGGGTCGTTCAGTGAACAATTCTTCAAGCTTTTCTGCAGAATTTATAACAAAGGCTTCTCCCCTTGCATAGCTTTTTATCCCCTTAACCTCAGGGTGATTTTCGTCACCTGCTATTAAAGTTACAACATCTTCTGCAGAATTCTCCAGAATTATCTTATGAATTTTCTTAACAAAGGGGCAAGCAGCATCAATAAACTGACAACCGCTTTTCTCTGCCTCTTCCAAAACCTCTTTGGTAACTCCGTGAGTTCTTAAAACAAGAACCGCATCCTCGGGAACATCGGAAACATTCTCAACTACCGTAACTCCCCTTTTCTCCAAACCCTCAATAACCTGCTGATTATGAATTATAGGACCGAGAGTTGCAACTTTTTTTCCTTCGCCTACGAGCTTCTCAATAAGCTTTATGGCTCTGTCAACACCAAAACAGAATCCCGCTTTTTTGGCTAATGTAATTTCAGTCATCAAAGACGCTCCTTTATGACTTTAATCATATAATCGATGGATTCAGAAAGAGTGAGCTCAGTTGTATCAACAAGAACTGCATCCTCCGCTTGCTTCAAGGGTGCAATTTCTCTGTTCATATCCTGATAGTCGCGTTCTTTTATTTCTTTAAGAATAACATCATATTCAACCTGCTGACCCTTTTCGGTAAGCTCCTTAAAGCGTCTGTCTGCACGAGCTTCTGCAGAAGCGGTAAGATAAATCTTAATTTTCGCATCGGGAAGAACAACAGTTCCTATATCTCTGCCATCCATAATGCAATTATTTTTCTTTGCAATATCTCTCTGCAAATCAAAAAGGAATTCTCTTACCTTGGGAATCGCAGAAACATTAGATGCTGCCATAGAAACCTCATTCTGTCTTATAGCAGTTGAAACATCCTCTTCACCGAGGAAAACTCTCTGCTCTCCGTCAACAAAACGAAGAGAAACATCAAGATTTTCCAGTGTAGGAACAACCTCATCTGCGTTTTTAGTGTCTTTACCGAGTCTTAAAGCGTTAAGACCAACTGTTCTGTAAAGAGCACCCGTATCAACATAAATAAAGCCTAATTCCTTTGAGGCTGTTTTTGCTATTGTGCTTTTGCCCGCACCTGCAGGACCGTCAATTGCAATGTTAATAACCATATTCTCTCTCCTTATATACTTTCTCCAACAAGGTGACCTGTTGAAAATGCAATTTGCAGATTAAATCCGCCTGTATAGGCATCAACGTCAATTACTTCGCCTGCGAAGTAAAGTCCGTCAATAATTTTACTTTTCATTGTTTTCGGGTCAATTTCAGAAACGCTTACTCCGCCTGATGTTATAATAGCCTCTTCAATGGGGCGAAAATCTGTTACAGTCAGACGAATATCTTTAAGTAAATCCACTAACTGAGAACGCATTTCCTTAGTGACCTGATTTGATTTGATATTGCCATTTAAGCCTGAAAGCTTGACAACAATGGGTATCATTTTTCTCGGCAACATAAGAGCAAGTGTATTATATAAATTTTTATTTGAGCATTCAAGCAAATCTCTTTGAATACGCTTGTCCAGCTGTTCATAGGAAAGCGCAGGCTTAAAATCGATATGAATTGTATATCTGCCCTTTTCCATATTTATCATATGAGAGGACGCCGAAAGAATCATAGGGCCTGAAACACCAAAATGAGTGAAAAGCATTTCACCGAAATCCTTATAGACCTCTTTATAGGTTTTGTTATCCTCAACCCTTATTTCAACATTACGAAGAGAAAGCCCCATTGCTTCAGTACACCAGCCCTCATGACATTCAAGAGGAACAAGAGAAGGCTTTAAATCTGTTATTGTGTGACCTGCCTGCTTTGCGAGGGTATAGCCATCACCTGTTGAGCCTGTACCGGGATAAGACAAACCGCCGGTTGCAATAAGTACATTATCGGCAAAAAACTCTCTGCCGTCCTCGGTTCTGCAACCCTTTACCGCACCGTCTTCCATAATAAGCTCAGAAACTCTGCCTGTTTTTCTCTTAACACCGTTAACGGTTATATATTTATTCAGGGCATCAACAATATCAAGTGCTTTATCGGAGACGGGAAAAACTCTGTTTCCTCTTTCAATTTTAAGGGGTACGCCCATCTCCTCAAAAAAGTCGATGGTATCGTCAGTGCCAAATCTTGAAAATGCACCATATAAAAATCTGCCGTTAACGGGAACATTAGAAATCAGTTCGTTAAGCAAAGGGCAAGAATTTGTAACATTACATCTGCCCTTTCCTGTTATACCGACTTTTCTTGCTAATTTTTCATTACGCTCAATAAGAGTAACCTTCAAGCCTCTTTTAGCGGCTGTACCTGCCGCCATAAGACCTGCAGCACCACCGCCGATTACGATTAAATCCATATTTTCACCTTATAAAACAATAAGTTTATCTGTCATTTCTTTGCCGAACTCATCCCTTACAGGAAGAGTTAAAGAAAACACATCTCTTGCAAAGCATTCCAATTCAAAAACTCGTTTTGCAGCGTTACCCAAAGCATTGATTTCCGAGGATTTTGTGACTATGGGGAGCGTTGCAGTTGACTTTGCTTTTTTCAGAATTTTTGCACCATTTTCATTAAATCCGAGAACCCTTATAAAAGGAACAGGCGCCAACACATCTTCATTTTTTATACCCAAAACGGCACAAACAATGATTCTTCTTATTCTTGAATGAGTATATCTCTTTGTCTTAACTTTTTCAAGTATTTCCTCAAGATATACTGAGGTTTTAACTGCATCAAAGAGTCTGTATTCAAGCCCCTCACTAACATCAGGTAATTTTTTAAAATCTTCAACAGACATTGAGCGAAGCTTACAAATTATTGCAGTTTCAAGATTATTGTAATTCGCCGGTGCTTTTTGATTTTTTATTTCTTCTTTCAAGATATCTGATGCTTCATCGGGTAAAAACTTTTCAAAATCTGTTTTTTTATGAAGCATTTCACGAAGGGCAGAAGCAGAGCATATATTATCATTCGCCACTTTACTGTCGTGTTCAACGCCTTTTCGGGTAATCGGGTTAATTTCCATATTCAAGCCCAATTTATTTATTGCTTTTATATACTCAACCCCCAAAATATTGTTAGGGGAAGATAGTATTTGTGAATTTTCTTTACCGCTTATTTCTTCAACTGCTTTTTGCCTGGCAACAGGGAAAGAAACCCCTTCATTAAGATACTTTTCGAGAGCAACAGAAAACTCACTACTGACTAAAATATCGGCGCATTTTTTGAGAATTTCGGCATTATCACATTCAGCTCCGAAAGCGAGAGCATCAACACAACCCAAACCGCCTAAAACAGAAAGTCCGCCTGAAGCGAAACGCTCCGCACTTGCAGTGGCATAAGGAACAGGAAGAGAAAGCACTAAATCCGCACCACAACTAAGTGCCATTTTAGTTCTTGCATACGGCGACATACAGGCACACTCGCCTCTTTGCACAAAGCTTTCACTCATAACAACCGTAACTGTATTCTCACCATTGTTTTTTATAGTGTCGATTAAGTATTTATGACCGTTATGAAAAGGATTGAATTCTGCAACAATACCATAGTTCAAAAAATCACCTCTTTTTGTATAGGTTTACTATTGAAAAACCCTAAATAAGTGGTATAATTATTACTTGGTAAGTATTTTACACAATAATATTGTATTTAATTTTCCAAAAAAGAAAATAAACAGTTTTAATGGAGGTTTATGATGAAAATTCTCGTAATTAACTGCGGTAGCTCTTCTCTTAAATATCAGCTTTTTGATATGGAAGGCGAAAAAGTTCTCGCAAAAGGTATCTGCGAATCAATTGCAACAGATATGAGCCACACTAAAGGTTCAACATTTGACGGCAGAAGCTTTGATGAATATGTTGATATCCCCGACCACAGAGTTGCTTTCAACATCGTTAAAGATGCTCTTACAACAGGCGACTGCAAGGTTATTGATGACCTTTCCGAAATCGGTGCTATCGGTCACAGAGTTGTTCAGGGTGGCGACCGCTTCACAGAAAGCGTTCTTGTTGATGATGCTGTTCTTAAAGCAATTGATGAGCTTAGTGCTCTTGCACCTCTTCACAACCCTGCTCACGTTGTTGGTATTGAATGCTGTAACGAAGTTTTCGGTGCGGATGTTCCTCAGGTAGCAGTTTTTGATAACGCATTCCACAGCACAATGCCCGAAACATCTTATATGTTCGGTCTCCCCTATAAATATTACGAAGAAGACCATATCCGCCGTTACGGTGCTCATGGTACATCACACCGTTTTGTTGCATACAGAACTGCTGAAATCGTAGGCAAAGACCTTAAAGACTTCAAGCTCATTACCTGCCACCTTGGTAATGGTTGCTCAATCACAGCAATTAAAGACGGTAAGGTTCTTGATACAAGCATGGGTCTTACTCCCCTTGACGGCTTTATGATGGGTACTCGTTGCGGTGCAGTTGACCCCTCTGCAATTACATATATTATGCAGAAGCACAACATTTCTGCTGAAGAAATGGATAAGATTATGAACAAGCAGAGCGGCGTTCTCGGTATTTCAGGCGTACACTCTGATGACAGAGCTGTTAAGGCTGCTGCAGTTGAAGGCAACAAGAGAGCAAAGCTTGCTCGTGATATGCAGTGGTATCAGATTCGTAAGTGCATCGGTTCTTACATTGCTGCTATGGATGGTGTTGATGTTATCGCTTTCACAGGCGGTATCGGTGAAAACTGCATTGACCTCAGAGAAGATGTTCTTAAAAACCTTTCCTACCTTGGCATTAAGCTTGACGAAAAAGCCAACGAAGTTCGCGGTGAAGAAATCGAGCTTACTCTTCCCGGTTGCCCTGTAAGAGCTTTCGTTGTTCCCACAAACGAAGAGCTTGCAATCGCAAGAGATACGAAGGCAATTGTTGAAGCTTTATAATTCATTGACCCACAACATATTTTTTAGAAATATGTTGTGGGTCAAAAGTTTAATTTTGACTTTTTAATTTTACATAATCAATTTTTCCGTAAGGCGTTTTTGAAAACTCTTTAACAAATTCATATTCGTAAGGCACACTGTAAGAAGCAAGCTTTTTCTTACAGTATTTTTTTATTTTATCAAGGGTAAAGGAGTCTGCGATATAGCCTTTTTCAAGAATTATAAATGCTTTTGCAACCTGTTTTTTATAAGAATGGGGAATAGCAACCGCAACACATTTTGAAACCTCAGGAAGCTCTTCAATCGTTTTTTCAATATAGGTAGGGTAAACATTATAACCCGAAGAAACAATCATTCTTTTAATTCTCAATTTATAAGTTACAATACCGTCTTCATCAATACTTGCCATATCGCCCGTATGAAGCCAGATTTTACCGTCTGAATGCATCCGTAAAACCTTTTGGGTTTCTTCTTCATTGTTTCTGTAGCCTATCATAACCGTTGGTCCTGACACACACAATTCACCATCTTGATTAGTCCCTAAAGCATTAATTGTATCAGGCTCAACAACGCACATTTCATTGCCTTTCAGAGCTTTTCCTATCGTCCCCGATTTATAGGCTTCGTTAACCGACAAGCTCAATGCCGCAAGTCCCTCTGTCATTCCGTAGCCCTCGCAAATGCGAACTTGTGAATTATGCTCAGAAAGAAAAGCATTGACTTTATTTTCAAGAGCTTCGGGTAGAGTATCACCACCGCTGACTGCATATTTAAGAAATGAAAAATCAAGATTTTCTATTCCTTTTGCATTCAGAAGTGCCTCATAAAGAGTGGGCACTCCAAAAAGCATTGTTGGCTTATGCTTCTTAAGAATACTACCGAATTTTTTGGCATCAAACAGCGGTATAAGAACTGAACAAGCGCCAAAGCAAAAGCACACGTGAACACATACTCCAAGACCAAAGCCGTGAAAAATCGGCAGAACTCCGAGAATTTTATCCCCGACGCTCACATCACGAAGAGTTAAAACCGACTGAACACCGAAGGCATTAAAATTCTTGTTAGAAAGCATAATATCTTTGGGAACACCTGTTGTTCCGCCACTATGAAGAATTATTGCAAGCTCTTCATTTTCTTTTTCAGTCGGAAAATATTCAGGTGATGATATGTTTATATTACTTATAAAATTCTTCCATAAAATATACTTTTCACCTTTAGGCAAAGTGTATTTATTTTTTAAATTATAAAGAATTTTCAAAGGCTTAGGCATCGAGCAAGCGGCATCTGCAACAATGATTTTTTCAAGATAGGTTTCTTCACTGATGTTTTCGATTTTTTCAACACATTTATCTACACACAGCAAAAATCTGCATTTACATGAAACAAGATAATTTTTAATTTCTTCCTGTGCAGAAAGCGGATGAACAATATTCCCCACAGCACCAAGTCGGTTAATGGCATAAATGCTTATAATAGCTTCGGGTGTGTTTGGCATTAAAACAGTTACAATATCCCCTTTTCTTACACCGATTTTGTAATATGCGTGAGATATATTTTCAATTTCTTTTATCAGCTTTTTATAAGTGTATTTTTTGCCGAAATAATCTATTGCAACTGCTTCAGGATGATTTTTTTCTGATATTTTCAACATTCCGAACATTGATACATCAGGAACATCAAAGCCATATTCATTTTCAGAGTTTATATAATTATAAAACGGGTTTTCATTTATATAGTTCTCATTTTTTTCTACCATTTAACTGACTACATACCTTTCTTTCAAGTATTTTATTTGCTTCTTCAAGATTGTTTTCTTCTACATAATAAGGGGCACCGAAAACAATTTCTATTGAGTGGGCAAAGGGTATATATTTACCTTTTATAGTAAAAGGAACGATAGGGCAACCTGTTTCACTTGCCATTTTTACTGCACCGATTTTAAAAGGCAAAACATCGTTTTTGAATGCTTTATTAAGTCTGCCCTCAGGAAAAACACCTACCAGTTCACCACTCCTCAAACGTTGAATTGCAGTTTCAAGGGCTTTTCTGTCTTTACCATTTCGATAAACGGGTATAAGCCCCGAATTTCTGAAAAACCAATTGAAAAAGCTTAATTTAAAGAGCTCTGCTTTCGCAAGAAAGTGAACACACCTCCTTGTGCTCAATATAACCATAAAGCAATCTAAATTTGATTTATGGTTCCCTGCCAGAACTGCGGCTTTTTTCTTTGGTATATTTTCTTTCCCTTCGATTTTAGGAAGAAAAACAATATAAAACAATAATGAAACAATCGGTGAAAATATTTTATAAAATATATTTCTGTTTTTCATATTTTTTCCTTACTATTATTTTAATGTTAGTTTTTCCTCTTTTTTCTGAATATACAAAAAAATGTTCTTAACCCCAAGGTTAAGAACATTTTAAAAATTTTATTAAATCAGAATGCTACTGCCCCTCTATCGTATTTGCAGCTTCTGTAAGGCACACCCATCTTCAGTTTTTCGCCATTTCTTGAAAGAAGTTCATCAACCCTTACGAACTCAAAACCCTGTTCCTGAAGCTCAGGTATAGCTCTTAAAACTGCTTTAACAGTTACCTCTCTTGTATCGTGCATAAGAATAATTGCACCGTCTTTTGCTTCTTTCATTATTCGGTTATAAATATATTCCTCATCTTCTCTGAACCAATCGAGTGTTGAAGAAGACCAATGAATAAAAAAGCAATCAAGCTGTTTCAATTGAATAAAATTCACATTTCCGTATGGTGCACGCAAGAATATGGGTTCTTCCCCTGTTATACTATTAATAACATTAGCACCTTTTCTTATATCTTTTTCTATTTCTGATAAGGAAGTTTTATAAAAATCAATATGACTATATGTATGATTGCCGACGAGATGCCCATCTTCATAAGCACGATCTACTATTCCGGGGTTCTTTTCTGCCTGACTACCAATTACAAAAAAACTTGCTTTCGCATCATACAATTCAAGCCCATCAAGCAATTCCTCTGTATAGCCGGATGGACCATCATCAAAAGTTAACGCTATAGCTTTTTCGCCTATTCCACTCTCACCAATGTTAAGCCTGATTGTTCCGTCAGGAATTGTTCTTGAAATAATTATTAACACCAACAAAAATGGTATTATTATTAAAAAATTCTCTGCTGTTTTTGCTTTTAAGTTTTTTGGAGATTTTTTCATATATTTATATCAGAGATTCCCTCTGTTCCCCTTACAATATCTGTGTTATTCATATTGTATCACATATATATAAATATTGAAACAAATGTAACAACACTGTAAGAATTTATTAATAAATCAGAAAAAATAAAGCCGACCAAACGGCCGGCTTTGATTTTTTAATTATTTCTTAAAAAGACCGAGAATATCAACGATATCACCGTCTTCATCATCGTTTGCAGTTGCTTCAACTGTAGCTGCTGCACCGGATTTGTTAGCGAAACCATTTGCATCTGTTCCGAAACCAGTTGCAATAACGGTAACGATCATTTCATCATCAAGCTTTTCATCAAATGCAACACCGAAGATGATGTTTGCATCTGCATCTGCTGCATCTGCAATAATGCTTGCTGCAACATCAACATCATCAAGAGTGATATCAGCGGAAGAAGTGATACTGATAATAACACCCTTTGCACCCTGAATTGTTGTTTCAAGGAGAGGACTGGAAACAGCTGCATTTGCTGCGATTTCTGCCTTTTCTTTGCCTGTTGCACGACCAACACCCATATGAGCGTGACCTGCATCCTTCATAACTGCAGTAACATCTGCAAAGTCAAGGTTGATAAGACCGGGAACCTTAATAAGCTCGGAAATGCTCTTAACACCCTGACGAAGAACATCATCGGCTACATCGAAAGCGTTAGCAAATGTAATTTTCTGGTCAGAAACGAGTTTAAGTCTTTCGTTAGGAATAACAATAAGGCTGTCAACATGCTGAGCAAGCTCTGCAATACCTGCCTCTGCCTGCTGCATTCTTCTTTTACCTTCAAAAGCGAAGGGCTTTGTTACGATACCAACTGTAAGGATGCCGTTGCTCTTAGCAATTTCTGCAATAGCGGGAGCTGCACCAGTACCTGTGCCACCGCCCATACCTGCAGTGATAAATACCATATTTGCGCCGTTGAGAGCATCAACAATTGCATCTCTGCTTTCTTCTGCTGCTTTAAGACCCATTTCGGGACGAGCGCCTGCACCACGGCCACCTGTAACTTTTTCACCAATCTGGATTTTATGAGTTGCTTTAGAGAATGTAAGCACCTGCTTATCTGTATTAATAGCGATAAACTCAACGCCCTGAACACCTGAGCTCACCATACGGTTGATGGCGTTTCCGCCGCCACCACCGACACCGATAACTTTAATCTGGGTAACGTCTTCAAAATCATTTGCAATTTCAAAGTTCATTTTTTCTTCCTCCTATTTTATACACAAGAATACATAATACTATATTACATCTTTTAAATATTAACACACAATTTGTTCAATAGCAAGTTTTTTTGAGAAATTTTTATTTATTTTGTTGTTTTTTAGTAGCTTCTTTATTTTTGCTATCCTCTGAGCCTGATTTAAAATAAACATAAGGCTCAGTTTTCAAGTCGAGGGTACCCTCAGAATAGGCATTGATTTCATTTTCTTTTTCTAATGCAGCTACTCCCCTTGCAAGCTTTGTTTCAATGTTTGTAAGACTGCCTACTTCAAATGTTATTCTGTCATCATATTTAATTTTTATATCATTTATATTCTTCAAATCAATCTCTGTGAGAAGCAGCATATCTGCATTTTTAATTGCTTCAAAAAGTTTTAAAAGAGTTTCGGTTTTCTTTTCATCTGTTAAAACAACCTTTTCACCCTCAATATATTCTTTGAGCTTTACATTGTTTATAACCGCAACATTTTCTTTTAAAATTGAAGCATTTTTATCAAGAACTTTTCCTGCTTCATCAAGCAAAACAAAGCCTTTTTTAGTTGTTATGGCAGCAACCTCTTTCGCCGCAGTAACATTAATTATAATTGTGTCAGGCAGCTTTCTTTCGATGGTTACACTTTTTATGTAAGGCAAATCCTTAGAAAGCTTTTCAGAAAGCTTGGTTTCATTGATTTTAAACAGATTTTCGCCTATCTCAATTCCGCTTTTATCAGTAACCATTTTATCGGAATACACCTTATCACCGCTGACGGTTACTGT
>SVOP01000105.1 GCA_015066325.1 Oscillospiraceae bacterium
GGTTTTTCTGACCTCAACCATACCTTTGGAAATGAAGGTGATGAAAAAGCTTGTAAGCATAATAAGTAACGGATTAAATGTAGCAAGCCAGGTTGCCATAATACCTGTAAAGCCCATATTATTTGCAGAAGCTGTACTGATAGTATGGTTAATTGAACCTGCAAGAATAAAGCCCACAAGACCGGCAATAGCACCTGAGAGAAGCATTGTTCTGATAATAACCTTATCAACCTTAATACCCACATATTTTGCAGTATTGATACTTTCACCCACAACGGAAATTTCATAACCGTGCTTAGCTGAACGAAGATATATATGCATTAAAACTGTAATTAATACAAACAAAATGATGGGTAATAAATATTTGTTGCCTATTTCAGGAATATTACCGTAAGAAATTGGTGCCAAAACACCTGAGCCTGATTTTACCCAGATTGTGATACACAAGGAAACAAGACCTGTAGCAATATAGTTCATCATAAGAGTAAACAAAGATTCATTTGTGTTAAATTTTGCCTTGAAAATAGCAGGAATAACTGCCCACACAGCACCTGAAACCACACTTGAGAAGAGCATAAGAGGTATAATAACAGAATCGCTTACCTTACCGCCAAGGTAGAACATACAGGCAATTGCCGAAAGGCAGCTTATAAGAATCTGCCCGTTACCGCCAAGGTTCCAGAATTTCATTTTAAATGCAGGAAGCAAAGCCATTGAAGTACCGAGTAGGAGAGAGGTATCCTGAAGTAAAAGCCAGAATTTGCGTTCGCTTCCGAATGCACCTGTGAATAATGATTGGAAGAAATCGACCAAGCCTTTTTCAGAAAACAAAACAGAAATCAATCCGCTTAAAAGCAAGCCTCCGACAATAGCGATGGAATAAATCAGAATGATTTTCGGTAATTTAATATTATCCCGTTTAACAATTCTGACAAAAGGTTCTTTTAAATTGCTTTTATTCTTTTTCATTCCATCACCTCATTTTTATCGGATTTTACCATAAGAAGACCAATTTCGTCCTTAGTGGTTGTTCTGGCATCAACAATGCCTGAAATTTTACCACCACTTAAAACAAGTATTCTGTCACTGAGTGCCATCAACACATCCAAATCTTCTCCCACAAAAATAACCGAAACACCCTTTTGTTTTTGCTCATTCAGAAGATTGTAAATGGTGTAGGATGAGTTAATATCAAGTCCGCGAACAGGATAAGCAGTCATTAAAATTGCAGGTGAGGCAGCAATTTCTCGACCAACAAGAATTTTTTGAACATTACCACCTGAGAGCTTTCTGACTGCTGTGTGTGAGTCGGGGGTGTTAACCTCTAATTCACTGATAATTCTGTCGGCAAGCTCTGAGGGGATTTTTCTGTCAAGGAATAAGGATTTTCCTTTTCGATAACTGCGCAGCATCATGTTATCCACAATATCCATACTGCCTACAAGACCCATACCAAGTCTGTCTTCGGGAACGAAGGAAAGTCTGATACCGAGCTCACGGATTTCTCTGGGTGATTTATCCTTTAAGTCAATGACCTCATCTTCCTTGAACAGTATTTTTTCATCGTTAACAAGACTTTTGATTTCTTTTTTAGATAACTTTTTAAAGTCAATATCATTTCCGTTAATGTCCTTGAAAGCGTTTTTATGGGCAAGCTCCATAACGCGCTTATAGGTTTTGTGATAGAAGGAAACAGGCTTGTCTTTTTTAGGATGATAATAAGTCAATGTGCCGGAATCATAGCTGTTGAGTCCTGCAATAGCTTCAAGCAATTCCTTTTGACCACTGCCGGCAATACCTGCAATACCGAGGATTTCACCGCCAAATGCTTCAAAAGTAACATTGTCAATTACCTTGTAGCCGTCAGGTTTTTTTACGGTAAGACCTGAAACTGAAAGTCTTAATTTACTGTCAACAGGCTCTGTACGGTTGATGTTAAGGTCAATTTTTTCGCCAACCATCATTTCTGTAAGCTCTTTTTCAGAGGTTTGGGCAGTGTTTACGGTAGCAATGTGCTCACCCTTACGCAAAACGGTAACTCTGTCGGAAATTTCCATAACCTCATTTAATTTGTGTGTAATGATGATGATTGACTTTCCGTCATCCTTCATTGCCTTTAATACATTGAATAAGCTTCTGATTTCTTGTGGAGTCAAAACTGCTGTGGGTTCATCCAATATGAGAATATCGGCGCCTCTGTATAAAACCTTCAGGATTTCAACAGTCTGCTTTTCAGAAACTGACATCTCATAGATTTTTTTATCAAGATTTATATTGAATCCGTATTTTTCAGCCATTTCTTTAATACGGTTATTTACTGATTTAAGATTATATTTTTCGTTTTCAATACCTAATGCAACATTTTGTGCTGCAGTAAAAATATCAATCAACTTAAAATGTTGATGAATCATACCGATTTTATGCTCGAAGGCATCACGAGGGGAGCGAATAATAACTTCTTCGCCGTTAATAAGAATTTTGCCGGAATCAGGATAGTAAATGCCGGCTATCATATTCATAAGGGTTGTTTTGCCACAACCGTTTTCACCGAGAATAGAGAGTATTTCTCCTTTATAAACGTCTAAGCTCACATTGTTGTTTGCAAGGACCTTGGAACCGAATCTTTTAGTAATGTTTTTTAATTGTAAAATTACAGTCTTCTCCATAAGAAACTCCTTGGAGTGGATAAAGTATATCCGAACCAGATTTTGGGATAGTCTTTTCCACTCATATTTCGTTAAAATACTCGCCAATCCGTTAGGATTGGCTCCGTTTTTGCCTCATCTGAGCGAAAAATACTTAATCACAAAATTCTTCGACCTTAAACGGATGAGGTTTTGAGGAATTTTGGTCGTATTTGACTGCAGATAGGCTGTCGCCTTTCAAAGGCAAATCGGGCAAAAGTACCGAAACATCGCCGTTTAAGGCTGGTTCGGATACGCTTTATCCACTCTAGTTTGCTTATCATTTAAGAAAGGCGAAGTTTTTGCGCTTCGCCTTTCCCTTTAATTAAATGAGAATAACTTTTGAATCAAATTATTCAGTAACAGCTGTAATACCGTCAATGATTACGTTGAAGTAAGGAGCTGAACGCTTTGCACTTTCGTTAATGAAAGTAATGTCGTTTGCTGTTTCAACAACCTCTGTTTCGGGCTTGTAGTCACCGGCATCGTCAACGTCAGCAATAAATGATGTTAATTCTTTGCCTTCAACTGTGAATGTAGAGCAGTCAAATACCTTGATTGTACCATCCTGAAGACCCTTCTTTACTTCATCAAGCTTATCCTGTGTACCCTTTGCAGCAGCACTACCGAGAGCAGTGATTTCAACAGAGCCTGTAGCGAGTGTGCCTGTCCAGTCGGTATCGATAGCCTTGTCGTTCTGAACGCAATCAATGATGTATTCGAAATAAGGAGCCCAGTTGATTCTTGAAGCGATGATAAATGTGTTAGGACATTTTTCTTCAGTTGAACCGTTGTAGGAAACGTTGGGAATATTTTTCTCTTCGCAAGCAGTGGGAGCACCCCAGGAGTCAGCGTGCTGTGAAATCAATTTGCAGCCTGCATCAATAAGAGCAAGAGCTGTTGTTTTTTCAGCTGTTTCATCATACCAGGAGTTTGTATAACGAACTTCCATAGTAGCATTTTCTACGATTGACTTAGCGCCAAGATAGAATGATGTGTAGCCGGAAATAACTTCTGCGTAGGGGAAAGCACCAACATAACCGATTTTTGCGTTTTCGTCAGAAACCTTACCTTCGTCATCACCATAGAGCTCAACAAGCTTCATACCTGCTGCAACACCTGCAAGGTATCTGCCTTCGTAGATGGAAGCAAAAGCATTGTGGAAGTTGGGAAGGTTCTCTGTGTGAGCCTTTGTACCTGTTGCGTGACAGAATTCAACCTCGGGGAATTCCTTAGCTGCCTTTATCATATGACTTTCGTGACCGAAGGAGTCAGCGAAAATAAGGTCATAAGATTCTGCCAAGTCAGCTGCCTGGTCATAGCAAGCTGTGTCTTCGGGGATGTCAGTAACGATTGTGTAATCGTCAGCTGTAAGGCCCTTGTTTTCACAAGCAAGCTTGAAAGCATCGATGAAGTTCTTGTCATAAGTTGAAGAATCACCATGCAAACAAATAAGAGCAACCTTAATGTTTTCTGCTTTGGGCTCGTCGTTGGTTGTATTCTCGCCGCAAGCTGCGAAGCAGCCAACTACCATTACAAGAGCAAGGCAGAGAGCGAGAACTTTGCTGAATTTTTTCATTGTCATTACCTCCATATTAGGATTTTTTTATTGTCAGCAGTCGATATCGGGTCTGAATGTGATTTTTCCGTCACACATACTGTCAACGATTGCTAATGACCTGACTTTGTATCCTTTTTGGCGGAGCTCTTTTCCGCCGGGCTGGAAGCCCTTTTCGATTGCGATGCCTATGCCGACAACCTCTGCACCTGCTTGTCCGATAATATCAATCAAGGCGTTGCAAGCGTTGCCGCCTGCCATAAAGTCGTCAATAATAAGCACCTTATCGTTTTCATTAAGATACTTTTTAGAAATTTTCATTTGATATTCCTTAGCGTGAGTAAAGGAGTAGCATTTTGCAGAGTAAACATCAGAGCCAACGTTTTTGTGGTCGCCTTTTTTGGCAAAAAGGGCGGGGATGCCGAATTGGAGAGCAGTTGCAACCGCCATAGAAATACCCGAGGACTCAATAGTGACAACCTTTGTTGCACCGCAGTCCTTAAAAAGACGATAAAATTCCTTACCCATTTCCAGTATGAGAGCAGGGTCAATCTGATGATTGAGAAACATATCAACCTTTAAAATATCCGTGCCGATAGCAGTACCGTCTTTCGCAATTTTCTCTTCCAAAAGCTTCATCAAAAAAACTCCTATTTGTTCAAAGAATATTCACAAAGTAATTATACATATATTAGTCGTTCTTTTCAATAGGTAATTTTTAATATTTTATAGGTTTGAGTTTCAGTTATTTCGACAAATAATAGCGTCGTCAACAGCGTCGTATTCCATTTTATCTTTGGTTACATCCGCTTTGTACGCTGAACCGATAACAGTCATACAGCTAAACGCCATAACGAGAGCAAGAAGCAAACTCAACAATTTAGTTGATTGTTTCATAAAATAATTACCTCCATATTTTTAGTACGCCAATACAAAAATACGCG
>SVOP01000106.1 GCA_015066325.1 Oscillospiraceae bacterium
TTGTTGCAGATTTAAGAGCACCAACACCATCTGCGGCAGCCGAATGTGCCGTCCCGGATATATTTGAACTAAAAGCAAATCTTGTTTCTGTAAAACAACATATTTTTACTTTGGCAAGAAGCAGAGTTAATATGGAGAGGGCAAAAATAGGTTTGATTGAAAAAAATCTTGCTTTGCGTGACCCTGTTACCAATATAAATGAACAAAGAAAAGACCTGGTTTATCTTACGGAAAAACTTACAGCTTTGACTAACTCAGCTTTAGACAGTAACAAATTAAAAATTTCTGCCTTGGCAGGTAAGCTTGATGCATTAAGTCCTCTGAGTGTTATTTCAAGAGGCTATGCATTAGTTGAGAAAGATAATAAGCCCATAACTAAAGTTGGGGATTTGAAAAAAGACGACGTTATTTCTGTCAAGCTTTCCGATGGTACGATTAAAGCGAATGTAAAAGATATTGGAGAATAATTATGGAAAACAATTATGAAAAATCATTAAAAAGATTAGAAGAGATTGTTGCAGTTTTAGAAGAGGGTGGGCAGCCCTTGGAAAAAACACTTGAGCTTTTCAGTGAGGGTACGGCTCTTCTTAATTCTTGTGCAAAATATCTTGATAATGCAGAGCAAAAGATTATAACACTTATGAACGGTGAGAAAAATGCAGACTAAAATTGAAGCTTTCGGCAAGCTTTTTGAAGAAAATCTTTATGAATATTTCAAAGAGTATCTGCCTCAATATAAATTGATTTTCGAGTCAATGGAATACAGTGTGAAAAATGGTGGTAAGAGAGTAAGACCTCTTCTTACATTACTTTTCTGCGATGCTTGCGGTGGTGAGGTTAATTCTGCTTTGCCCTTCGCTCAGGCGGTTGAGTTTATTCATACCTATTCTTTAATTCACGATGATTTACCTTGTATGGATAATGATGACTATCGACGCGGTAAGCCTTCAAACCATAAGGTTTACGGCGAAGCATTTGCCCTCCTGGCAGGTGACGGCCTCCTTACTGCCGCATTTGAAAGGATTTCACAAGGCTGCCTTGATGGTCTTTATGACAGCGGAACTGCCATAAGCGGTGTTTCTGCACTTTCTTCTCTTGCAGGGAGCAGGGGAATGATAGGCGGTCAGGTTGTTGATTTACTCAATGAGAATAATCCTGATGCTGATTTTGAAACCCTGCAGTTAATGGATTTATTAAAAACAGGTGCATTGATTGAAGCTGCCTGCGTTTTAGGATGTGTTGCTGCAGCAGCTGACGAGGAGAAAATAGAAGCTGCAAGAGTTTTTGCACAGAATATCGGACTTGCTTTCCAGATAAAAGATGATATTCTTGATGTTACAAGCTCGTTGGAAAAGCTTGGCAAGCTTACCGGTAGTGACTCCCAAAACGGCAAATCAACCTATGTATCACTTATGGGGGTTGAAAAATGCCAGGCTCTTGTTGAAAAGCTTACAGAAGATGCTTTAAGTTCACTTGAAGTATTTGAAAATAACGAAGCGTTAAAAATATATGCAGATTATTTAGCGCACAGAGAGAACTGATTTAATGAAACACGAATTGCTTTCAAAAATCAAATCACCAAATGATTTGAAAAAATTGGATGAAGCTAAGCTTCCTTTGCTTGCAGAGGAGGTCAGAGATACTATTATCTCAACAGTTTCCGATAACGGCGGTCACCTTGCATCAAATTTAGGTGTAGTTGAGCTTACAATTGCTCTTCATAAGGTTTTTAATTCACCTAATGATAAAATTATATGGGATGTCGGGCATCAGGTATATACACATAAGCTTCTCACCGGAAGATATGAAAAGTTTTCAACTCTTCGTCAGGCAGGGGGCATTTCAGGCTTTTCAAGACCTGATGAAAGTGAACACGATATTGTTTTCAGCGGTCACAGCAGTGTATCTGTTTCAACTGCCTTAGGCATTGCGTCTGCCAATAAAATTAATGGTAAAAAGGACTATGCTATAGCGGTTTTAGGCGATGGTGCTCTTACGGGTGGTCTTATATATGAAGCTCTTAATAATGCAGGGCATATGAAGGATACAAGGCTTATCATTATTCTTAATGATAATGGTATGTCCATTTCAAAAAATGTGGGTCACCTTGCAAAAAGACTTGCGGTTATGCGCTCTCGCTCAGGTTACTTTAAGTTTAAAGCCTTAACCGAAAGAGCGGTTTCAAAAATACCTTTTATCGGTAATGCACTTTCAAATAAAATTTTTAAAATTAAAACCGATTTGAAGAATATGCTTTATGAAAGCAATTTCTTTGAGGATTTCGGTATCAGATATATGGGACCAATTGACGGTCACAATATTTCTCAGCTTTGTAATGCTCTTGAGGGTGCAAAGCTTGTTAATGCACCTGTATTGGTTCATATTAATACCGTTAAAGGTAAAGGCTATAAGCCTGCAGAAGAAAGACCATCGGAATTCCACGGTGTTGCACCTTTTGACAGAGAAAGCGGTATGCTTTCATCAGCTTCCGATAATTTTTCTGAAAAATTCGGTGAGTTTTTATATAATCAAGCACCTAAGGATAAAAGAATTTGTGCTATAACTGCCGCAATGTCTTTAGGAACGGGGCTAAAAAAATTCTCTGAGGAGTACCCTGACCGAGTTTTTGATGTTGGTATTGCAGAGGAGCATGCAGTTCCGTTTGCACTTGGTCTTTCCAAAAACGGAATGCTACCTGTTTTTGTTGTTTATTCAACATTTTTACAGCGTTGTTATGACCAGCTTATTCATGATTGTGCATTGCAGAACAGTAAAATGATTATTGCAGTTGACAGAGCCGGTATTGTTGGTGACGATGGTGAAACTCATAACGGAATTTATGATACAGCATTTTTTAACGGTATCCCAAATATAACCGTGTATTCACCAAGCTATTATTGTGAGCTTAACAATGCCCTGGTTAATTCCCTTTATCATAGTGACGGACCTTGTGTTATAAGATACCCCAGAGGCTCTGAGCCCAAAATGCCTGAAAACTATGAGTGTAGCGGTAGAGCTTTTGATGTTTTCGGTGATGAAGATGCAGAGCTTGTTCTTGTTACTTACGGCAGAATTTTTGCTAATTGCTATGAAGCATATAACCGCCTGAAAGAAGACGGATTAAAAGTAAAAATAATTAAACTTAACATAATTGTTCCTATACCTGAGGAAAGTATTGTATGCACACAAAATGCCAAGAATGTGTTTTTCTTTGAAGAGGGTGTGAAAAGCGGTGGTGTCGGCGAAAGCTTTGCAACTCAGATGCTTGAAAATGATGTTAAAGCAAAGTTTTCACTTACTGCTTTCCCTGATTGTTTTGTTAAGCAAGGAAAGCTTGACAGTATTTTAAAGCAGTATTCTCTTGATAGTGACGGAATGTATAATGTTGTTACAACGGAGTTGAATAAATGAGTGATAAAAAAAGGCTTGATATAGCGCTTTTCGAGCAAGGCTTTGCAGAAAGCCGTGAAAAAGCAAAAGCACTTATTATGTCAGGTATTGTTTATGTTAATGACCAAAAGGAAATTAAGGCCGGTCGTGATATTAAAACTGACGATATAATTGAGGTCAGGGGCAGTACACTGAAATATGTGAGCCGTGGGGGCTTAAAGCTTGAAAAGGCTATGGAGAGCTTTCCGATTAATCTAAACGGAAAGCTTTGTATGGATATTGGTGCTTCTACCGGTGGCTTTACTGATTGTATGCTTCAGAATGGTGCAGTCAAGGTGTATTCCATTGATGTGGGTTACGGTCAGCTTGCCTGGAAGCTTCGTAGTGATGAACGAGTTGTTAACCTTGAAAGAACCAATTTCCGCTATGTTACCCACGAACAAATACCCGAAGATATTGATTTTGCATCTGTTGATGTATCCTTTATATCTTTAAAATTGATTTTGCCCGTGATGTATAATCTGCTTAAAGACAGTGGTGAGGCGGTTTGCCTTATTAAGCCTCAGTTTGAAGCAGGGAGAGAAAATGTTGGCAAAAAAGGTGTTGTTCGTGACCCTGCAGTGCATGAATCTGTTATAAAAACCATTGCAGAATTTGCAAATTCACAGAGCTTTAAGGTTTTAGGACTTGAGCATTCTCCCGTTAAAGGTCCGGAGGGTAATATTGAATATCTTATGTATCTTAAGAAATGCAGTGAACCTCAGAATTCAGAAGGGATTATTGCTGCTGCAGGAGAGCTTGTTGAGCGTTCACATAAGGTTTTGGATAATTAATGTTTGGGTGGTATTATGAAATTTTTTATAATTCCAAATATGACAAGAGAAAATGCACACTCTGTTACAAATTCGTTGATAAAAGAATTTTTTGCTCTTGGTTGTAAGGTTTTTATGGATTCATCTCTTAAGCAGGTTTTTGGTGACTTTACAAGTATTACTTTTGGTGAGCAAAAAATTCTTTTAGACACTTGCGATATTGTTGTTTCAGTTGGCGGTGACGGTTCTTTTATAAATGCGGCAAAGATTGCAACTGATTTTGACAAGCCTGTTCTTTGTATAAATGCAGGAAAGCTTGCTTATCTTGCTTGCCTTGAAAGTGATGAGCTAAAGCTTCTGTCAAAGGTTGCAAAAGGTGAATATATAACAGAAAAAAGGATGATGCTTTCTGTTTCAATTCTTGACAAAACCGATGGAATAATATATCATTCAAATTGCATAAATGATGCAGTTGTTTCAAGAAGTGGTGTTATAAGAATAATGAAGCTTTCCGTTTCTTGTAACGGAGCACCGCTTATTCACTATATGGCAGACGGAGCAATTGTTTCAACGCCTACGGGTTCTACTGCTTATTCACTTTCGGCAGGTGGTCCGATTATTGAGCCCGGCGTTGAAAGTATATTGCTGACTCCGGTTTGCCCTCACAGTGTTTTCTCTCGTTCTGTTGTTTTGGGCGGCAATTCAAAGCTTGAAATAACTCACGATAACAGTGGCGAAGCAATTTTATCCTGCGACGGACAAAGCGCAGTGGTTATTCCCGAAGGCGCAGTTGTAAGTATAAAACGCTCGGAAAAATATGCCTTGTTTATAAAGATAAAATCTGACACATTCATTGATGTTTTAAATAAAAAAATCTCGGGTTAAGGTGAAGGAAATGAAGAAAAGAAGACATAAGCTCATA
>SVOP01000107.1 GCA_015066325.1 Oscillospiraceae bacterium
TATCGAATCGTAAGATATATCGAAAATCTGTCAGGATTTATATCGAGTGGCTTCGCCACATAAAAAAACTATCATAACCCAACACCCTGCAACATATACTTTCACAGAAGGTATATGAAGGGAGTTTATTTTTATGGACATTAACTTAAAAAGAGAGAGCTATAAAATATTGCAAACAGTGAAAGATAATTCTATTGAAGAATGTGTAGAAGCGGATTTTTCCTTGCCGGAATATATGCCTGAGATTTTAAGAATTATTAAATCAGTTGCTCAGCCTAAGGTGAATTCCTGCAAGGCAGTAGGGGAAAGGGTAACTGTTGACGGTGAATGCGAATTGCGAATGATTTACACCGCTGAAGATGGATGCATTTATTCCTTTACTCAATCGAGACCCTTTACCCGACATTGTGAAAATAATGTTTTTAACAACGCAACAGATATAAATTGTGAAGCCTCGGTTTCTTATGTTAATTGCCGTGCCACAAGCACTAAAAGAGCGGAAATAAAAGCGGGTATTGTAATTAAAATTAATGCGTTTCTTGAAGAAACAGAAGAAATAATTTCTATTGAAGATGCTTGCATTGAAAGGAAATGTGTACCTGTAAGAGCAATGTCTTTGGGTTGCAAAAAAACAAGAAGCTTTTCGATGAGTGATACAGTTTCACTTTCTGCCCCTTGTGCTTTTATTGTCACCTCTCGTGCAAGTGCTGTTTGCACAGAGATTAAAAAAATCAGTAATAAAATAATGGTGAAGGGTGATGCGGTAGTTGAAATCTGTTATGTTAATGCCAACGATAAATCGTGTACCGAAAGTATTAGGCACACACTTCCGATTAATCAGATTTTAGAGTTTGACGGTATGGAAGAGAGCTTTACGGGTAATGTAACTCTTAACGTAACAGCCCTTGATGTTATGCTGAAAAATGAGCAGGATGGAGTGGGAGGTTCTTTTGATATTGGCATTAGCATAGATGCCTCTGCTTTAATGTGGGAGGAAAAGGAGCTTGTTGTTATAAATGATGCTTATGCTGTTGGCAGTTGTGTTGATTTAAAGAAACAGTCTATGCTGTTTTTTACACCACTTGATGAAATCCGTGATACATATATTTTCAGAGAAGATTTTCAGGTAAGCGGTGAGGGCATAAGTAAGGTTATGGGTTCAACCTGCGAGTTGACTAATGTAACGGCTAAAAAAGAAAATGAACTGCTTATAGTTTCTGCGAATCTTTCTTTGTCAGTGTTAATAAAGGATGCTTCGGGAAGTATTTCCAATATCAATAAGATTCTTGATGTTAAATACGAAAGAAAAGCTGATTATGAAGATGTTGATATTTTCTGTTTGCCAAAGCTTAATGTTTTCTCTTTGGATTGTGCAGCAAAAGGAAATAACGATATTGATGTAAGAGCGGAAATAAATGTATCGGCAAGTGTTTTCGGTAAGCTTTATATTGATGGGGTTACAGATATAACCGAAAGCGAAAATCAACCTGTGAGAAATTCAAATGCCATTACTGTTTATTTCCCCGAAGAAAGCGAGAGTCTTTGGTCAATTGCAAGGCGTTATAATACAACAGTAAATGCAATTGCAGAAGAAAACGGTTTAGAAGGGGAAACAACAGAAAATCTCAAGGTTGTTTTTATTCCTGCGGTGTAGGCCTTGTAAACTAATTGAATAAGACATATAATAACAGAGCGAGGTTTTACTTGCTCTGTTTTCTTATGAAAATTTAACAAATAAATTTATAAAAAACTGTTGCATTTTTCGAATTCTTGTGATATTATTATCAAGTCTATGTGTGCGTTGTTTCGAGACAACGGCAGTTAATGGCAACATTAAAGCTGGCGGTCCGCTGCCCGAAGGGTAAGAACGCTTGAAAAAATTCGGAGGTTTATTATGGACGCATTAAAACTTATTGCACAGGACAGCCTTAAGGCTGAGAAGCCCGAGTTTAACGTTGGTGATACTGTTAGAATCGACGTTAAAATCCGTGAAGGTCAGAGAGAAAGACTTCAGGCTTTCGAAGGTACAGTTATTGCAAAAAACGGTAGCGGTGTTAGCGAAACATTCACAGTTCGTCGTGTTTCTTACGGCGTAGGTGTTGAAAGAGTTTTCCCTGTTCACTCTCCCAACGTTGCATCTGTTAAAGTTGTTCGTTACGGTAAAGTTCGCCGTGCAAAACTTTATTATCTTCGTGACAGAGTTGGTAAGGCTTCTAAGGTTAAGGAAAAAATCGGCTGATAAAGGTCGAAAAACGGGGCAGATGTATAATCTGCCCTTGATTTCTTTTTAAGATTATATTTATTAAGAGGTGAGCAATATGCGCAAAACCGAAGAATATAGTATAACATTGAGCGAAGAAACAGTTTCCAAAAAGAAAAAATTTCTGAGTGATGGTAAACTCGATATTTTTGAGGTCTTTCAGGCAATAATTTCTGCTCTTGTTGTTATAAGCATTCTTTTTATATTTGCTTTCAGAGTTGTAAATGTTGACGGAACTTCAATGAAGCCAACTCTTCAGAATAATGATAAGGTTGTTGTTTCAACTGTTGGTTATGAAGCTCAGAGAGGCGATATTGTTGTTATTTCAAGCACCGATGGTCTTAAAGAGCCGATTATAAAACGTATTGTTGCCGTTGGCGGTGATACTGTTGATATTAATTTCACAACGGGTGTTGTAACAGTTAACGGAACCGAAGAGGATTATACTGATGAGCTTACTTCTCAGCAGTTTGACATTGCTTTTCCCATAACTGTTCCCGAAGGAACAGTATTTGTTCTTGGGGATAACAGAGGTAATTCTCTTGACAGTCGTTCAACAAGAGTTGGTTGTGTTGATGAAAGGCTTATTGTGGGAAAGGTTCTTTTCAGATTTTTTCCTATCGGCGATTGGAAGGTAGAATAATATGAATAACGATGAAAGAATTGTTGATATAAAGGCTGAAGAAACAACAAAAATCGAAAAGAAGGAATCTAAAAAAGGTAAAAACAGCTTCCATCTTTCTGTTTATGATATGGTTTCAATAGTTATGTCTGCCTTTATAATTATTGCTGTTGTGTTTACCTTTGTATTTCGTCTAGTTGGTGTTGAGGGTTATTCTATGACTAACACCCTTCAAGACAACGACTGGCTTTTAACAGTCAACAAGGGCAGCTACGAGCGTGGCGATATTGTTGTTATCACTGAACCAAACTATTTTGATGAACCACTTATTAAGAGAGTGATTGCTAAGGGTGGCGAAACTGTTGATATAGACTTTGCTACGGGCATTGTTTATGTGGATGGTGTTGCCCTTGAAGAGCCTTATACAAGAGAAGATTTTATTCTTCCCAAGCTTGATGACATTGATTTCCCTTATACAGTGCCTGAAGGTCACATCTTCTGTATGGGAGATAACAGAAACGGTTCAACGGATAGCCGTTCAAACCTTATCGGTCCTTTAGATGAAAGATATGTTTTAGGCAAAGCAGTAATAAGAATTTTGCCTTTCGGAGATTTTGATATATACGATTATGAGTGATTACCAGAAACAAACAGTTCAATGGTTTCCGGGTCATATGGCTAAAACGCGCAGGCTTATTAAGGAAAGCCTGCCGTTTGTGGATTTAGTGACGGAAATTGTTGATGCAAGAATACCAATGAGCTCTTCAAACCCTGAGCTCAAAGAAATGATTGGGAATAAGCCCCGAATTGTTCTTCTTAACAAATGCGATGTTGCTGATGAAAAAGCAACTGCAAAATGGGTTGAATATTACAAAAATAACGGAATGTATGCTCTTCCCGTTGACTGCCGTAGCGGTAAGGGGTTAAATGCTTATTTGCCACTTGTAAGAGAGGTTTTAAAAGATAAAATTCAGCGTAACGCTGAAAAGGGTATGGTTGGTAAGCCTCTTCGCGTTATGGTTGTGGGAATACCCAATACAGGAAAATCTTCTTTCATAAATAAAATGGCAGGGCGTAATCGTGCAAAGGTTGCCGATAAGCCGGGTGTTACCCGTTCTAACAGTTGGTTTGCAGTTGGGAATGGTGTTGAGCTTCTCGATACTCCCGGTGTTTTATGGCCTAAGTTTGATGATAAATCCGTTGGTGATAAATTGGCCTTTATAGGCTCTGTTAAAGACGAGATTCTTGATAGTGAGGTTCTTGCTATGCGTCTCATTAACGTGCTTAAAAACGGCTACTGTGACCGAATAAGCGAACGTTATAAAATTGCAGGCTTCGAAGAAGCAGAGGATTACGAAATTCTTGAAATGATTGGCAGAAAAAGGGGGATGCTCATTTCAGGTGGGGAGATAGATACCGAAAGAGCATCAATAATGCTTCTTGATGAATACCGCGGAGGAAAGCTTGGTAGATTAACCCTTGAATTCCCTGAATAAATATTATAAAATGAATCCTGAAGATACTTCTTCAGGATTTTTTAATGGGTGATATATTATGTTAGATTATTCTTATGAGATACAAGCGCATAATGATGGTTACACTGTTGTTTGCGGTGTGGATGAAGCGGGGAGAGGACCTCTAGCAGGGCCTGTATGTGCCGCGGCTGTGATTCTCCCACCACATGTGGAGATTCCCGGACTCAACGACAGCAAAAAGTTGTCTGATAAGCGCCGTAGAGAGTTGTTTCCAATCATTAAAGAACAGGCACTCGCCTATGGGATCGCCCTTGCTGACCACAAAGAGATTGATGAAATCAACATTTTACAGGCAACATATCTTGCAATGGAGCGAGCCATCAGTAAATTACAGATAAGGCCAGAAGCAGCCATTATCGATGGTAATCGTGCAAAGGATTTTGGCCTTCCTGTTGAAACAGTTGTTCACGGTGACAGCAGAAGCGCCAGTATTGCAGCGGCATCTATCCTGGCAAAAGTCACCAGAGATGATTATATGCTGGAACAGGCAAAAGAGTATCCGCAATACGGGTTTGAAATCCACAAGGGATACGGTACGAAAGCGCATTACGCAGCGCTGGAAGCCCATGGTGCTTGTCCTATTCACCGGCTGTCTTTTTTAAAGAAATTCTATGGGGAAAAGTAACCTTTTGGGTGCCTGGGGAGAAGCTAAGGC
>SVOP01000012.1 GCA_015066325.1 Oscillospiraceae bacterium
ACCTTACAAGAATTTATGTTGGCGGATATTCAATGGGCGGTAAAATGACACTTAAAATGGCTATTTCTTATCCCGAAATGTTTGCCGCAGCATTCCCTATTTGTCCTGCTTGGGCACCAGATGCTAATTTAATAAATTATCTTCAATATATGCCAATCTGGTTAACCTCAAGCACACAGGACCCGCTTGTTAATTATCATTTATCAGTATCTCCCACTTGGGATAAAATTGTTAATACAACTAATGTCCCCGAGGATTGCAGATTTTCAACCATTACAAAGGTTTGCTATGCAGACGGTACTCCAACAAGCAGTGCCCACCATACATGGTTTGCAGTTAACTACGATATGTTCTCTGTTACAAACGGTGACTATCCTAATATGACAACTGTTGACGGAAATGGTAATACTGTTGAATTAACTTACCCCGACGGTATGATTTCCTGGCTTTCTTCCCATACATCAGAGTATAACGGAGAAGTTTTTGAGGGAACAGGCAATATCGGTCCTGATGATGTAACGGATAATTTAATTGCATCTAACAATATTCTGCAAATTCTTTTTATGCTAATAACAGCAATTTTTAAATTCTTTGGATTAGGTAATTAATGGAAAATAATAAAATTAACAAGGCTTCAAGACACTTAGCCGTCTTGAAGCCTTGTTATATGTTATATATCCTTAAAATCCACCTCTATATACCCATCACCATCAATATCTTCAGGCAACTGGGGTTTGTTTTTGTGTATAATAATTTCGGAAACTATTTTAACAATGCCGAAAACAAGAAGACCGAAGCCCACCATTGATGTAATTGAGGTAGCACCCTTAAAGGGATTAAGAACAAGAGAAATACCGTATATTGCAATAATACCTGCAAAGATTTTTGAAAAAAGGCAGCCTTTTCCCGAAAAGAAGGTTGAAACTGCGTAAACCACAACAGAAATACCGATAATAAATGGGAGAACTGACATCAGAAATTTAGGATGTAAAAGGAGCATAAATGCAACTGCTAAAAGCACAATTCCTGATATTATGTCAATAATATTGGGTGCACTTTCTTTTTTATCTTTAACATAGCGAACAGTTCTGATTATACCACCAATAAGGCAGGCAGTTCCTAATATATAGCAAACAGTCATTAATGATGTATCGGGGAAAAGCAGAACAAAAAGCCCCACTATTGCAAAAACTCCGCCAATAATAACATTAAAAATATTATCAGAAAATTTCTTTCTTAACTTTTTCATCATTTATTCACCTTATAATAGTTTTTCTTTTATTATTAAATATATTGTACCATAAAAAACTACCAAATATTTACAAGTTTATTAATAATGATTTAATTTTTAAAAAAGTGGAATTTTCAAAAATGTAAAAATAGCAGAAAAAAGTTGTTGTTTGTTGAACCTGCCTTCGAAGGCGGGGGGACCATCTTGAATATGTAAATATATTGGATTGTGTTTTAAGCGAGCTAATTGTAAATTATATAGATAAAGTATAGCGGAATGGTGGGTGGTTCTCTACGCGAGCCCTCGAGCGTAGTTGAAGCATTAGCTTCAATTGTAATGTACTTTATTACAGAATATATGAATTCAGAACAATAAGTTTGTTACAGTTTCACCTATGGTGAAAAGACGCTCAGGTGTTCGCGTCAAGAACCTTCCACCACCCGACCAACTTTTATTTTGGTCATTGTTTCTGCGCTCGTTTGAAACTTTATTCATTAAAAAACAAATAAAAAGGTGGTCCCCCTTCCTTCGAAGGAAGGCAAGAACCACCAGTAATTTTATTGGACTAAATATTTTTATAATTACGCATTACCCATTCTGCATTATAAACTGGAAACTGGCGACTAGTAACTTGATTACCCATTCATTTCTGCGTGCTTCTGATTAATCTTCTCCGTAATTTCTTCCATATATTTTCCGTGAAGCTTGAATTTCCAAGAGTAAATAATAAGTGAAAGTGTAATAAGAATTACAGGTGCAACAAGCATCATAAAGCTTATTGCAGATTTAACCTCGGCACTGTTTTCTGCGTGGAGGTTTTCGTTGTATTTAGAAATCTCGAGACCTGAGAAAAGAATAATTGTCTGAATGGTGTAAGCCATTTTCTGCAAAAAGCCCTTCATTGAGAAGGTGATGGATTCAGAGCGGAAGCCCATTTTGATTTCACCGTAGTCAACAATATCTGCAAGGAAAACTGTCTGGGAAACAAACATTGAAGCAATACCGATGGAAGCAATAAGATAGCAAAAATTCATTGCCATGTATGAACCGAAGGAGTGAACGCAAATACCCATTGTGAGAAAGCCGAAAATAGCAAGACCGAGAGAAACCTGATAGCATCTTCTTCGGGACATAAACTTTGTAAGAACGGGAACAACACCAAGACCTAAAACAGAACCAACCGCACCGATAATGTTAAAGGTAGATTGCTTTGCAGGGTCACCTGCAACAACATCGAAGAAATAAACGCCAACACCTGAAATCATATACCAGCCTGCATTTGAAAGCATTGCAAAAAGCATAAATATAAGAAGCTGGTCATTGTTCTTTGCAATATGGAACATTTTCTTGAATGTGAATTTTTCGGGCTGTGATGTAACGTGTTTTTCCTTTGTGTTTAAAACAGAAAGGGAGGAGAAGCCAACGAGAGCACAGGCACAGATAATTGCCCAGAGTGAATAACCTCTTGCATCTGCAATTTTCTCTCCATTGTATGTAGCCTCACTTAATAAGGGGAGCATAACAGGGGTAAGAATTGAAATAATGCCCTGACCTAAGCCGGAAAAGGTTCTGGCAACTGTTGCAATAAGGCTTCTTTCTTTAGGGTCACTTGTGAATGAGGGAACCATTGACCAATAGGGAATATCAGCCGTTGTATTTGTCATACCCCAACCAACATAAAGCACCGCAACATAAATGTAAAGAGGTATTCCGCCAAGCTCAAAACCGGGGTTTGAGAACAAAAGGGAAAGGACAACCGCATTACAACAGGAACCAATAAGAATCCAAGGGCGGTATTTACCCATTTTTGTTTTTGTGTTATCAACAATTGTGCCCATCATAGGGTCGTTGATGCCATCCCATATACGAGCAAAGGGGGTCAAAAACAAAAGGAATTTTTTATTAAGATGCAGAATATCGGTTAAATATTTTGCAAGGTATGAGTAAAAAAGTCCGTAGCTTAAATCAAGACCAACCGCACCCACACCATAGGAAAGCATATCCTTGATTTTACCTTTTTTCATTATATATACCTCCGAAAAAAGTATTTATAAATGAATTATACCAATTAAATATTATAATAGCAATATTTATTTCTTTTAAAAATATAAGTGATACTAACCGGTATCAGTTAGTATCACTTAGTATCAGTTTGTATCACCAGATTATTTCATTTCAACAGGCTTAATGTTAAAGCTGAAAGTTAAAGTTTTTTCGTCAAAGAGTCTGTTGTTTTCATCGTTGTTGAGCTCGCCGCTTTCGCTCAAAGCATTAAAGCGTGCATCAATGTTGAAAACTGTATAAGGCTCTTTTTCAAGCTCAAAATCGTGCTTCTTTTCAGTTAACTGCTCTGCAGAATAGTGAGACGCATTGAATGAGAATTCTTCTGCACCCATTGAGCCTGTAACGAAAAGCCCGTTACCGCCCTTGCTTCCGACAGCAACTCTTCTTGTTTTAAAGTGAGAGGAGTTTTCCTGAGGACGAATGTAGTGAACGAAGTTATCTGTAACTGTCAATTCATATTCACCAAAGCGACCTGCTTTATATCTGTCGGGGTAGGTTTCTGTTTTGCCGAGACCAAAGTATTTAATATCTTCGTATTCCTCATTCATAAGAAGCTCAAGACCCAAACGAGGAAGGAGCGGTGCATTTTCACGGATGTCACCGTAAAGCGCAATATCAACAGAGCCGTCACCATGGAAAATATGTGTAAGCTTGCCCTTTAATATGGGGGGATTTGCAGGTCCGCCAAGAGCAATTTCAGAAACAATAATTACTTTGTTGTTAGCTTCGTCAATTTCAGTTGAATAAGTTTTCTGCGCAATATGGTGAAGGTGGTTTGCAATCCATTCGTCAACAGAGCCTCTGTTGTAAGCAGGCGCGTGCCACATTTTGAATTTAACGGGAGCTTCAAGGTATTCCTTGCCGTTCTTTTTTATAGAGGCAATTCTGCCGTAAGGCTTGTCGAAAATGTATTCAATATCACCACAGGTGATAACTGCGTATCTGTCAGCTTGAGCAAGAACAACCTTGTTGCCGTCTTTATCTGCAACAGCTTTTTCTGTTTCAATTTCAAACTGCAAGAAACCAATTTCATAACCCTTTTCTGCCCAGGGAGTGTCATTCTTCTGGTGAATTGTAGCAGTTACGAAGCAATCACCCGAAAGCTTATAATCGTTTTCGTCAAAGAGCTTGTAGGTTGCAGAGCTCTGAGGTGCGATTTCAAGTGCATCAATTTCACCCTCTGCAAGAACCTTTTCGTTGGATGTTAATTTCCATTTCAAAGAAAGGTCAGAAAGGCTTGTGAAATAGCGGACGCTCTTAACAGTCAATTCGCCGTTTTGGTAGGTTGCCCTGAAAGGCTCATAAACCTTTTTCATATCAAAGTAACCCGGACGGGGTGTTCTGTCAGGGAAAACAAGACCGTCAATACAGCAGATTCCATCGTTGGGGAAATCGCCGAAATCACCGCCGTAGTAGTAACGGGGGTTGCCGTTTTCATCGGGAATGTTTATCGCATGGTCAGTAAGCTCCCATATACAACCGCCACAAAAATTATCGTATTTATCAACAAGCTCCCAGTAATCGTAAACATCACCTGTGGACATTGAGCAAACATATTCGCACATATAGAAGGGCTTGTCGTATTCTTCGTTCTGACAGTAAGCGTCAATGTAATTAACACCTGCATACATTCTGCTTTCTACATCGGAAATATCCTTAAAGCATTCGCCCTCGGGAACTGCCTTGAATTCAAGGTGGGAGTTCTCATAGTGAACAAGGGCATTTTCGTTACGGGATTTTATGTATTTTCTCATAGCTCTGTGGTTTTTACCGCAACCGCTTTCGTTACCGAGAGACCACATAACAACGCAACCGTGGTTTTTATCTCTTTCAAAAAGCCTTGCGGCACGGTCAACGTAAGCAGCTTCCCATTCATCAATTGTTGAAAGCATTGACCAACGCATCCAATCCCAGTCAGCATCTGTGTTGAAGCCCATACCGTGAGTTTCAATGTCAGCCTCATCAACAATATAGAAGCCGAGAGCTTCACAAAGGTCCAAAAATCTCGGGTCATTGGGGTAGTGAGAGGTTCTGATGCAGTTAACGTTTGCACGTTTTAAAAGGAGCAAATCTTCAACCATCTGCTCTTTTGTAACAACGTAGCCGTTAAGTGTAGAATCGTGGCGGTTGATACCGCGGAGCTTAACGCCCTTGCCGTTTACAAGGAATACCTTGTTTTCAATTTTAACTTCACAAAGACCAATCTGGAAGGGAACAATTTCATCCTCAACAGTAAGGAAAAGTGTGTAAACATAAGGAGCTTCGTCATTCCACATTAAAGGATTCTGAATTTCAATTGTAAATGTGGAATCTGCACTTTCGCTTGTAGCAATAACATCACCCTTAGGAGAGGCAAGTCCGTAAAGAACGGGAGCATTACCAACTAAATCACATTCAACAGTAAGAGTTGCAAGAGAATAATCCTCGTTGAAGCTCTGTCTTATATAAACATCTTTCAAGCGGTTTTTACTGCGGGAAAGTATATAAACCTCTCTGAAAATACCTGAAAGGCGGAAATAGTCCTGGTCTTCGAGATATGAGCCATCGCACCATTTAACTACAACAACAGTAATTCTGTTTTTGCCCTCGTGAAGATGTTTTGAAATATCAAATTCACTTGTGCAGTGAGAAACCTGACTGTAGCCAACAAATTCGCCGTTAATTAAAAGATAAAAGCAGGAGGAAACACCCTCAAAGGTGATTATGTTATCTCTTTCAAGCATCTCTGCGCTGACATCAAATTCCTTGATGAAAACAGAGCAGGGGTTGTCCTCGGGAACATGGGGCGGGTCTGTGGGGAAGGGATATTTAAGGTTTGAGTAAAGAGGGGAATCGTGCTCCACATTTTCATAAAGCTGAATGTTACCGGGTACCTTTACCAAGGGTAAATCCTTTTTATCAAAATCTGCAGTAAGATAATCGTCATCTAAATCCTCAAAGCTGTCAAAGAATTTGAAGCTCCAGTCATCACCGCAGAGATTTGTTAAATAGTAAGATTTGTTTCTGTCGCCTGAAAGCGCATCCTCAAGGTTATCATAAGGAATGAAATATGCACGGGGGCTTTGTGCCCCAACATGCAAATCTTCAAGGCTTTTGTGATAGGGTTTGAATTTCATAAAAACTCTCCTTATTCATTAATCGTAGGGCACTGGCTTGCCTGTGCCTCAAAAAGAAATTGTTTAGTGCAAATTCTATCCCTCTTTTTTGCGGAGCAAAAAGGAGGGGGGACCACCGCAGGTGGTGGGTGGTACACAATAACCACATTGTGTAAATAATACCATAAAAGAAAAAACTATACAACAAAAAACAAAAATAAAAAAATATTGATAACCCCTTGATTTTTTCCAATCAATTAGTTATAATAGCAAGGCACTTTGTGAGAGGTGCAGAATTTAATATGTAAATTCTTTGAACAGATGGAGAGTTGTCCGAGCTGGTCGAAGGAGCACGATTGGAAATCGTGTAAACGCCTAAAAGCGTTTCGAGGGTTCGAATCCCTTGCTCTCCGCCAAGAAGTATAGAGTGTTACCGAAAGGTAATGCTCTGTATTTTTTATAGAAAGGAAAAGGGATTCGAACCCCCTCGGCGAAGCCGAACATAATCGGGTGTTCGCAAAGCGAACGATGGGCAGAGCCCATCGAATCCCTTGCTCTCCGCCAAAAACCGCCAAATCCTTTTAAAATAAAGGGTTTTGGCGGTTTGTTTTTTTATTTTTATTTCCTTGTTTGTTCGTCTGTGTTCGTAGTTTTTCGGTTTTTTGTCCTACTTTTTGTCCTGTTTTTCAGCAAGTTAATTTATTTCTCAATATGTACATCCAACTGTGAATAGGGGATTTGAATATTGTTTTCGTCAAATGCTTTCTTAACATTTTCCATTGTGTCAAAATAAACATCCCAATAATCAGCGGAGTTGCACCAGATGCGAACTGTGTATTCAAGTGAGCTTTCTTTGTGTCCTGAAAGTCTTACAAAAGGTGCGGGTGTTTTAAGGGCAGCAGGGTGTTTTTCAACAACGCCCATAATTACCTCTTTAACCTTTTCAACATCGTTTGAATAAGCTGTGTTAAAAGTCAGGTCAACTCGTCTTGTTGCCTCGCTTGAATAGTTTTCAATAACAGAGTTTGTAATTGAGCCGTTGGGAATTGTAATTCTCTTGTTATCGAGAGTTAAAATTTCTGTATACATAACAGAAATTTCATTAACAGTACCTGTTTCACCTGCAGCTTCAATATAATCGCCAACCTTAAAGGGCTTGAAAAGAAGAATCATAATTCCGCCTGCAAGGTTTGAAAGTGAACCCTGAAGAGCAAGACCTATTGCAACACCGCAGGAAGCAAGAATTGTGATAAATGATGTTACAGGTACACCTAAAATCATTGCAACGGTGATAATAAGAAGCACATATAAGAGAATGCTTGATGCACTTGCAAGGAAGGTGCGAAGTCCTGTATCGAGCTTTGAAAGCTTGGGTGACTGTCTGAGGAATTTTTTTACAACCTTAACAAGCTTGAAACCAACAAGAAGAACAATTACCGCTTCAATAAGCTTCACGCCAAATGATGCGCCCATTTCCATAACTGTGTCAATAAGCTTGGAAAAATCAACAGATTCGAAAAATTTTGAAATATCCATAAACCTACTCCTTTTTTATGTTTTGTTTAAGTATATACTTTTTTATGTTTATTTTCAATCATTTATTTATGTTTTCTCGTTTGCCATTTGCAATTTTATATGCTATTATAATTTCGGTGATGAAAATGAAAAAAACAATTATAATTATTCTTGGTAGTATATTAGCCCTTGTTCTTGTGGCAGCAATTGTTCTTGTAGGTAACACCTTTATGTATTACCCCCACTACAAAGAGCATAAAGAAACTGTCAAAATTGAGCCCAAAGAAGACAATATCAAAATGATGAGTTATAACCTTCGTTGCATCAGTCCTACCGATTGGGGCAAAAAGGGTTGGTTCTATCGTGCGGATTTGATAATTGATGATATAGTAGAGGAAATGCCCGGTATAATCGGCTTTCAGGAAGCAACAAAATGGCATTATTCTTACCTTGTTGACTCTTTAGAGGGTTACGATTCTGTTATTACCTATCGTGACGATGCCTTCAATTCAGAGGGGTGCCCCATATTCTATAACACAGAGCTTTATAGCCTTGTAGATAAAGGCTCTTTCTGGCTTTCGGAAACTCCCGAGGTTCCCAGCAAATCCTGGGGTGCACAGTATAACAGAGTATGTAGCTATGTTATATTGACAGAAAAAACAACAAAACAGGATTTTGTTGTTTTCAATACCCATTTAAGCCACGTAAGTGATGAAGCAAGAATTAACGGTATTCAGGTTGTTCTTGATAAAATCAGCGAATTCGGCTCTCTTCCTGCAGTAATTATGGGTGACTTCAATGCAGAAGAAGGCTCTGTTACCTATAACAGCGTAACCGAAAGCTTCCTTGATGCAAAATATGCAACCGAAAACGCATCAGAGTTGCATACCTACAACGGTTGGAATAATCCTGAGAAATTCAAGCGGATTGACTATTTTATGATTTCTAAAAAGGGGATAAATGTTAATTCTTACAATGTTCTTTCGGGTGTTCAGAATGGCGAGCTTACAAGTGACCATTGCCCCATTGTAATCGAAATTAATTTAGATTAATTTCGATTAGATGCCAGAGCAGTGGCAAGTTGAAAGTGGCAAGTGGCAAGTTTCGGGGCGCGGAAATGCGCCAAAAGAATAAGTAAAAGTATTGCGAAGCCTATCCCTCTTTTTTGCGTAGCAAAAAGGAGGGGGGACCACCGCAGGTGGTGGGAGGTACTAAAAAGCAATTAAGTAATAAAGTAGGTGTAACTATGGCACAAACCAAACAAATTGACACTAATTTAAAACCTATTGTTGTTTTTCTTTCCTCTTTGGTAGCAATGGGTATATTCGTTGTTTCAACTTTGTTTGCAACCTCTGTTTGTGAAAAATGGTATGGTTTAGTTATAGGTTTTATATTGATGATTGTTGCCATACCTGTTCATTGTTTTGGCAAAAAAATGAAAATCAGCTATGCTTTAAGCTTCATTGTGAACTCAGTTGCCAACGGTTTTTCTGTGTCGGCATATTACATTGACCAAAAAGAGCTTTTGAATATTAGTGATATGTTCAAAGCCTGCGTTTTTCCTGTTGTTTTGTTGTTTGTTGTGTTTCTTTTAGTTCAGTTGTTTCCTGAAATCAAGAAAAATATATGTATTTCTGCCATAGTTATAGGTTGCATAATGCTTGTTACTTTTGTGGTTTTGGAAATTAAGCGTGACGGAATGCTTTTCAGCTTCAGTTTCTTTTCCACCTTGCTTGCTCTTTTCTCTGTTGGTGTAATGGGGGTTACGGCAAACAATAAACGGTATGTCTTAAGTGATATTTCTTTTGGTAGCTTTGGTGCATTTATAATAATAACTATTGTGGTGCTGTTTGTTATAAGCGACGGAGAACTTCTTGAAGCCTTTGATGTAAGTGGCGGAGATAGCGGTAAAAAACCAAAACATAAAAAGAATAAACAATAAAAATCACTCGGTTAAGAAAATTTTTCTTAACCGAGTGATAAAACTTTTATAGCTCATTTATAAATTCTTCTATTCTTTCAAGAGCCTTTATAATATGCTCTGTTGAGTAGCAATAAGAGGCTCTTACAAAGCCCTCTCCGCCTTTGCCGAAAGCGGTTCCGGGAACAACCGCAACCTTTTTGCTTTCAAGGAGCTTTTCGCAGAATTCCTCGCTGGATAGCCCCGTGCTTTTAATGCAGGGGAAGGAATAAAATGCACCTTTCGGTTCTCTGCAGGTAAGGCCTAATTTGTTAAAACCGTTTACAATAAGACGTCTTCTGCGGTCATATTCCGCTCTCATTTTTTCGATTGCTTCGTCACCGTTTCTGAGAGCCTCAACCGCCGCATATTGTGATGTAGTGGGAGCGCACATTATTGCATATTGGTGGATTTTTGTTATCTGCTGCATAAGTGCCTCGGGACCGCAGGCATAGCCTAAACGCCAGCCTGTCATTGAATACGCCTTTGAAAAGCCGTTAACGGTAATCGTCCTTTCCCAGAGGCCATCAATTGAAGCAGGGGAAACGTGGGTGTAATCTCCGTAGGTAAGCTCGGAATATATTTCATCTGAAATAACAATGATGTTTGTACCTTTAAGAATTTCAGCAATTTTTTCAATATCCTCTTTTTCCATAACCGCACCTGTGGGGTTGCAGGGATAGGGGAGAATAAGTGCTTTTGTTTTAGGTGTGATTGCGTTTTTCAGTTCTTCAGGTGTTACCTTAAAATCATTTTCCGCTTTTGTTTCAATAATTACGGGAACACCACCTGCAAGACTTGTTATAGGCTCATAGCAAACATAGCTGGGCTGAGGAATAATAACCTCGTCACCGGGGGCAACAATAGCTCGGATTGCTCCGTCGATTGCCTCACTACCGCCGACTGTAACAAGAATTTCTGTTTCGGGCTTGTATTCTATATTGTATCGTCTTTTTAAATATGCGGAAATTTCTCTTCTTAATTCAATTGTACCGCGGTTTGCGCTGTATTTTGTTCTGCCTCGTTCAAGTGAGTTTATACCTGCTTTTCTGATACTCCAGGGGGTCTGAAAGTCGGGCTCACCAACGCCGAGAGATATAACATCATCCATTGTGGCGGCAATATCAAAAAACTTTCTTATACCCGATGGCTTTATTTGCGTTACTGCAGGGTTTAAAACCTTACTGTAATCAATCATAAATGAACTGCCCCCTGGTATCCTCCTCGGTGTCAAACAGCTCAACATCAAGCTCTTTGTAACGGCGCATAACAAAATGCGTTGCAGTGGATGTTACGGAGTCAATTGTTGCAAGCTCTCTTGCCACAAATCTTGCCACATCCTGTAAAGTTTTGCCTTTAACAACAACATTAAGGTCATAAGAGCCGGACATAAGATAAACTGACTCTACCTCGTGGAAGGACATAACCTTTTCAGCAACCTCTTCAAAGCCTGAATCTGCTTTGGGAACAACATTGAGCTGAACAATTGCGGAAACATAGGCGTCATCATACTGGTCCCAGTTAATAACAGCCTTGTAGCCACGTATCATACCGTCCTTTTCAAGCTGTTCAATTTCGTTTTTTACTTCATTTTCAGTTGAACCAAGCATTGTTGCAATCTGTTCGGGTGTGTATCGGGCATTTTTAGATAAAAGCTTTAAAATTTCGTATTTCATAATATCACCTTACATCAAATCTTCGTTGTAATGAGCTCTTTCGCCACCGATAAATTTCGGTCTTACCCTTGCGGCAGTGACTAAAGCGTTGCCGATTTTATTGTTCTTAAGCCTTACGGGCACTGCAACCCTTTTTAAGTGCATACCGATTAAAGTTGAGCCGATGTCAAGCCCTGCATCAGCCCTGATTTCTTCAAGGGCGATAGGGTTTTTGAATGCATTATATGCAGCAGTTGCAAATGAACCACCCGCTTTTGGTTGGGGAACTACATTAACAAATTCACTATTGGGAACTGCATCTGCTTCAATAATAATCGCTCTGTTGAGATGCTCGCAGCATTGAGCCGCAACAAAAACACCATATTCATTTGCAGCCTCATAAACGCCGTTAAAAACTGCTTTTGCGGTATCGGGGGAGGAGTTAGTGCCGATTGTGTCACCAATAACTTCACTTGTTGAGCAACCAATAACAAGAATTTGTCCTTTTTTTAATTTTCCTGTTTCAATTATTTCCTTTGTGGCTGAATAAGCCTGTTCCTTAATTGTGTTCATAACAACACCTCACTCTTTGTTTTTACCCTTAACATTCTACACGCTTTTTTAAAAAAGTAAAGAATAAATATTGATATGTATGTATTTTCTTGTTAAAATAACAGGGTAAAAACATAATTGGTGAGGTGTATATGATGGCAGTTAAGCTCAATGAGGATAAAGAGGTTGTTGCAAGAATAAAGGAGGGCCTTAAAATGAAAGGCGGTTATTGTCCTTGCAGACTGGAGAGAACGGAAGAAAATAAATGTATCTGTAAGGAATTCCGTGAGCAGATAAAAGACCCGAACTTTGAAGGCTATTGCCACTGTATGCTTTATTACAAATCTAAAGATTAATATACCGAAAGGATGGATAAATATGGCAGAATTAACTATTACAAGCGCTAATTTTGAAGAATTGGTTTTAAAAAGCGAAAAGCCTGTTTTGCTCGATTTCTGGGCAACCTGGTGCGGTCCTTGTCAGATGATTGCTCCCACAATTCACGAAATCTCTGAAGAAAGAACTGATGTCGTTGTTGGTAAAGTGAATGTGGATGAAGAAATGCAGCTTGCTATGCAGTTCGGCATTTCAAGTATTCCGACTCTTCTTGTTTACAAAGGCGGAAAGCTTGTTAATCAGGCAGTAGGACTTCTTCCCAAAGCAAGTGTTTTAAAACTTTTAGAGGATTAATTTTAAAAACCCGCTTCGGCGGGTTTTGTTATTTTATTACATATTTATTACAAAACAGTCACATTGTTTGACAGTTGACAAGTTTTATTGTATTATTAATGGGTATAATTGGAATAATATGATGTGTTTTTGCGGTCATATTTTGAAAGGTTTGTTATTTAGACTATGTTTATTGATTTGGAAGGGCTTGACGGTTGTGGTAAAACCACGCAAACCGACCTTGTCTGCAAAAGGCTTTCTCAGGATGGAATTGATTATAAAAAAATCAAGCTCCCTGATTATGAAAGTGATTCGAGTATTCTTGTGAGAAAATATCTTGCAGGTGATTTCGGTAAAAATGCAGGAGATGTTAACGCCTACGCAACTTCTGTTCTCTATGCTGCGGACCGTTTCGCATCTTATACAGAAAAATGGAAGAAGGAATATCTTGACGGTACCTTGATTTTTGCCGACCGCTATACTCCTGCAAATGCAATTTATCAGATGACAAAGCTTGATAAAGCTGAATGGGATGAATACCTTGACTGGCTTTTCGATTTTGAATATAAGAAAATCGGCATTCCTGCTCCCGACAAGGTTATTTTTCTCGATATGCCCGTTGAGGTTTCCCAACGTCTTATGACTCAACGCTATAAGGGTGACGAAAACAAAAAAGACGTTCACGAAGCAAATGTGGAATTCCTCAATGCTTGCAGAGATGCAGCACTTTATGCGGCAGATAAATGCGGTTGGGTAATTGTTCCTTGTTCCGAGAATGGTGAGCCTCTTTCAATAGAATCAATAAACGATACAGTATATAAAATTTTACTTGAAACTATAAAGAAGTAATCAGTATGCTTGATTTTCATCCTATTAAAATTGAAGACAGAGATTTGATTTTGAATAATGTTACTGAAAGTGCTTCGCAGATTTGTGACTTTTCCTTTGGTAATATTTTCTGCTGGAGTGTTGGGGAGAATACCCGAATTGCAGAGAATGGTGGCTTCATCTTTCTTCGCTCACGCTTTAACGGAATTAAAAGCTATGCTTTCCCTTGGGGCTGCGGTGATATAAAAAACGCCCTTGAAATTTTAGAGGAAGATGCAAAAGAGCGAAATGCAGAACTTAGTTTCTATTGCCTGAGCGACGAGCAAGCTGAAATTTTAAAAGAACTCTACGGTGAAAGACTTGTTTTAGAAGAGCAGAGGGATTTCTTTGACTATGTTTATCTTCGTGAAAAGCTTGCAACCTTAAGCGGCAGAAAATACCATTCAAAGAAAAATCATGTTAACTCCTTTTGCAAAAAATATAATTATTCTTACGAAGAGTTAAATGAAAGCAACTTAAAAGAATGTCTTGAGTTTTCTCGCCTTTGGCATAAAAGCGGAGAAAGAAATCCGAAGCTTGACGAAGAAAAGCTTGTTATAGATAAAGCTTTTGAATATTTTGATGAGCTTCATTTATCTGGGGCGATTTTAAGAGTTGATGGCAAAATCGTTGCCTATGCTTTGGGTGAAGAGATGCCCGACGGCAAGACCTATTGCACTCATTTTGAAAAAGCCTCTCCTGACTACCTTACTGCTTACGCGGTTATCAATAAATTATTTGCGGAAAATTCTCTCGGGAATTTTCAGTATGTAAATCGTGAAGATGATGCAGGTGCAGAGAATTTGCGAAAAGCCAAAACCTCTTACCACCCTGAGTATCTTGTGAAAAAATACTATGGAAAAATCCTTTGAAATTCGCTTTCCTTTTGAATGTGAGTATGAAAATTTAAAAGAACTTTGGCAAACTGCCTTTGATGACAGTAAAGAAAGCCTTGATTATTTCTTTAAAAAAACTGTATCACCTGTAAGAGTGTTAGCTGCTTTTAAAGATAATAAGCCTGTAAGTGCTTTATATATGCTTGAAAGTGAAATCTTAATTAACAAAAAGACATATTCTGCTTATTACATTTATGCTGTTTGCACCCATCCCGATTTTCGTGGCAAAGGTCTTATGAAAAGACTTTTCGGAGAACTTTTCAAGGTGGCAAAAGGCAGAAATATTGACTATCTTTTTCTTGTGCCCGAAGAAGAATATCTTTTTAAGCTTTATGAAAAAATTGGTTTTAAAAACGGATTTTCCTATTCTCAAAAAACTCTTTTTAAAAGAGATTTTATAAATGACGAAATAAAGAATATTCAAAAGCTGAGTTATAGGGATTACAGAAAAATCCTTTTTGAAAACCCTGTAAATGTACCTCTTGCAGTTCTTAAAGAAACTTCATTCAATTCTTTCTTTAATTCAGTAAGCGGTGAAGTGAAAACGATTTTTGTTGAAAATAAGGGTTACGCCCTTTATGAAGAAACTGAAAAACAACTTACAGTGTTTGAGCTTTTCGGAAATGAAAATCTGCTTTTGAATGCGGTTTTTAATAATACCCCAAAAGAAGAAATTATTTACAGACAAGTTGCAAACGAAAACGCAATTCCTTACGGAATGTTTTATAAATTAAACGATGTTCCCGAAATCCGAAACGGCTTTTTCGGGATACCATATTCAAACTGAGAGGTCAAAAAATGATTTATGTTTTTCTTGCCAATGGCTTTGAAGAAATAGAAGCACTTGCTCCTGTCGATTTTTTGTTAAGAGCAGGAGTTGATGTTAAAACAGTTGGTGTCAGCGGTAAATTCTGCCGTGGTGCTCACGGAATAAATGTTGAAGCAGATATTCTTTTAGATGATGTTCAATTAAATGAAAAACTTCAGGGCATTATTCTTCCCGGAGGAATGCCCGGTGCGGAAAATCTGAATAATTCAGAAAAAGTGCAAGAAGTGATTGGTTATTGTGCAGAAAATAATAAAATAATCGGTGCAATTTGTGCGGCACCCTTTATCATAGGCAGAAAAGGTCTTTTGAAAGGTAAAAATGCTACCTGCTTCCCCGGCTTTGAGGGTGAGCTTATTGGTGCAAGTCTTGTTGAAGCAGGAGTTGTTACAGATGGCACAATAGTTACCGCAAAGGGTGCAGGTGTTGCCTGGGAGTTTGGTGCTGCAATCTGCTCCGGAATCACCGGTGAAGAAAAAGCACTGGAGATACTCAGAGGTATTCAATGGAGAAAGTAATAGATATTAGACCCATAAAAAAGAAGATGAGAGCCGAAGCAAAGGAAAGCCGAATTTCAATGGATTCCATTGTTAAAAGTTCTTATGATAAAAAAATCTGCAATAAGTTACTTAATTTATGGGCAGTAAGAGAAACAGATACTTTTTTATGTTATGTTTCAACTGATATTGAGGTTGATACAAAAGAGTTTATAAACGCTCTTTTATCTGCAGGTAAAAAGGTTGCAGTTCCTCGTTGTGAGGGCGGACCTTCGGAAATGAATTTCTATTATATAAATTCTCTTGATGAGCTTTCCTCGGGCTCCTTTGGTGTTTTAGAGCCTGAGACCAACAAGGAAAAAATGCTCACAGAAACTGAAAATACAATCTGCATTGTTCCTGCATTTATGTTTGATAAATCAGGCTATCGTTTAGGATATGGCAAAGGCTATTATGACCGATACCTTTCCAAGTATAAAGGTTCAACTATCGGAATTTGCTATTCGCAGAATATCGAGGACGAATTATTCCACGGCAAGTATGACAGAACTGTGGATATGATAGTTACTGAAAAAAAGATTATTACTACAAAGGAGTGATTGGTTGTGGCAAAAGATAATTATAATGATTATGAAGAACTTTTGAGTAGATTCGAATCAGAAAGTGCCAAAAATAAGGCTCAACCCGTTAAAACTACCGATGAAGAAACGCTAAAAAGCAAAAGACAGAAAAAGGTTGATGATTTTAAAATCAACATTAATTCAAACAGTGCTTATGAAAACCCCAATTATAAAGGTGGGGTCTATTTCTCCAATCCTCCGCGTGATATAGATAAGGTGGCGCAAAGAGAGAAAAAAGCAACTGTACGCAGAAATCAAAGAACAAAACCCGCTGTGGATAAATTTAAGGTTTCTGCACCACCAACAACTGCAAAGCAGAATAAAGCAATTGCTGAAAAAGAAGCAAAGAACAAAAAACGACAAAATACTGCTTTAGGAAAGTTTTTTGCATCAGGCAAGCTTTCTCGTTTGGCTCTTGCAATAGCTATAATCGCTCTTTCGAGTGTTGTTCTTTGCATTTACGGAATCCGTTGCATTAATGATGTTCTTGCGATTGATGTGGAAGACACCACAGTTGAGGTTGAGGTTTCCAAGGGTATGAGTGATGCAGATGTTATTGATGCACTTAAGGATAATGATCTTATAAACAATAAGCTGTTCTGTAACTTGTTTGTTAAACTTTTAGATTTGACATCGGCAGATAAAGAGAAAAGAGAATATGTTTCCGGAGTTTATACACTTACACCCAAAATGGGGCTTGAAAAAATGCTTTCCACAATGAAAGCGGATGTTACTCTTTCTGAAACTGTTACTCTTACCTTCCCTGAAGGTTGGACAATTGACCAAATTGCAGAAAAGCTTGAAGCTAACGAGGTTTGCACCGCCGCAAGCTTTATTAATACTCTCCAGAATGTTGATTTTTCAGAAGATTATGACTTCATAAAATCAATTCCCAATAAAGAAAAACGCTTTAGAGTTCTTGAAGGCTATATGTATCCTGATACTTATGAATTCTATGTTGGTGAAAATGCTTCAAGTGTAGCAAGAAGATTTTTAGATAACTTCAAAAATCGTTGGACCGATGAATATGAGAAGCAGGCAAAGGAAAGAGGTCTGAGCCTTGATGAAGTAATTATTATGGCTTCAATTCTCCAGGAAGAAGCAGCTTCAAGCGGTCAGATGACAGATATTGCATCTGTTCTCTATAACCGTCTTGACAGACCTGCAACATTCCCGTGGCTAAACTGTGACTCAACAGAAGATTATCTTTTGAATACGATCAAGCCTACGCTTACATCTTCTACAGAAGACACTCAAAGATATATTCAATATCGTGATGATTATGATACTTACAGTGAAGAATGTAAAGGTCTTCCTGTTGGTGCTATAGCAAACCCCGGTGATGCAGCAATCAGAGCAGCACTTGAACCCTCTGATACAAATTATTACTATTTCTGCCATAACACTGAAACCGGTGATGTTTTCTATGCAAACACAATGAGTGAGCATGAAGCTAATATGAGAAAAGCAGGATTGAGCTGATATGAAAAAAGCGGTAGCATTGTTTCTTTGCGGTTGCTTTTGGCTTTCAATGTGTTCCTGCAATTTCAAAAAGGAAGCGAAAACAGAATTAACTGCTATGAACACCCTTATGAGTATAAGGGTGTTCAGTAGTTCTAAAGCTAATAATCAAGAGTCTTTGCAGCTTTTGGTTGATAGAATTAATGAGCTCGATGCCCTTTTTGATGCCAATAATGAAAACAGTGATGTTGCCATTATAAATGGGAAAAACACAGAAATAAAAATCAGTGAAGACACCGCAAAAATAATAGAAAAATCAATTTTGGCAAACACTCTCACAGATGGAGCGTTTGATATTACAATAATGCCCGTTTTAAAGCTTTGGGGTTTTGATAACGGGAATTATGGTGTGCCGAAAAAAGAAGAGATAAAAAGAACTCTTTCTTTAGTGGGCTATGATAAGCTTTTTTTAGAAGATGATACTTTAACCAAGGAAGAGAATACATTGATTTCTTTAGGCGGAATTGCCAAAGGTTACCTTGGTGACGAGCTTTTGGAGATTGCAAAGGAATACGGTGTAAGTGCTGTTATTTCTCTGGGTGGTAATATTGTTCTTTGTGGTGAAAATGCTGAAAAAGGCGAGTGGACAGTTGGTGTGAAAAACCCGTTAAAAACAGATGAGCTTGTTTGTGCTTTTAAGCATAAGGGTAATGTAAGCGTTGTAACCTCAGGCGGTTATGAAAGAAGCTTTAAAAAGGACGGCAAAATCTATCACCATATTATTGATACCAAAACAGGCGAGCCTGCAAAAAGTGACCTTTTAAGTGTAACAGTAATAGGTGAGGATGGTGCTCTTTGTGATGCCTTTTCAACTGCTCTTTTTTCTATGGGCAAAGAAAAAGCCGTTAAGTTCGCAAAGGAGCATAACGACTTCGAGTATATTTTTATTACAGAAAATAAAGAAATTATCGCAACGGACGGCGTTTCTTCATTGGAACTGTCCGATAAAACTTTTATAATCAAATAAATTCACAAATAACGGAGTTTGAAAGGAGATAACCCTTTCTTGTAAGGGCAATTCTTTCACCGTCAAAACTAATTAAGCCTTGTTCTTTTAAGAACGGGGCTTTTTCTTTTATCTTTATTAATTGCTTTTCACCATAAAGTGTTTTAAGCTCAGAAAGTAATAGACCTTTTTTTAATCGTAATTTAAGCATTATGTATTCTTCCGCGTTACCGCCGAAATCATCAAAAACAGCTTTTTTGCCGTTTATGAAGCCGTCGGTATCACTTTCAAAATAAAATCTTTTGCCGTCAATATAGGAATGGGCTCCGGGACCAATACCAAGATAATTCTCCAATTCCCAATACTTTGTATTGTGACGGCTTTCAAAGCCCGCCTTTGCAAAGTTCGATATTTCGTAATGTATAAATCCTGATTTTTCAAGAGTGTCGGCGCATTGGTTATAAAACTCAATTGTTGCTTCTTCATCGGGAAAATCATATTTATCAAGATTTTTATGAAAATGAGTACCGTCCTCAATTTTAAGCATATATGCACTGATATGTGGCACACCGCTTTCAATAACAAAATCAAGGGTTTCTTTTAAGCTTTCTTCGGTTTGATAAGGAATACCGAGCATAACATCAAGAGAAATATTGGTTGTACCGTTCGATTTTAAAAGCTCGATAACTTCCTTTACTCTCTTTTTATCACTTTGTCTGCCAAGCGTTTTTCTCTCTTTGTCAACTGCAGATTGAAGCCCTAAAGAGATTCTGTTAACCCCGGCTTTTAAAAGGTAGGGGAGAATACCCTCAATATCAGAGTTCGGGTTGCATTCAACGGTGATTTCCGCATTGTCAGGAACAGAAAATTTTTCTTTTGCGGTAGTTATTATTCTGAAAAGCTCTTCCCCCGATAAAACCGAGGGCGTACCGCCACCGAGGTAAAGGGTGTCTGCCTTGAAAGGCTCTTTAACAAAATCACTTACTCTTGAAAGAGTGTTGATTTCATTTAAAAGTGAGTCAACATAAAGGCTCATTTCTTCGCTTTTGCATCTGTAAGAATAAAAATCACAGTAAGGACATTTCGATTTGCAGAATGGTATATGGATATATATTCCTGGCAATGCAAGACCTCCTTACCTTTAGTAGTGCGAATTTTATCCCTCTTTTTTTACGAATGTAAAAAAGGAGGGGGGACCGCGTCAGCGGTGGGTGGTACATTGATTATACTATTACTCCTCTCTTTTTTCAACCGCCTCAATTCTTCTTTTCACATATTTGTTTTTGCAACCGCCCATTTCCTTGCAGTTGCATTTGTGATAGTAAAGACAACGGATTTTCTTTCTCCCGCTTAAAAAGGTCAGTTCCTCAATAATAACATTTTTGTCCACAACAGGACAGTATTGCTGATAAGTAAAAGAATGTCTGTTCATAAGCACCTCTTATTAAATTAAAAATTGAAAATGGAAAGTGGAAAATAAATGCGGAATGCGGAGTGTCGGGGAAGCGTTGATTCCGAACATTGTAAGCTTCGCGAGGAGTGAAAAAATCGAAAAATTAAAGATGTTGCGAAGCCTATCATCCCTGTTTGCTTCAGCAAATAGGGAGGGGGACCGTTCTTGGATAGATAAATTATATCTTTGCGTATATTTCGGGTGGTGTGTTTTTGTTAAAATATAGTTCGGGCGGAATGGTGGTGGGTTGCCCCGTAAAGCTTATACTTTGCAGATGAGAGCAATAATATACCTAAATTTTCCGCAAGTCATCTATAATAATTATGCTCGTTAATTATGATTATTAATCTGTAATAAAATTAATTTTATATGAATAAAAATAATTGTATTAAAATAACAGGCGGTGAGGAAGTTAACTAAAATAAAAAAGTATTCAAGAATAAGAAAAATGAGCGAAAAAGATTTGCTTTTAAAGGAAATTGAAGATATAAGATTTTTAATGAAGCTTGCCTATTTTAAGCTTTCGGTGGCAAATGAAAATGCTCTCGTAGAATCGGCGGTGCTTGAGCTTCGCAGTCTTGAGGTCAAGCACGCATATTTACTCAATAAGCTTAAGGAAGTGGAGAAATGATTTATTTTATAGGTGTCGTGCTTTTAGTTTTAGTTATGATGATTTTTAAAAACAGCGGTTGCTTTTTAAAAGCCTTTTTCACAAGTGCTCTTGGAGGAGTGGGTGCATTGTGTGCTGTTTGGGCGGTGAATTTCTTTGTTCCGCTTTCCTTGGGTGTTAATGCTTTTTCTCTTGTTTTCAGTGTGCTTTTTTCGGTTCCGGGAGTCATTTTTTTACTGCTTTGTAAAACATTTGTTTTCTAAGGTATCTCTTATAAGGTAAAGGATTTTATTGCACGCGCTTATGCGCTAGAACCCTCCACCGAGTTCGCAATTATGCTCCTCGGTCCCCCTCCCTTCGCCAGGGAGGTGTGGTTACCGAAATATTATCCAAAATTTAGTGTGATATATTATACATTTTTTTGCTTTGTTACAGTTGATTTTAGCGTTATTTTAGTGTAATATGTATAATCGAACAGTAAAAAACTGCGGTTTTTTAAAATATTTTTGGAGGATTTGTATGAATTATAAGCTTACAAAGAAGCAAGCAAAAGAAATGCTTGAAAATAAACTTCTCCACTTTTTCGGTATCTCTACCGAGAATGCTACCTATGAGCAGTATTATAAAGCAGTTTCAATGATTATACGCGATATGATGGCACAGGGCAGAGCCGAGCTTGGCAAAAAAGCGGATGAAGAGGGCAAAAAAAGAGTTTGCTATCTTTCAATGGAATTTTTAATGGGACGTTCTCTTAAGAACTCCCTTTTTAACCTTAACCTTACAAAAACATTTGAAAGCGTTTTGAAGGATTATGGCATTAAGCTCGAATCTCTTTACGAGTGCGAGCCTGATGCAGGTCTCGGTAACGGTGGTCTCGGTCGCCTTGCAGCCTGCTATCTTGACGGCCTTGCAACACAGGGTTATCCTGCAAGAGGTTATTCAATTCTTTATGAATATGGTATTTTCCGTCAGAAGCTTGTTGAAGGCAGGCAGACTGAGCTTCCTGATAACTGGCTTCCCGGTGGTGAGGTATGGTTAATGCCCCGTGAAAGCAGTGCAGTTGATGTTTGCTTTGAGGGTACTCTTAAAGAATCCTGGGATAATCATTATCACAGTGTTGAAATTGAAAACGGAAACATTATTCAGGCTGTGCCTTACGATATGTTTGTTGCAGGTAAGGATGGCAAGGGTATCAGCTGTCTTCGCCTGTGGAGTGCAAGAGCACCTGAGTTTGATATGAAATCCTTTAATCAGGGCGACTTTATGCGTTCAATGGAGCGTCAGGCAATGGCTGAGGTTATCAGTAAGGTTCTTTATCCTATGGATAACCACCCTGAAGGAAAGTCATTAAGACTCCGTCAGCAGTATTTCCTCGTTTCTGCATCTGTTCAGGATATTGTCCGTCACCATCTTCGTGAATACGGCACAATTGATAATCTTCCCGAGAAAATCGCAATTCATATTAACGACACTCATCCCACAATGGCAATTCCCGAGCTTATGAGAATTCTTCTTGATGAGTGCGGTTATGGTTGGGATGACGCTTGGAGAATTGTTACTAATACAGTTGCTTATACTAACCACACAGTTATGAGCGAGGCTCTTGAATGCTGGAGTGAGGACCTTGTAAAGCGCCTTATTCCCCGTGTATACAATATTATCAAAGAGATTGACAACCGCTTCCGTGCTTATGTATGGGAAAGCACCCACGATGCTGATTATGTTGAGCGTACTGCTATCATTTCAGGTGGTGCAGTCCGTATGGCAAACCTTTGCGTTGCTGCAAGCCATAAGGTTAACGGTGTTTCTGCTCTTCACAGTCAGATTCTCAAAGACACACTCTTTAATGATTTCTATAAGCTCACTCCCGATAAATTCACAAATGTTACAAACGGTATTGCTCACAGACGTTGGCTTTGTCAGGCTAACCCTGCTTTAACAGAATATATCAAAGAGCTTTTAGGTAATGATAAATTTGTTTATGATGCAGAGCATCTTTCAAAGCTTGCGGATTTCAAGGATGATGAAGAGGTTCTTAAGAGAATCGGTGAAATCAAAAAAGCAAATAAAGAAGCTTTTGCAAACCATATTAAGAAAACAACAGGGGTTGTGCTTGATACAAACTCAATTTTTGATGTTCAGGTTAAGCGACTTCACGAGTATAAGCGTCAGCACCTTAATGCTCTTAACATTGTTTCCGAATATCTTGCAATCAAAGAAAATCCCAACGGTGATTTTGTTCCCAAGACCTATATCTTCGGTGCAAAGGCTGCCCCCGGTTACTATGTTGCTCAGAGAATTATCAGCTTCATTTTAGCTCTCGGTGAAATGATTGATAAGGACCCCGATGTTAAAGGCAGACTTAAAGTTCTCTATGTTGAGGATTATAATGTAACAAATGCTGAAAGACTTATGCCTGCAGCAGATGTTTCCGAGCAGATTTCTCTTGCAGGTAAGGAAGCAAGCGGTACAGGCAATATGAAGCTTATGATGAACGGTGCTCTTACCATTGGTACTCTTGACGGTGCAAATGTTGAAATCCACGAATCAGTAGGGGACGATAATATGTTCCTCTTCGGTATGAAAACTCCCGAGGTTAATGAGCTTCGCAGAGCAGGCTATAATCCTCAGAATTATTATAATAATAATCCCGAGCTTCGCAAGGTTCTTGATTTCATTACCCATAACGGAATTGACGGTAAGGATTTCTCCGATATTTCCGGCACAATTATCCACCACGATCCCTTTATGGTGCTTGCTGATTTTGCAGATTATCAGAGAGCACAGAAAAAGGTTCGTGAAACCTTCCTCGATAAAAAGAAATGGAATCAGATGTCACTTCTTAATATTGCATATTCCGGCAGATTTGCTGCAGACAGAGCCATTAACGAATATGCTCGAAATATATGGAATACACAAAAAATGTAATATTTTTTCGGCTTTTTGACGAAAATGAAATAAGTCAGTGCATTTGGAAAAAATGCACTTGACTTTTTTCGCTTTTTAGAGTAATCTTAAGATACTGAAAAATAATGTGCTATTGTATATAATTTGTTGTTGTTATACAGTACCACAAAGTTGAAAGGGGTATTATACCAATGAAAAATTCAGATATGAAGGTTATTGCTATAATTCTCAGTATAGCACTTTTCTTCACAATCGTAACAAGCAACGCAGTTTCCATCGCTTCTGTTGTTTTCCTTGCAAAAGGCCAGACAGCTACTGAAGGTACTGTAGACGCATTAGGTGACAGTACTGTTACTCCCGATGCAAACAACAATGCAAACACAAACACTAACACTAACACTAACACAAACACAAACAGCACAGTAACTCCTGAAACAACAGCTCCTGCTGCTGATTCAAATGCTAATGCAAACACAAACACAAATACTGATGCTAATGCAAACGCAAACACTAATACAAATACAAACAATGATGCAAATGCTAACGCACCTGCAGCTCCCGTAGCAAAAATTGATAAAGAAGCACTCGCTATGTTCCAAAAAGCTGCTAAAGACATCAATACTAAAGGTGTAGCAGGCTATTCTTACAAATCATGGCAGGCGATCGAAAGAATCAATCTTGGCGGTAATGATGACCTTAAGGGTCTTATTGAAGGCTTCCTTACAAAAGAAGCAGATGCTGAAACAAAAGTTCAGGCTAAAGGCTCTGAAGATGCAATGCGCCGTATGCCCATCAGTAACTGTTCCGAAAGCACAATTGAAAGTGTAACAAAGAAGGCTTCCGGTTCAAACGTTGTTATCACAATCGTTATGAAAGATGTTGTTAACCCCGCTAAGACAGATACAGACGGTCTCAATCTTATGTCCAGAGACTTCCTTTACATGGAAGATGTTAAAGACACAATTCAAAATGATAGTGCAGTTAAACTTCTTGTTTGGGGTCTTGATAAAGGCGAAATCAATTATAAAGCTTATACGATCACAGCTACAATGACTAAAGACGGCAAATTTGTTGAAATTACTCACAAATGCTCCGCAGAACTTGCAGCAGATGTTAAACTTGCTTTGAATATTCCTCTTAGCGGTGACGGTGTTCTTCAATTCAACGTTAAATACTGGGATTTCAAATATTAATTTGAGATACATAATGACGACTCTCGAAAGAGGGTCGTCTTTTTCTTTTGCACAATTGAAAGGACATTCTTTTGTATAATATATAGTATTGACTTTTTCTATATTTTGGTTTAATCTTATAATGTTAAGAAATATGCGTTTCTGCTATGCAGGGCGTAAATATGAAAGAGGTTTTTAAAATGAAAGGCAAAGATTTAAAAATTATTGCAGTCATTCTTGCAGTAGCTCTTGTTTTCACAGTTCTTGCAAGTAATGCAGTTTCAGTTGCTTCCATCGTTTTCCTTGCAAAGAATGAGCTTCAGGCAGCTCCTGCAGGTCAACAGACTCAACAGCAGGCTCAGCCTCAGCAGCAACAGCAGGCTCAGCCTCAGCAGCAACAGCAGCAGGCTCAGCAGTCAGTTGAAACAACTGCTCCTGCAGGTAACAGCGGTTCAACAGCTACAACTCCCTCAGGTAATAGTGGCTCAACTGCAACAACACCCGATGCTAACAAACCTGCAGACAGCGGTGCAACAGCAGAAAAGAAAACAGATAAAGAAGTTCTTGAAATCTATACAACTGTAATGAACAAGGCTAAAAAAGATAAGCCCGGTTACAAAAAGGTTGAATATCAGGAGCTTCCCTCTGATGCTCAGAATCGTGTAATTTCCAAAGGTGGCAACCTTGTAGGTACTCTTCTTGACCTTGTTGACCAGCTTGACCTTATGACATCAAAGGAAGCTGCAGAAGCTGACCCCGAAATCGTTGAAAAAGGCAGCGATATGAGATGGTTCCCTGTATATAAATGCGAAAAGGGCTGCTATCTTACAGATGTAAACGCTATTGAAAGCACAAAGTACGAAGACCTTGGCAACGGCAAAGCAAGAATCACTATTGAACTTAAGGATGAAAATAACCCCGAACCCATGGCAGAAGGTGCATCAACTTCTCCCAGCAACACCGGCGCAATGTTCTCACCCCTTTCAAAAGCAGATATTGATGAAACAATTAATGGTGGCGTTGTTTCCGCTGTTATCACAGGCGTTACGTATAACCTTACATATCACGATTGTAAAGCAGTTGTTGAATATGACACAAAAACTAACCAAATCATTAAGCTTGAGCAGTATATGAATGTTGCTATTCAGGGTGGCGGAAAAATCTTCTTTGTTTCTGAAATCCAGATTGACAAACAGGAACTCTTCAACACAATGGTTATCACAGATTTCAAATATTAATTGAACTTTCCCCCTTACCGTTTGGTAAGGGGATTTTTTTGAACGTGGAATTAAGTTTTACAATGGTAAAAATGGAGCATAAAATTTGTTGTTCGTGATACCTCTCTTCGAAGAGAGGGGGACCGTCTTAAGTGAGTAAAGTAATATGATTTTGTGTGAAGCGAGCCTTTTATAAATTTAACGAAAATAGTTAAGCGGAACGGTGGAGAGTTCTCTACGCGAGTCCTCGAGCGTAGTTGAAGCATTAGCTTCAATTGTAATGCACCGTAAGGTACAAGCTTGCTTGTACCAAAGAATATAAAAATTCAAGCAATAAGTTTATCGCAGTTTCACCTTGCGGTGAAATGTTGCTTTGCAACAAAGAACTTTCCGTCACGAAAAATTTTGATTTTTCGTGACACCTTCCTTTGAAGGAAGGCACAAACTACAACAACTGTACTCTTCTACTTTCATTTTGCTCAAATAAATAACAATCTTTAACTTATACCTTTAACTTTTATAACACCTTTCTTTTATAGTTTACAATCACAATCTACTATGCTATAATTGTAATATATGTGGAAATATTTATTCGGTGAGGGGTTATCTTAATGGCATTGTGGATTGTATTTGGTCTGTGTTTGGGGGTCGAGGCTATTTGTACCCCTTGGTATTTAAAAGCTCTCTGGCCACAGAAATGCAGAAAATCTTTAATATTAAAAATGGTTTGCTCCACAATGTTTGTGAGTGTGGGCGTGCTTTCAATGTTTATTGCAGAGAACTTTTCTTCCTATGCAATAACAATGCTTGTGGGTCTGGTTTTTGGATGGATTGGAGACTATTTTCTCCATGCCAAGCCAACAGATGTATATTTTGTCACAGGTTTTATCAGCTTCCTCGTAGGTCACATTTTCTATATAGTTGCCTATGTCAAAACTTTACCAACACTTTTTACTGATTATAAAATGTTTAATATCCCAGAGCTTATAATCGGCGGTATCGTTCTTGTTATAGCATTTGTAATGATGAAAGTCACAAAAATGAAAATGACACCCAAGATTGTTGCTTTTGGCATTTGGCTTTATTTCTGTATTCTTACTTTTATGTTTGTAAAAGCAACCGCTTTAGGCTATCATCAATGGCAGAGCGGTGCAGATGGTGGGATTTTGCCATTCATTGTTTTAACTCTCGGTTCATTCTTCTTCGTTCTTTCCGATGCTACATTAGGTGTTATAATGTTTGCCGGTCAGAAAAAGAATTACCCATTGAAAATATTCAATATTATTACATATTTCTGGGGACAGATTATGCTTGCTTCCTCAATACTTTTCATTAACGCTTGAAAGAAGACTAACTATGTTTGACAAGGTTTTTAACCGCCAAAACAGCGGTTCTTATAAATGGGATACAACTGTTCCTGAGGGCTTGATTGAAAGAGGGGCATATCCTCTTTCCGTTGCAGATATGGAGTTTCAGACACCTAAAGAGGTGCGAGAAGCTATAAAGGATTTTACCGAAAAGGGCTTCTTTTGCTATACAGATGCAGATAAAGCTTATCGTGACTCTGTGCGTGAATTTCTCTCCCGCCGTCATAATTTTAAAATTGAAAATGATTGGATTACTTGTGTTGGTGGTGTGGTTTTCGCAATCAATACTGCTATTCGCACCTTTACAAATGAGGGGGATAAGGTTATAATCCAATCTCCCGTTTATTATCCCTTTTCAAAATCTATTCTCAATAACAAAAGAGTTATTGCAGATAACCCTCTTATTCCGGAGGGCAATACCTATAAAATGAATTTTGAGGAGTTGGAGAAAATTGCTTCTCAGGATGATGTTAAACTGATGCTTCTTTGCAGTCCTCATAACCCTGTTGGCAGAGTGTGGACTAAGGAAGAGCTTAAAAGGGTAGGGGAAATCTGCCTCAGAAACAATGTGGTTCTTGTCAGTGATGAAATTCATTTTGACCTTGTAAGAAAAGGTAGGGAACACACCGTTATAAATAATGTAGATGAAAGCTTTGCAAAAAATACAGTGATTTGTACTGCAGTAAGCAAAACCTTTAATCTTGCAGGTCTGGGCACATCAAATATAATTATTGCCGATAAAGTATTAAGAGAGAAATTTCAAAAACAGCTATCGGCAGATGGTTACAGTTGCATTAACTGTGTTTCCCACCCTGCAACAATAGCTGCCTACACAAAATGTGATTATTGGGTGGATGCGGTAAATGAATATATTGAAGAGAATATAAAGCTTGTAAATAATATTTTAAGTGATATTCCTCAAATCAAAATTTACGATTGCCAAGGTACATATTTAATGTGGCTTGATATGAGAAACCTTGGAATGAATGATGATGAGCTTGATTTATTCTTGCAGAATGAATGCGGAATAATTCAAGACCCGGGCTTCTGGTTCGGAGAAAACGGCAAAGGCTTCACAAGGCTTAATGTTGCATGCCCGAGATGTATTTTGGAAAAATCCGTTAACGAATTAAGAAATAATATTATAAAAAGAGTGTGAGAAAAATGAAAAGAATAATTTCTGTTGCAATTTGTTTGTTGATGCTCTTACCTTGTTGCATTCCTTTTGCTTCAGCAAAAAAAGAAAAGGAAACAGAATCAACCTCGTTTGTTTTTGAAATTGATGTTAATCAAAGGTATACTGATATTATCGATGCAACAGAGGATGCTGAATACTATCAGCTACATAATAACGAAGATGAAGAAAAACAGGCTCAGACCCGAAGAAATACATATATAGCAGTTCTTATATCTGCACTGGTAGTTTCAGTTATTGTTCTCATTGTTTCTCTTAAACGTGTTCCTAAAGAGGAAGATGTTGATATTTCGGGACAAAACAAAATCAAGAAAGATAAAAATGATAAGGAATAACCTTTTATGAGGAAAATTTTAAGCAGAACAAGAGCTGCTGTGGATGATTATAAAATGATTCAGGACGGCGATAAAATTGCTGTTGGTGTTTCAGGCGGTAAGGATTCAGTGATGCTTCTGAAAGCCTTGTGTGATTTGAAACGGTTTTATCCTGCTGAATTTCAGATAGTGGCTATTACGCTTGATATGCGCTTTGATAACAAGGATGGGGATTTTTCACCAATTCAAAAGCTCTGCGATGAATATGGAATTGAATATGTAATTCAGAGAACTGATTTATATGAAATTATTTTCAATATAAGAAAAGAAGAATGTCCTTGTTCACTTTGCGCCAGAATGAGAAGAGGAATTCTCCATGATACCGCAAAGCAGCTGGGTTGTAATAAAATAGCACTTGGTCACCATCTTGACGATGCGGCAGAAACCTTTATGATGAATCTTCTTATTGA
>SVOP01000108.1 GCA_015066325.1 Oscillospiraceae bacterium
CGAAGTTTGTTCGTAGTATAAAACATATTTTTTTCATAAATTTTATGTTTTTTATATTCTTTAAGGGGTTCTACAGGCTTTATTCACCTGCAGAACCCCTTGCTATAGATGGTTTTATACGGTCTGCGCTTTTTTTACATCCCCTATTTATAATATTTTTTCAATATCTTTTAACTTGTTAACTATGTATGTAGGTTTAATGCTTTCAGGTAACTCGTCATTGTTTTTATTGAACCATATACAATCAATGCGGTAATTAAGACCACCTATAATATCTGCGGAAAGACTGTCACCAATGAGTATTACATCTTCTTTTTCAGGATTTCCTAATTTCTCAAAGCAATAGTCAAAAAATTCTTTAGCAGGCTTTTGAATACCGATATCTTCCGAAAGGAAAATATCTTTAAAATATTTTCTGAAATCTCCGATTTTCAGCCTGCTTTCCTGAACAAAACGGAAGCCGTTTGAAACTATGTAAAGCTCATATTTAGGGTAGAGGTAGTCCAATAATTCATAAGCTCCCTCTACCGCGTAAGCTCCCTGAGCTACACCGTTTTCAAATTTTTCTTCAATTATTGTTCCGTCATACTCAATGCCAAGCTTACCGAGGATAATATTCCATCTGTTTGCACGAAGTTCGTTTTTTGTGATTTCGCCTTTTTCAAGCCTTTTCCATATTTTTACATTTTCACAAATGAAGGTTTCGAAAACATTTTCAGAATATTCAAAACCCAATTCAGAAAATATATTCATTATGGAATGCCTTGCACATTCGTTAAAATCAATTAAAGTGTTATCAAGATCTAAAAGTACAATTTTTTTATCAATCATTGATTATACCTTTCAAAACAACTGCCAAATTAAGCAGATTCTTAATTTGGCAGTTGTTTATGGTTATTATAATAATCCTAAAAGCTTATCTGCAACTCCGTCAAGCCAGTCGCCATCGAAAAGCTCAACTGCGCCTGCATCAACTGCGGCGGCAAGCTTATTATTAATCGGGATTTGGGCAACTGTGTCAACATTGTATTCTTTTGCAATCTCTTCAATATGGCTTTCACCGAACACCTTGTGCTTTTTACCGCAATCAGGGCATTCAAAATATGCCATGTTTTCTGCAAAAGCGAGAACGGGAATGTTCATAAGACCTGCCATTTTGGCAGCCTTTTCAACAATCATTCCAACAAGCTCCTGAGGAGAGGCAACTATAACAATGCCGTCAACGGGAAGGCTCTGGAAAACAGTAAGGGGAACATCACCTGTTCCGGGAGGCATATCAACAAACATAAAGTCAACATCGTCCCAGATAACATCTGTCCAGAACTGCTTTACTGCACCTGCAATAACGGGACCACGCCATACAACAGGATCAGTATCATTTTCTAAAAGAAGGTTAACGGACATAATTTCGATACCTGTTTTTGTTTTGCAGGGAATAATACCGCTTTCTGTTCCTTGTGCTTTCTCTTTAATACCGAAAGCCTTGGGAATCGAGGGGCCTGTAATATCTGCATCAAGTATAGCAGATTTGAAGCCTCTTCTCTGCATTGTTACTGCAAGTAATGTTGTAACAAGGGATTTACCAACGCCACCTTTACCGCTTACAACACCGATAACTTTTTTGATGTTTGAAAGCTCATGGGGTTTTTCAAGCAGACTCTGGGGCTCAGTTCTTGAAGAACAATTCTGACCGCAGGTGCTGCAATCATGTGTGCATTCGCTCATTTAAAATCATCTCCTAAAATATCGTTAAATAATATACCATAATAATATCGAAATATCAACTGAGAAAATAAAAATATCCGTTGCGAAAAATCGCAACGGATAAATGAAAGAGCCAAGTGTTATTCGGTGGGTGCTGTTTCAGCTTCTGCTTCAGGGTCATAGCCCATAAGGAGAATTTTGAAAATTCTTATACCGGGATTCTGGAATGCTATTTTATCAAGCCAGGAAATTAAATCACGAAGAAATGTTGAAATATCTTTTGTTACGGGAACATCAACTGCTTCGTGCTGAGTGTTTTCTTCACGGATAACAAGCGGTTGTGAATAGCAGATACCGTCTTCACCGGTTATATAGAAACGAACAAAATAGTTAATATCAAAATCCTTAAGGTCGATTGTAATACTTTCGTTTTCATTACAATCATAAGTTCTTTCAATAACCTTTCCGTCTGCAATCCAGGTTATTGTGTCGAAATTTTCACCCCAAACGGTAACCGTATCGTTTTCATCATCTATCTCCATTTTTGTTACTAAGGGTGTATCGTTTGATTCGTGATTGACCTCTTCTTCGATATACTCGGGAAGCTCTCTCATACCATTAAGCTCAACACCGTTTGAATAATGGGAAACGCTGAAGAATGTGCCGTTTTCCATACTTGCTCTGAGCTCTTCGTTGGAAAGCTCAGGCATATAGTGCATTGTGTAAGCGAAATTTATAGACTCTGCGTCGTGAGAATCAGAGAAAGTAAAGCCCCAGGGAACAACATCGTTTGGTATGGTTTTCTTAAGAATCTGGTCATAGAGAATACGATCACAACGAGTGTGTGCATCTGTTGCGCTGTTAATTCCCATACCAACAGCTGAGCCCGGATTGTCAAGGAAAAGGCGGGCAAATTTATTTACATAGTATTCATCAATCGGCTTACCAACATGATCTTCAGAATCTTTATCAGGATAAACATATTCACCTATATGGGAAAGCATAGTGATACCGCCTGCTTCGTTTACACCTGCTGCAGGAGTTTCATAGTCACCGAAAACGCCCATAAGACCCTGACCGTATTCTGCATAATAGCCTGTAAGGTGGCAGTCGGCAACGGGAGTTGCAAAATTGAGCTCAATACCAAGAGGTACGTCAATCATACCATTTTCACGGATAGTTCCGTTTGTAGTGGAAGCTGTTCCGTTAAGATATGAATTATATGCATCATTTGTAAGCGGCACAATAGGAGCCATCTGCGTTCTTTCATATTTTACCAGACGAAGAATAGGAATAAGCTGAGGCTCGGCGTTCCAACCGCGGTTAAGTGTTCCGTGGTCTGTAATTGCAAGAATATCATAGCCTTTGTCGTAGTGTGCCTGAACCGACTCATCTACTGTAAGATATCCATCGCTTGCATTGGTGTGGCAATGAAGCTGAGCCTTATATGCTTTCCATTCGTTCCAATTAATGTTTTCATAAGGACTTGTTATTTCATAACGCTTCTGTGATGCAGCAGCGTTACCTGCCGCAGCAGTCAAAGGCATAGCAACAATAATGAGCGTAAGTGTTATTGCAATAAGCTTGAAAAATTTTTTCATTTGTAGCCCTCCTTATAAAATGTATATAACAATTATAATATACTACCCAATTCATTTATAAACAAGAATGTAAATAGACGAAAAATATATGTTTTGTATGTGGAAATCAACCAAAAATAAATATATAGATTTAAATATGTCTGCAATAATTGGAGTCACCCCTTGATTTCTCATCTCTGATTTGCAATTCCTAATTTAACTATTGACTTTTTTAGTGTTTTTTTATATAATGCTATGTGCTACTGTCGAAATGTATGTTTTGCGGTGGAATTAATACTTAAACAACAGGCTTATTTTAATACTTCTCATACTTCGTAAAATTGCCTGAATATACAGATAGGAGAAATAAAAATGAAAAGAACTTATCAGCCCAAGAAAAGACACAGAAAGATGGAACACGGCTTCCGCAAAAGAATGGCAGACAGAAACGGCCGCAAGGTACTTGCTCGTCGTCGTAAAAAAGGCAGAAAACAGCTCACATACTAATCCTGCCAGATAATTCGGGAGAATAATGTGTCAGATTTCGTCACACTTAAATCAAACTCCGACTTTCGTCGGCTATATAATAGAGGTAAGGCTGTAACTGATCCTGCGTTGGTTGTTTATTATTCGAAGAACCGCGCGGGAATTTGCCGTATTGGTATAACCACAAGTAAAAAAATCGGTAATGCAGTTGAGAGAAATCGTTCAAGAAGAGTCATAAGAGAGGCTTTCAGAAAGGTTTGTCCTGCTCTTAATCCTTGCTATGATATAGTTGTGGTTGCCCGTTCAAAGACGAAATATTTAAAAAGCACCTATGTTGAAGAGGTTATGAAAAGGATTTTTGAAAATGAGGGTATGTTGAATTCGGAGCGTGAGGAAGAATGAAAAGCTTTCTCATAAAAGCAATCCGCTTTTATCAACGCCGAATCTCACCTCTTTTTCCGCCTAAATGCCGTTATTATCCCACCTGCTCTCAATATGCTCTTCAGGCAATTGAGATTCACGGAGTTTTTAAAGGGTTGCTTTTAGCAATCGGCAGGCTTATGCGGTGCAACATTTTCTTTCCCGGCGGGGTGGACCCCGTACCGCCCAAAAAGGAGAAAAAATAATTCTTCTTTTTGTAAACGACAGAAAGGAATACTATTTTAATGGGTTTTATCAGAGATGTATTTGCAGTGCCTTTTGGTTGGTTGCTCAGTATTTTCTATAATCTTACTGATAGTTATATTTTAGCAATCGTTTTGCTTACTGTTCTTATCAGATGCGCTCTTTTGCCAACATCTATCAGCCAGCAGAAGAATACTGCAAAGCAAACAAGACTTAACACAAAGGTAAACAAAATCAAACAGAAATATGCAGGCAATCAGCAGAAAATTCAGGAGGAAACTCAGGCCCTTTATCAGAGAGAGGGCTTTGGTGCAGCTAATATGGGTTGTATGCCTCTTATGATTCAGATGATTGTTATGATTGGTCTTTACGGTGTTATTTATACACCTCTTTCAAGCGTTCTTCGCTTTGGTGATGATGCAATCGAAAAAATCAAAACTGCAATGAATATTGTTGTTGAAACAACCGGTAAAAATGCTAATAATGCAAGAATGGTTGAGCTTCAGATTCTTGGCAAGGTGGAAGAATTTGCGGATAAGCTTTCAGGTGTTATTGATGCAGAGCAGGTT
>SVOP01000013.1 GCA_015066325.1 Oscillospiraceae bacterium
TGCTAAAATAAGGTCTGCTTCACCCTCACCAACAACGGGAGAATAAACCTTTTCGCCATATTTACCCTAAGTAACAACAGAACCGCCACGCTGGCTCATACCGTGAACCTCGGAAACCTTAACATCGTACCCTTGTGAAAGAAGAGCACTACCTAAAATACGGCTTGCAAGCAGAGTTCCCTGACCGCCAACGCCAACTATCATTATAGCTTTATTCATTTTTAGCTCTCCCCTTTCTTATTCAATAGCACCGAATTTGCAAAGCTGAGAACAAACATTGCAACCGAGGCACTGTGTAAAGTCGATTTCTGCTTTACCGTCCTTCATACTGATAGCAGGACAACCGATTTTCATACACATTTTGCAGGATTTACATTTATCTTTATTAACCTTAAGAGGCGGATTATGCTTAACAGTTTTAAGAAGAGCACAAGGTCTTCTTGAAATAACAACTGCAGGAGCGTTAAGCTGGAGTGCATTCTTGATTGTTGTATAGCTTTCATCAAGGTTATATGGGTCAACAACGAAAACATTATTGATACCAACTGCTACGCAAAGCTTTTCAAGGCTTACTGCTGCTGCAGGCTCGCCCTTGATATTGAAGCCTGTTGTTGGGTTCTGCTGATGGCCTGTCATACCTGTGATGCTGTTATCAAGAATGATTGTAACAGAATTACTGTTATTATAAGCAATATCAATAAGACCTGTTACACCTGAGTGAATAAAGGTTGAGTCACCGATAACTGCAACGGATTTGTTTGCGTGTTCAGGGTCTGCAAGGTTTCTGCCGTGAAGACCTGATACGCTGCCGCCCATACAAAGAACTGTATCAATCATACCGAGGGGCTTTGATGCGCCGAGAGTATAGCAACCAATGTCACCGCTAACGGTTACATTAAGCTTTTTGAGAGCATAGAAAAGACCTCTGTGAGGACAACCTGCACAAAGAACAGGAGGTCTTGCAGGAATATCTACATCTGCTTTAAGAGATTTGCTTTCTTCACCGAGGATTACCTTTCTGATAAGACCCTGTGAATATTCACCGAGAAGTGTAAACTCTGATTTTCCCTTTACATCAACACCGATTTTACGGCAATGGGTTTCAATATAATCATCAAGTTCTTCGAGAACATAAACTGTTTCACATTCTGCACAGAAATCCTTGATAAGCTTTTCGGGAAGAGGATAAACACAACCTAATTTAAGGTAAGAAGCCTTATCGCCCAACGCTTCTTTAGCATATTCATAGCAGATACCTGCACTGATTATACCGATTTTCTTATCGTTGTATTCAATACTGTTAAGTCCGTTTTCAACCGCTTCGGTTTCGCAATATTCAATCTGATTAAGAATTCTCTTTTCAACCTCAATGTGCTTCACCTTTGCATTTGCAGGAACCATAACATATTTGGGAGCATTCTTTTCGTAAGGCTTAAGACCGTTGTCAACTCTGTCGGAAACTTCCGCAAGGCTTCTTGAATGGGAAACTCTTGTTGTAAGACGAAGAATAACAGGTGTATCAAATTTTTCTGAAAGCTCAAATGCGAGCTTTGAATATTTCAGGCACTCGTCAGAATCGGCAGGTTCAAGCATCATAATTTTTGATGCTTTTGCATAGTGACGGCTATCCTGCTCATTCTGAGAAGAATGCATACCGGGGTCATCTGCAACAACCACAACAAGACCTGCATTTACACCTGTATAGGAAGATGTGAAAAGTGGGTCTGCGGCAACATTAAGACCAACATGCTTCATAGCGCAGAAGGAACGTGCTCCTGCAACTGCAGCACCAAAAGCAACCTCCATAGCAACCTTTTCATTTGGTGCCCATTCACTTGTTATTTCATCGTATGTAGAAATGCACTCGGTAACCTCTGTGCTGGGTGTTCCGGGGTAGCTTGAAGCAACCCTGCAGCCGCCCTCATAAAGACCGCGTGCAACCGCTTCATTACCTAAAAGTAATTTTTTCATTTATCTGTACCTCTTTGGATTATTTGTTTATTTCATTCTGTGAAGCAACAAGGCTTTCACCGCAATACATTTCGCGAAGCTTTGGTTTCTCGATTTTACCTGTGGGGTTACGGGGAACCTTTGCAAAGATAAGCTTTCTCGGACGTTTATATCTTGGCAAATCGTAACAGAAATCGTTAATATCATCTTCTGTTAAGGTTTCGCCATCTTTTGCTTCGATAATGGCTGCGGCAATTTCACCAAGACGGGCATCGGGAAGACCGATAACTGCAACGTCCTTGATTTTATCGTGCTTACGAAGGAAATCTTCAATCTGTACGGGATATAGGTTTTCACCGCCTGAAATGATAACGTCTTTCTTACGGTCAACAAGGAAGATAAATCCATCTTCATCCTCCTGAGCCATATCACCTGTATAAAGCCAACCGTCACGGAGAACCTCGTTGGTTGCTTTTTCGTCCTTGTAATAGCAAAGCATTACACCGGGACCTTTAACTGCAAGCTCACCGACCTCGCCTTTTGCAACCTCGTTTTTGTTTTCATCAACAATTTTAACTTCCCAACCGTAGCCTGCTTTGCCGATTGCGCCAACCTTATGAACATTTTCAACACCAAGATGCACACAACCGGGACCGATAGATTCGCTGAGACCATAGTTAGTGTCATACTGATGGTGAGGGAATATATTGAGCCAACGCTTAATGAGGCTTGGAGGAACAGGCTGAGCACCTATATGCATCAATCTCCACTGAGAAAGGGTATATTCGCTTAAATCAACATCTCCGCTGTCAATAGCATCAAGAATATCCTGTGCCCAGGGAACGAGAAGCCATACGATTGTGCAACCCTCTTCACTTGCGGTTTTGAGAATAAGCTCGGGCTTTGTACCCTTGAGAAGAACTGCCTTGCTACCTGCTACAAGAGAACCGAACCAATGCATTTTTGCACCTGTATGATAAAGAGGCGGAATGCAAAGGAAAACATCGTCTCTGGTCTGTGAATGGTGTTTCTGTTCGGTTAAAGCTGCGTGAACAAGGCTCTTGTGAGCGTGGAGAATAGCTTTAGGGAAGCCTGTTGTTCCTGAAGAGAAATAAACAGCTGCTTCATCTTCATCAGAAATTTCAATTCCGGGTGCATGAGATGAGCAATATGTTACTAATCTGTCATAGCTTTCTGCAAAGGTGGGGCAATCCTCACCAACATAGAAGGTATATTTAACATCGGGAATTCTATGAGCAATTTCCTCAACACGACCTGTAAACTCAGGACCGAAAACAAGAACATCGCTGTCGGAAAGCTTAAGGCAATATTTGATTTCCTCAGCAGTATAGCGGTAGTTGAGCGGAACTGCAAGAGCACCTGTTTTAAGAATACCGAAATAAATGGGGAGCCATTCAATTCCGTTCATAAGAAGGATTGCAACTCTGTCCCCTTTTTTGATGCCTCTTGAAAGAAGAAGGTTTGCAAAGCGGTTTGCTCTTTTATCAAACTCGCCCCAAGTAAGCTCACTTCTGCCCACATTAAAGGGATTTGTTTCAATAAGGGAATATTCGCGCCAGGTCTGGCGGCTTTTCCCTTGCATTTCGGGGTTAATCTCAACAAGAGCAACCTCGTTTTTGTAATTATTTGCGTTAATCACAAGAAAATCTGTAATAGGCAAATTCGTTCATTCCTTTATAAAGTATTGTATAAATAAAATCGTCCTCTAACCGAAGCTAAAGGACGAGCAGTATAAACTGACCGTGTTACCACCTTTTTTCGCAAATTGCTCACGCAACCTGCCTTAAAGAGTAATAAAACTCAAACGCTTTAACGGGCGTACCCGCCGCAGCCTACTGAAAATTTCGGTGCGAAACTCCGAGATGTATTCACACAATCCGCTCACGCGCCTCTCACCAAACGGCAACTCTCTTTTTTACGCTGAAAAGTGTTACTTGTTCTCTTCACAGTTTTTGAAAAATATACTTTGGAATTATAACATAGTCTGTCGCAAAATGTCAACTGTTTCCCAATGTAAAAATATAACTTTCTATATCAAGCTCTTCAACAGGACTGTTGTTTTTAAGATACAAGGGATGGTGGGGGTGTCCTTTAACTGAGCGTTTTCCCACTGTATACCATTTTGCACCGAATTCATTACCGATTTTAATCATATCCTTAACACAAGGGATAAGATATGGTCTTTTTTCGATAATAGTGCCCCAAGCTGCCCATACGGCAGGAGTTTTGCCTTCACCGTAGGAAGAAAGAATATACCGGAAGGCATTCATATTTTCGTTATGTAAAAAGGTATTGAACTCTCCGTCCATATCTTTCGGGTTTGTTGCTCTTTGAGCGTAAACATTGAACATAATAAAGCTGTCAAAGCCATTGAAAGCGGCGGTGCGTTCAACAGATTTCAAGGTATTATCAAGGTCATCGGGCTTTGCGGTTGACGGGTTAATACCTATGCAGATAAGAGGATTCTCTCCCCTTGTGCCCAAAATATAACGGTATTCTGTATATGCATTGGGAACATAAAGCCATTTTTCTCTGTCATACTCGAATGAGCCGTCCCCCTCTTTTAAAAGAGCCTCTTCAAAGGGGATTATATTAAGTTCATTTGTTTCACAGGTTGGTATATGCATAAAATTTATTCACTCCATATAAATATAGGACTATTATACAATAATATTAGCCTATTTTCAACATTGTTTCTTATTGACTTTTTCCGCCTATTTTATATAATTAAAATGTAGAAAAATGGTGTGTTTTTATATGCCATAAAGGAGAATAGATATGTATCATTCAATGAAAATTGCAGGACTTGACAGAAAACTCCCCCTCTGCCCCCTTAACGAAAAGCTTCAGATTGGTGCTTTTGTTATGTTTGGTGATGCAGAGCTTACGGTTGCTTGTGCAGATGCACTTCTCAAAAAAGCACCCGAATTTGATTACATAATCACCGCTGAAGCAAAGGGTATTCCTCTTGCTCACGAAATGTCACGCCAGAGCGGTAAGAAATATTTTGTTGCAAGAAAGAAGCCCAAGCTCTATATGACAGGTGTTTTTGATGTTGTTGTTAACTCAATTACAACAGAGGGCGAACAGCACCTTTACCTTGATACTGCAGAAGCAGCTGAAATGAAGGGTAAAAGGGTCATTATTGTTGACGATGTTATTTCAACAGGAGAATCTCTCAAAGCAGTTGAAAAGCTTATTGAAATGGCAGAGGTCCAGTATGCAGGTGCTCTTGCAGTTCTTGCAGAGGGTGAAGCTGCAGACAGAAAAGATATTATTTATCTTGAAAAGCTTCCCTTATTTGATGCAGAGGGTAATGTTTTATAATGGCAGGAATACTTTATGTTGTAGGAACACCTATCGGAAATCTTGGTGATTTCTCCCCCCGTGCAGTTCAGGTGCTTTCCGAATGTGATTTTATTGCCGCTGAAGACACAAGAGTTACAATTAAGCTCCTTAACCATTTCGGCATTAAAAAGCCCATGGTCAGCTATTATGAGCACAACCGCGCCCAACGTGGCGGAGTTATAATAGAGCGCCTTTTAAATGGTGAAAGCTGTGCTCTTGTTTCCGATGCAGGTATGCCGATAATCTCCGACCCGGGTGAAGATTTAACAAGGCTTTGCCATGAAAACGGAATTCAGGTTCTTGCAGTTCCCGGTCCTTGTGCTTTTGTTACTGCCCTTGCAATTTCAGGTATGCCATCGGGCAGATTTACCTTTGAGGGTTTTTTGACTGTTTCAAAACAAAACAGAAAAAGGCATCTTGAAGAGCTTATCAATGAAAAGCGTACAATGATTTTCTATGAAGCACCTCACAAGCTGGCTGCAACACTTTCCGATATGGCAAAATTCTGGGGCAACCGAAATATTGCTCTTGTTAAAGAAATTACTAAAATCCACGAAAATGTTGAACGCACCACCCTTTTTGATGCGGCTGAAAAATATAAGGACGGCAGAGCAAAGGGTGAATATGTTCTCATTGTTGAGGGTAAGCCTGAGGAAGAGGAACAAGAAATCACAATTGATATAGCGGTTAAAATGGCAGAAGAGCTTGTTGAAAACGGACTTTCAAAAAACGAAGCTGCCAAGGAAATTGCCAAGGAAACAGGTCTTAAAAAGAGCGACATTTATAAATCTTTACAGAATGGGTGATTAAATGCTTTTTGGTGTTCAATGGTATTACTGGGTGATTCTTTTAGTTGCGATAATCATTGCAATTTTTGCTTGGGCTAAGGCCCTCAAAGCCGGTAAGGCTCGTCGCGAAAGATTAAAAAAAGAAGCGGCAATCTGGAAAAGAGATTATGAATTAAGAGAAAAATTCACTATTCTCACAGAAGAAAAGCTTAATTCCACAGAAGAAACAGAGCTTCTCCACGGAGTCTGTATGAATATTCAGGTGGAGCTTGAAAAAGCAGCAGATATGACAGAAAGCTTCAATTCTTTACCCAACGAAAAGAAATTCGTTTACGCTTTAGAATATTTTGACGAGGATGCAAAGAAAAGCCTTTCTGCATTTTTCAAAAACAATGGAGAACCGCTTCTCTCTATCGTTCCTGATGCTTTAAATACCATCGGTGCAGGCAAATATATTGAGCATTATGCTACGCTTTTACCAATGTATGATCCCGATAGCGAGGTTTCAATTGATTATTCGGTTATCGGTAAGATTGATGAAGAATTTAAATCCTTTTATAATTCCGATGAGCTTTTAAGGCTTGCCGGTAAGTACATTTTAAAAAACAAAGAAATATTTTTATCATAAAACACAATAAATAACAAACAATTTAAAGGAGTATAAAAATGGCTGTAACTTTTTATCTTTCTGCCTTTGCTGATGAAGCCGGTGGCGGAATTAAAGAACAAATTGCCGCTTTAAAGGCACATGGTATGACTCATATTGAGCCTCGCGGACTTGATGAGGGAAACATTTCACTCTACACAGTAGAACAGGCAAAAGAGCTTAAGAAAATCCTTGATGACAATGGTATCGGTGTTTCCGCCATAGGTTCTCATTACGGCAAAATTGAAATCACCGATGATTTTGCGCCTCATTTTGAGGATTTCAAAAACTGCGTTGAGGTTGCAAACATTCTCGGAACAGAGAGAATAAGAATGTTCAGCTTTTTCTTTACTAAAGGTCAGAGCCTTGAAGAATATCACGACGAGGTTTTCGAGAGACTTGACAAAATGTGCACATATTCTCTTGCGAACGGAATCTGGTGCTGTCACGAAAACGAAAAGGATATTTACGGCGATATTGAAACCCGTTGCCTTGAAATATATAAAACCTTTGAGGGCAAAATCAAAGGTATCTTTGACCCCTCAAACTTCATTCAATGCGGTGTTGACATCCTCCCCGCTTATGAGCTTCTGAAGGATTACATTGACTATTTCCATATTAAAGATTGCCTTTATGATGGCGGTAAGGTTCGCCCTGCAGGTCTTGGTGACGGCAACATTGTTGAGCTTCTCACCAGATTCTCCAAAGACAAAGATGGTGAGCACTTCCTTACTCTTGAGCCACATCTTAAAGTATTTGAGGGTCTTAAAGACCTTGAGGGTGAGGGCGGAACAGCAGATCAGCTTAAGGACGACTACACCTACCCCACTAATCGTGCAGCTTTTGATGCGGCGGCAGATGCACTTGACGTTTGCCTGAAAAAAGCAAACTTAAATGATGTTACAGTAAGAAAGTTTTAAAGATATAAAAGGAGTTTTAAATATGTTTAATCACGAAAATTTAAAAGGCAGAGTTGCTGTTGTTACAGGTGGTGGCGGAGTTCTCTGCGGTGGCTTTGCAAAGGACCTTGCTCGTCAGGGTGTTAAGGTTGCAGTTCTTGATTTAAGAGAGGAATCTGCAAATGCAGTAGCAGAAGAAATCAAAGCAGAAGGTTACGAGGCTATCGGCGTTGCTTGCAATGTACTTGACAAAGAAAGCCTTGAAAATGCAAGAAATATTATCAACGAAAAAATCGGCACCTGCGATATTCTTATTAACGGTGCAGGTGGTAACCATCCTAACGGCAACACAACAAAGGAAAAATTTGAGCTTTCAGATTTAACAGAAAAAGCAGATGATGTTAAAACCTTCTTTGACCTTGACCCCAAGGGAATTGAATTCGTTTTCAATCTCAACTTTCTTGGCACTCTTCTTACAACTCAGGTTTTCGCAAAGGATATGGTTGGCAAAGAAAATGCAACAATCATTAATATTTCTTCAATGAACTCCTATAAGCCTCTCACAAAAATTCCTGCATATTCTGCAGCTAAAGCAGCTATTTCAAACTTTACTCAGTTTATGGCGGTTCATTTCTCAGAGGTTGGTCTTAGAGTTAACGCTATTGCACCCGGCTTTTTCTCAACAAACCAAAACAAAGCACTTCTTTATAACGAAGACGGCTCACTCACTCCAAGAAGTGAAAAAATCCTCGGTCACACCCCTCTCGGCAGATTTGGTGTTCCCGAAGACCTTACAGGTACTCTTCTCTTCTTAAGTGATGAAACCTACAGTAAATTCGTAACAGGTGTTATCATCCCCGTTGACGGTGGTTTTTCAGCTTATTCAGGTGTTTGATTAATAATTGAACAAAGGTTAATCCCCACAGTTTTCACTGTGGGGATTTTTTTATCGTTTTGCGGATACACCCTTTGTATTATAGTAGCTTGTATATTCTTTTGTTTTAGTATCATACCATCTTACTGTATAAGTATATTTTACGCCCTTTTTTATATTCTTATCTGTATAACAAAAGCCTCTGTATTCCACGCCATTGTTCATTGAACAAACCTTACCATCGTAATACTTTTTACTTATACAGGTCCATTTGGTTTCGCCCTCAGCTTTTCTCAAAACTGCAAAGTAGCCATCATCATATACGGTATTCCAAAAGAAATCTATACCCTCAGAGAAGTTATCAGGCACCGCTGCAACAAGTTTGGGTCTGGGATAAAGAGCATAGTCATCAATGTATCTCATTGTTTTGTTACCATTTTTGTGAACTGCAGTAACTGTAAGATATATATTATTATCATAAGTTAAATCTGTAAAATTAATGGCATAAGTTTTTGAACCATCTGATTTAACAGTTTTATGATAATCGTCCCTCTTGCTGAAATATACATGCACATCATATTCCACTGCATCATCAACTGCGTCCCACGTCATTTTCAAGCCCTTGCTTGTGGGAGTTAAGGTTACAACAGGTGCTTTGCAAGTTTCATCTTCAACATAAACAATATTTGCACCAAGTGGTGTGCTATTACCGCTACTTGTGGATACAACACAGCAGAAGCGTGCGGGGTTAATCAAATCATAAGAATCCTCATAATTGGGAGTATAATAATAGCCTGCTGCTTGTCCCCAACCGTCTCCACCATAGGCTCTACCCCAATAATAAAATTTCACATCAGATTTTTTAAATTTATCGGTTTTTTCAACTTCAAAGCGATATGTTGTTGTTTCTTTGTCACTGCCTTTATACTGACTATTAAAAACTTTAACCTCTTTATATGCTTTAAAACCTTCGATACAAGTTTCGGGCGCATACCTGATATGAGTTTTTGTATATAAATTTTTATCCTGCTCCAAATCTCCATATACTCCTCTTATCTGATAGGTATATGCAACATCTTCTTCCGGGTTATAGCTGTCGAAGGAGGTAGTTTTGGTTACATAAAACAATTCATAAGCTGAATCCTCAGCGTCCTTGGGCTTACGATAAACTCTGTATTCATCTGCCCCTGTGCTATTCCATGAAAACTGTGTATATGTATCCAGCTCTTTTACCTTATGAGTTATCTGAGGGAAAAAGGCTACTGATTCAACATCTGTCTTATAGGAGCTGAATATATCTCCTGTTCGGCAGGCATAAACTGTCAGCTTTTTATTATAATAGCCTGATGGAGTGAATTCATAATATAATTTTTTTGTTTTAGTCTTTAATTGCCAGCTTCCATCCTTAGCCTGCTCTAAAACGCGATACGAGGTGGCATATGGTACCTTATCCCACTTTATATGAACACGATTTCCATCGGTATCAACTGTAAACTCAGGCTCCTTCAGGGTCAGATATTCCTTACCTGAAGAATAACTTCCACTGAAGCCGTCACCTTCGGAACGAACTGTATAAAGATATGCCCCATCCATAGCCGCGGTTGCATCCTCGAATGCGGTTTCCTCACCTGAAGCAACAGCTAAAACGGTCCAATCCTCGTCGCTATCAAGAGGCTTTCTGAGAACCGAATAGCCAACAGCACCCTCAACAGACCGCCATGAAACACCAATTGAGCCTTCCTTTATCTCAAGCTCATTCATCACGGGCGCCGAAAGAAATTTAATATTACTGATAACCGAACTATAACAGCTTTTTGCCTTTCCGTAATCACCGCAGTCAATTATTGCCTTTACTCTATAAGAATAGGTGTTTGCGTTATCGATATTTTTATCGATGTAGTAATTATCGTAGTCATCATCAACTCGCTCCCACGAGCCGTCATTTACTTTTCTGTAAATATAATATTTCGCCTTGGAGGAGGTTTCGTTCCACTTAACATAGATTTCATTATTTTCTGCTATATAAGCGGTGCTGATTTTCGGCGTTTCCGCATAAAGGCAAGTTAGTCCTGAATAATGATATCTGGAAATATCACCGTTTTTACCTTTACCTTTTACAGTATAGATATAGCTACCATCTTTCTTTTTGATGGATGTATCTAAAAAGCTGCTCTTTTTTCCGCTTACAGTACCAACCCTTTTCCATTTAGTACTATTAATATTTCTGCGGTAAATATAATATTTTGATGTGCCTGAAATTTTTGTCCAAGTTATTTCAGGACCATCAATGGTATTACTTACACTTTTAAGTGCTACCATTTTCTCATCATATGATGGTGATCTATCAACAACTATTTTAAAGCTACACAAAGAATCTTCGTCAACGGTAAGCTTCTTTTTATTAGAAGAAAACATTCCTGCATAAGTAACACCATAATATGTCTTCGACTTATACTTATCCTTAAGCTTGATTTTTTGGGATATATTATAATTTCCATAATAGCAAACAGTATAACCGCTATCCACAAGGTTGGTCAAATTTTTATCAGAATATATTTCATAAAAGAAATATACATCTCCTGCATAGCCTGAATGTATATATAAATTAAGATAGTCATAATTACCGTAAAGTTTTACAGTAGAAAGCACCTTACTGCCATTGTTATTCATAGGCACCATATAACCATAATTCCACTCATCTGTAACAACGACCTTTAAAGCTTCAGCGGAAACGCTCACAACTGAAACAAGTGTTACAATTACCAGCATTATTGAAAGAATTCTTTTTCCTATTTTCATAATATAACTCCTTTCGGTAATTCTATTTTATTAGTACAACCAAATTCTACCACATCAATATTATTTAGTCAATAAAAATATCGCCTCTCAGATAGCTAAGAGGCGATAAAACCATTCCGGGTTTTTTTATTCAACTGTTCGTACATCGTAATAGCTTAAATAGGTTTCTCCCTCATAAACCTTAAAGGTTCTTACCCTATAAGCATATTTTACGCCTTTTTCAGCTGTAGTGTCGGTGTAGATTGTTTCGTGCTCATACCACTTTGTTGTAGGACTATCCACTACATCAATCAGTTCGTACTCACCGCCATCATAAACCTTTCTGTAAATATAATAACCATCCCAGCCGATATCATCGTAATTACTCTGATATATAGTCAATCTCACAGAACCGTTGCTCTGTCTTTTGATTCTTGAAATTTCCGGTGTATTCATATAATAAAAATTATCAGATACTACGGAAACATCACCCTCTGTATTTTTTGTACGTATAGCAACGTCGGCATAATTAGTTACTGTGTTGCAGAAGTATGAAAGCTGGCAGGAATATGAATCAGAGCCATCTGCTTTAATTGTTTTGCTCTTAGTTCCTACATACACCTCAAAGGATTTGAGGTCTTCCGGTGGATTAGTTATCTTTATTTCAAGCGTATCCTCGTCAATAAGATTCATTGTATATTCAGGCTTGAAATCATACCATTCGTGGTCAACAATATGATTTTCCAAAATGGATTTAAATCCGTTTTCTTCATTAGCAAAGGCATATCTGTATTTTCCGTCATTCAGATATGCAGCCTGATATGCTCTTGTACGCTTTACAACGGGCTCCCATCTGCCCTTTTCAAAATTGAAGCCGAAAACCTCGGATGCACCATTAAGATAAATCGTTTCGCCGTATGTGCTTATGTCTGATCCACAGGTTAAGGTAGTTGAAATACCTACTGTATGAGAAGCAATATTAACATACTGCTCTATGTCATTCACTATTGCTCTGACCTGATATGTATAAAGAACATCATTCTCAACATCCGCGTCCTCAAAGAAATTTTCCGATGTTGTGCCTATGAGAACAAGCTGAGAATCATCCTGAGATGCTTCTTTTTTATAAATATTATAAGCATCACTGTTATTATCAAGCCAACTTAGGCTGATTTTCTTATCTGCTACAAAGGATGTATATTTTATTTGAGGATAGAAATCCATTTCATATACATTTTTGCCAACAGTAGTTTCGTTGCCGCCATCTCTCAAGGCTGTTACAGTATACTGAAGCCTTCCGTATTTTTCAGGAACAATAGTTGTTGAGCAATATGTACCCGATGTATCATTTACCTTTTTCGCTAATTCCCATTGGCCATTTTCATCCATAATATATATTTTATATTGGTCAGCTAAGGGAACATCCTGCCATCTGATTTTCACACCATTGGTTTCCTCATCAAATGTATAGCTTACATCCTGAGGTGAAGGAAGAGAAATATACTCAATACCGGTTCTGTTATAGCTACCCTTGTTCTTTGAGGCTTCGGAGCGGACGCTATAAACGTAGCTTGTTTCAGGAGCTACAGACTCATCCACAAAGCTTGTTACACTTCCTGAAACCTTACCAACAGAAGACCAGCCTGTTGAACCGTCGCTGTTCTTTCTGAGAATTGTGTAACCCTTTGCACCGCTTACAATATACCAGCTTATGTTAATACCGTTTTCAACTGCAACCGCATCCTTGAGAGTTGGCATTCTAAGATAAGTTACTGCCTTACCGGAGTTTGAATAATATGCACTTGTTGCAGTACCAAAGTATGCCGGAACTTTAGCTCTTACTGTATAAGTGTATTTTTTGCCACTCTTTACAGATGTATCTGTATAGGTTGTGCCTGTGTAGTTGGATTTTATTTTTTTCCAATCACCGCTACCAGTTTTTCTGTAAATATCATATTTAGCTTTTGAAGAGGTTTTTCCCCACTTAATTTCAATCCCATTGTTATACTTAACCGCAATTGATTTCATTACAGGTGTTCTTGCAAAATTGTTTATAATACCCGAATTAAGATATCTTGTAGTGTCTCCCTTTTTGTTTATCGCCTTAACAGTATAGCGATAATCTCCGTTCTTTTTCTTTAAAGATGTATCTGTAAAGCTTGTTTTTGAACCGCTTACTGTTCCGACTCTCTTCCACTTTGTGCTTGTTTCTGCTCTACGGTAAATGTAGTATTTGCTTGCACCATTTACCTTATACCAGTTAACCTGCGGACCATTGCATGTATTGCTTGTTGATCTGAGAACAACAACATTCTTTTTAAAAGAGGGATTTCTATCAACTTTAACTTTAAACTGACGGAAAGATTCTACACTCACTATGGCATTCCCGTCCTCATCAAAATATGCAGCATATGTAAACATATAATATGTTTTAGAACTATATTTACCCTTTAATTTAATTTTACGAGGTGCTTTAAATCCTCCGTTAGAAACGGTCTCATAACCGGAATCAACAACATCGGTTCCCTCTTCATCACTACAAATCTCATAGAACAAATATATCCCTTTTGCACCTGCCTTACCTTTTAAGAACAGATAATCATAATCACCGTACAAATAAACAGTATCAAGTTCCTTATTATATTTACTGTTAGTGGGAACTAAATAAGCTCCTCCAAAACTACTGCTTGTAAATATTATATCTGCCGCATAAGCAGTGACACTTACAACAAATACCAACATTACCACAATCATTGCAACCGCCAATATTCGCTGTATTGTTTTCATAATAATACTCCTTTCGGTAATTCTATTTTATTAGTGCAATTAAATTCTACCACATTAATAAAAAATAGTCAATAAAAATATCGCCCCTTGAAACCAAGGAGCGATAATGTTTTTTATGCTGCAGGATTTGTTGTTTCGAGTTCGGTAGAGGGGTCTGTTACAGGTTCTGTGGTAGGTTCTGTAACTTCGGGAGTTGTAACATCAGGTTCTGTTACTTCAGGATACACAACCTTATTTTCCACAAAATTAAAGAATACAGAGTCGGAATAATCACTGAAAATTTTGTTGTCTCTTGTTGCACGAACTCTGAACTCCATAAGCTCTACACCCGGCCAATTACAACTAAAATTCCTACTACTACTCTCAGAAGCTAATCTCCATTCAACGTTACCAAACCTATAAAATACTTGATAGTGTGTGGCGTTTTTAACAGCATCCCAGGATAAATCCGGACCGCCATAATAATCATCTGCTACAATATTTATCACCGGTGCATCAAGAATAATGTATTCAATACCGGATCTGTCATAGCTACCTTTATTTTTAGATGCTTCGGAACGAACGCTGTAAGTATAACTAACATCGGGTAAGGCAGTTTCATCGGTAAATGTTGTAACATCTGCGCCAACCTTTCCAACAGAAGACCAACCTGTTGAGCCATCACTGTTCTTTCTGAGAATTGTGTAGCCCTTTGCACCGCTTACTGAATCCCAAGTTATAGTCATACCTGTTTCAGCAGGAGTAATACCGGTAAGGGTGGGTGCTTTGAGATAGGTTACAGCCATATCAGAATTTGCATAATAAGAGCTTGTTGCTTTACCATAGCTTGTGGAAAGAACGGCTTTTACTGAATAAGTATATTTCTTGCCATTCTTTGCTGTTGTATCTTTATAACTTGTTCCGGAATAGTTGGATTTAATCGTTTTCCAGCTTCCGTCGCCCTCTTTACGCATAATGTTATATTTTGCTTTGCTTGAGGTGCTGTTCCATTTAACTTCAATTGCGTTATTATATGCAACAGCAATTGATTTCATAGTGGGTGTTTTTGCAAAAAGTGCAGTAAGACCAAAATAGAGGTATCTTGATGCTGTACCTTTTTTGTTTACGCCCTTAACAGAGTAAACATAATTACCATTTTTATTTTTTACAGATGTATCTGTGAAGCTTGATTTTGAACTACTTACTGTTCCTACTCTTGTCCACTTTGTTCCTGTAATGCTTCTGCGATAAATATAATATTTACTTGTCCCGCTAAGCTTACTCCAAGTTATGTAAACACCTTTTGTTGTGTTCTTTGTTTCCTTAAGAACTACTACTTTATCATCAAAGGAAGCACTTCTTTTTACGCTAATCTTAAATTCCTTAAGCGAATTTCTGTCAACATCGACACTTCCGTCAGAATAAATATATGCCGCGTAGGTTACCAGATAATAGGTTTTGCTGGAATATTCACCTTTTAGTTTAATCTTTGCAGGAATGTTATATTTACCCTTATCGCAAGCAACTGCACCGCTATCTTTTAACTTTGTGTAATCCTTATCAGCATAGATTTCATAAGCAAAATAGCCATCATTCTTCTTAGCATTAATGTAGAAATTAATATAGTCATAATCGCCGTAGAGCTTAACGGTGCTAAGATTTTTTGTGCCTTTTGTATTGGTGGGCACCATATAACCTATACCTAAAGCACTTACATAGATCTCCGCTGCCTCAACAGCAATACCCATAACAGAAATGAGGGTAACAACCGACATAACTATTGCAAGCAATCTTTTTGTCATTTTCATAATAATACTCCTTTCAATGCAATAGAGTTTCTATCGAATTAGTACATCCTCATTTTATCACATAAGAAGCAGATAGTCAACAGAAATCAATCAAGATTTATTGAATTCAAAATTTTGGTAACTTCTTCTATAGTTTTAACATTATCCTGGTCAGGACGCGCCAGTGTAAAAGAGTATTCCAAGTCAGTTGAACCGAAAGAAACACTAACCATTTCTTTGTCGCTCTTTTCTTCGTTTTCAATCGTATGAATTATAATTGTTGCATATAAATCCCCGTTTTCGTATAAATAATACTCAGAATCAGGAATAGTTGCAGTAGCTTTCATAATAAACACGGTTGACAATAAAGCTGTTTTTCTTGGATTAAATATATCTATATCATCAAGAGTGACCATACCATTTAACTTTTGCCATTCATAAAAATTTTTAGGATAAAAGCCAAAAGATTTTACGAAATCTTCTTTAATTCCTTCTAATTGCTCTTCTGTTAACTTTCCATCACCAAAATCCTCATCAAACAAATCAAAATCAAGAGATTCTGAAACAAGAGTTTTTTGCAGCATCAACAAACGGTCTTCACCGGATTTGTAATAAGTGGTATATTCACCTTCCTTGTCAAACTTATAGCCTTTGGGAATTTTCATTTTCAAGCCTTCAAACTTTACAACATTATACTCACCCTTCTTATATACAGGTTCATAATCTGTTATAAGCTCTGAAGTCCAATTTATAGACTCTTCTTGCCCTTCGAACATAGCAGTATACATATATTTAAGATATACACCTTGGGATACCAAAATACCTAAAAAAGTAATAGTAGCCAAAACAACAGCACCGATTATGTAGGATGCCAATTTACCCTTACTGATTGATGCAGTTTTCTTAGCAGGTTCAAAAAAACTTCCGACACCCTTAACAAAGCCATTGAAAAACTGAACCAAAGAAAAATAGAACACCCCAAATATAAGCAAGGCAAAAACAAAAAAGAACAAAATCGTTGCGGTTTCAAGAGCTTCGCCTACTGTCCCATCCTCGGGTGACATATCCACAAAATAATTGCTTACTATGACTTCTGCAGCGATTAAAAATGCTGTAGGAATCATACAAACAAAAAACTGTAAACCGCTATTTTTGAAGGGTTTGTTTTTAAACGGGGATATAAACGATGTAACAGAAAGTGCTACAGAACCTATTGCAGTCAAAATCAAGGCTTCAACGGGAATAAAATCGTTAGCAAAACATGAAATTGAAAAAACAAGCAACAAAATACTTATGCCAATTGCCTCAATATTTATTTTGCTGAACATAGTTGTTTTCTTTTCCAAAATTTTGTTTCTTGCGATATCAACAAGCATAAACAAACCAAATACCGGAACAATAAAACAAAGCAACATTACATCAAAGCTTCTGAGAATAGTTGGTAAGCCTGTAATTTGTGAAAACATTAAGATAATATAAATTAAGGCAAGACCAACTTCGGAAAAGCCCATTACAGCCGACAAAACATTAAGAAATCTTTTGGTGTTTTTGAATCTGTTTTTTATAAAATAACGAAAATGATTCAGGTTATTCTGCTCGGCAACCTCGGGCAATTCCCCTTTTCTTTCTACAACACCGTGATAAAGTTCGTTTTTAGAAACACCAAGAAAGGCAGAGACTCTTGCTGCTTCATCGCCACTAAAGAATGCCTGATTATCTAAAACTCTATTTAATTTTTTCTCTTTAACTTTTGTGATTTTTGCAAAATCCTTCACTGAAATATTCTTTTCAGCAAGATAATTATTCAATGCTGTCATATTTATCACCCATAAATATTCTACATCTTTAGAAATAAAAAGTCAATAAAACAGTGCAACCCCGTTTCCGAGGTTGCACTGTTGATTTTTATTCTGCCTTAGCAGCTTCTAAAGCTTCTCTCTTGGCGATTTTTTCCTGAATTTCTTTTTCAAGCTTCTTCTGTTTTTTCTGATATACAAGATACCAAACAACACCGATTACAACAAATATTGCTGCGATGATGATAAGAAGAGAGAATGAGCTGTCTTCAACCTTGATTGTAACTGCATCGTAGTTAATGTAGTAGCAACCATCAAAAGCATTATCAGCGTAGTCTGTAAGGTTGCTGTATACAACGAATTCACGAAGCTCGTCACAGGAAGCAAATGCATAGCTACCGATATCTCTTGCACTTTCAGGCATTGTGATTGTTGTAATGCCATCACAGTCGAAGAATGCTTCTTCACCGATATTACCAAAGCCCTCTGCAAATTCGATACCTGTAAGAGCGTCACAGTTATAGAAAGCTCTGTCAGCAATGTTCTTAACTGTTTCGGGAACCTTGTATTCACCTTTTTTACCTGCGGGGTAAAGAGCGATAGTTTCAAATACCAATGAACCGTCTTCTGCTTTTTCTTCGTTTGCAACAAGAACTACACCATCAAGTGATTTATAGAAAGCATTGCCTTCTGCAACCTCAATAGCCTGAAGAGCAGTGCAACCATCGAAGCTTACGGGGTCAAGCTCTGTAAGAGTTGCGGGAAGAGTGATTGTTTTAAGGCTTTCACAACCGCTGAATGCATATTTACCGATTTTTTCTGCACCTGCAATTTCAACCTTAGCGAGCTTCTTGCAGCCTGCAAAAGCATCAGAAGGAACAAGCTTAACACTTGCAGGAATTGCTACTTCTTTAAGAGCTACGCAACCCTCGAATGCACCTGCACCGATTGTTTCAACGCCATCTGCAATTGTTAATGTTTTAAGAGCTTTGATATCCTTAAAGGCACTAACACCGATATATTTAACATTTCCGGGAATTGCTACTGAAACTACGGATGAACCTGCGAAAGCATTATCACCGATTTTAACAAGAGTTTTGGGAAGAAGAACTGTTGTAACAGCAGGGTTGTTAACTGCATTATCTGCAATAGCAACGGTACCCTCTTCAACAACTACATTTGCAATAGCGCCCTTTACTTTATAAAGGATCTTACCTGCGTAAACTAAACCGTTTGCATTTTTGAACCAGGCGGTATTATCAAGGGCATTACCCTGAATTTCGGAAAGTGTAGCAGGAAGGCTTATTTCTGCAACATTTTTTGCAAGCTCAAAAGCATTTGCTTTAATTACTTCTGTGCCATCAGCAACGATGAGTGATGTTGTGTTCTTATTACCTGCAATAACAAGTGCTTTGCCGTCTGCAGAGTAAATAGCAGAACCGACTGCTTTATAGAATTCACTGTCTTCATCAACTGTAATTTTTACAAGTGAACTGCAACCGCTGAAAGCGTTACCGCTGAAAGCTTTAAGAGATGCGGGAAGATTTACTGCAACAAGCTTTGAACAGTCTGCGAAAGCACCGTTACCGAGTTTTTCAACATTCTTTCCAATGTAAAGGTCTGTAAGATTTTTGTTACCAGCAAAAGCTTCGCTGTTGATTTTTGCAACGCCATCGCCAAGGTTAACACTCTTGAGTCCTGCATTTTTGAATGCAGAGTTTGCGATGTCATGAAGAGTATCGGGAAGTTTGATTTCTTTAAGCGCAACGCAGTTTTCGAAAGCTGATGCTGCGATATATTTAAGACCATCGTTAAACTTAACTTCAGCAAGCTTCTTCGCATTTTTAAATGTGTTGCTGTTGATTTTTTCAACATTTGAGGAAATTTCAAATTTTTCAATCTGAGAAGCTTCAAATGCATTGATGCCAATATATCTGAGAGCAGGCTCTTCAGCAAGCTTCACTTCAGAAATTTTTGCGTTTTTGAAAGCATAATCCTTGATTTCTTCAACGCCCTGAGGAAGCTCATATGTACCTGTTTTGCCTGCAGGGAAGGTAACGAGCACGCTACCCTTTTTGTTATAAAGAACGCCGTCAATTGAAGAGAATTCTTTATTGTTATCAACAACATTAATTGTTTCAAGGGTTGTGTTGCCAACAAAAGAATTAGCACCTACCGCATTGATATTTTTGCCAAACTCAATTTCTTTGAATTTAGTGTTTGCAAAGGCAAAATCGCCGATATCAGAAAGAGTTTCGGGAATTTTGATTTCTTCAAGAGCTGTACAACCTGCAAAGGCTTCGTAACCGATTGTTGCAAGAGTTGACTCTGAGAAATCTGCAACCTTAAGAGAAGAACAGCCTTTGAATACTCCTGCTTCAAGAACACCGATAGCAACGTCAAAGCTTACTTCTTTAAGATTGGTACAGTTCTGGAAAGCATAAAGACCGATTTCTTCAACGTCCGGACCTAACGTTACGGTTTCAATATAGTCACAACCAAGGAAAACGTAATCTTCAATAAGAGAAACGCCCTTGGGAATTTCAATATTTTTTACCTGACCCTTAACGCCGTAAGTAACACGACCGAAGCTGAGAGCACCATCAGGCTGAGCATTTTCCCAAGCAGTACCTTCAAAAGCATCCATTGCTACATTTTTAAGGTTTTTATGTTCTTTTACTTCTTTAAGTGCAGTACAGCCTGCAAAGCATTTTTCAGGAACAGCTGTAACTGATTCGGGATATTCAAACTCTTCAAGGGCTGAACAGCCTTCAAAAGCAGATGCACCGAGAGCTGTAAGAGATTCGGTTTTTGTAACCTCTTTAAGAGCAGTACAGTCCTTAAAGGCTCTATCCTTAACTGTAACGATTTCACTGTTGAACTTAACGCTTACAACAGTTTTGTTACCTTCAAAGCAACCTTCACCAACAGCAATTACGCTCAAGCCACCTAATTTAGTGGGGAGCTTAACTTCTGTTTCATTACCTACATACTTAATAAGCTCAACTGCAGACCCTGCATCGACTTTGATATATTCATAGCCGTCTTCAGTTTCTTTGTTGAGTTCAATCTCTTTTGCAGAAATAGTGACCTCTTCATCCTCTGCAAAAACAGATATTGGAGTGGCGGCAACAAAAACAAATACAAGAATAAATGCTAAAATGCCGCACAGGGGTTTCTTAAATGCTGTCATAAAACAACGTCCCTTCAAAAATAAATTACCGTAAACACTAAATTCCTTTCAGAACTTTACAGATAGATAAATTATACAATAAACACCTTTGGTTGTCAAGCAAACTGACAGTAACCAAAGGTGTTTTAAATCTTTAATTATTAACAAATTTTAGCAATCTTTTATGTGTAATATGCTATTTGTTTATCTTATTTTATCTCTGAACTCTTCCTGAGCCGTCGCCACCTGCAAGCTTTTCAACCTCTTTAACACCAACGCGGTTGAAGTCTCCTTCAACAGAATGCTTAAGTGCCGATGCGGCAACTGCAAATTCGATTGCCTCCTGAGTGGATTTACCGCTGAGAAGAGAATATATAAGTCCGCCGCCGAAGGAGTCGCCGCCGCCAACGCGGTCAACAATATGGAGATGGTATGATTTTGAGAAGCAATAATTCTCACCATCATAAAGCATACCTGCCCAATCGTTATCACTTGCAGAAATTGATGTTCTGAGAGTAATTGCAACCTTTTCAAAGCCGAATTTATCTGCAAGCTGCTTTGCAACGGATTTATAGCCCTCGTGGTTAAGCTTACCGCCGTAAATATCTGTATCCTCTGCTTCGATACCGAAAACATCCTTGGCATCCTCTTCATTTGAAATGCAAACATCAACATACTGGCAAAGGTCTGTCATGGCTTTTCTTGCTTCATCTCTTGTCCAGAGCTTGCCACGGTAATTAAGGTCGCAAGAAATTTTTACGCCCTTTGCCTTTGCAGCTTTACAAGCCTCACGGCAGATGTCAACAAGATTTTCACCTAAAGCAGGAGTAATACCTGTAAAGTGGAACCAATCAGCCCCATCAAAAATAGCATCCCAATCGAAATCAGAAACAGAAGCCTGCTGAATTGAAGAATATTTACGGTCGTAAATACAAACAGAACCTCTCTGGGAAGCACCCTTTTCAAGATAGTATATACCTACTCTTTCGCCACCTCTTACCACCTTAGAGGTATCAACACCGAAATAACGAAGAGAATCAATTGCTGCCTGACCGATAGCGTGGTAGGGAAGCTTTGTAACGAAAACGCTTTCCATTCCGTAGTTTGCAAGAGAAACTGATACGTTTGCCTCACCGCCACCGAACGTAGCCTGCATTTTATCATTCTGGAAAAATCTGTAATAGCCCTCCGGTGCAAGACGGAGCATTATTTCACCAAATGTAACAACTTTTGCCATTATTTTCGTGCCTCCTTAACAATTTCAACGCTCTTTTTACAAAGGTCGATTATCTCATCCCATTTCTGATTATCAATAAGGTCAGCTGTAACCATATAAGAACCGCCACAAGCTGCAATTACGGGACAAGAAAGGTATTCTTTAAGGTTATTAAGACCGATACCGCCTGTGGGCATTACCTTGAACATTGGGAATGGTGCACTCATAGCCTTGATTTTTGCAAGTCCACCTGACTGCTCTGCAGGGAAGAATTTGAGAACCTCAAGACCAAATTTGAGAGCTGCGTGGTAATCTGTGGGAGTTGTGCAGCCGGGATAAATCGGCATATTCTTATCCACACAGTATTTAACGATTTCAGGGTCAAAGCCGGGAGTAACAATAAACTCTGCACCTGCGGCAATTGCTTTATCAACATGATCCGTTGTAAGAACAGTACCTGCACCAACAAGCATTTCGGGACAAGCTTCCTTCATAAGTCTGATTGCAGTATCTGCCCCTGCTGCACGGAAGGTAACCTCTGCAACGGGAACACCACCCTCACAAAGAGCTTTAGCAAGAGGTGCTGCATCTCTTTCGGGGTTATTAAGCTTAATAACGGGAACAACGCCTATATTGGAAATTTTTGTGTTCATTTCGTTCATATCAGTTTGACTCCTTTTCACAAGCCTCAAAAAGACCGTTAATGTAAGCGGCACCCAAAGCTCTGTCAAAAAGACCGTAGCCGGGTTTACCTGTTTCGCCCCAAATCATTCTTCCGTGGTCAGGACGAACATAGCCTTCATAATTATTATCTGTAAGTGCTTTAACAATTTTATACATATCAAGTGAACCGCAATCTGAAAGGTGGGCTCTTTCTTCAAATGAACCATCTTCCATAATCTTAACATTTCTGATGTGCATAAAAGCAATTCTGTCTGCTTTAGCATATTTTTCAACCATTGCAGGAATATCGTTGCTTTCAGCACAACCAAGGCTGCCTGTGCAAAGACAAAGGCTGTTTGCGGGGCTGTCAACGATGCTTAACATTCTGTCCAGATTCTTTTCATTAGTAATAATTCTCGGAAGACCAAAAATAGGATATGGCGGGTCATCGGGGTGAATAGCCATTCTCACACCGCATTCCTCTGCAACGGGAATAACTTTCTTGAGGAATTTTTCAAGGTTTGCCCATAAGCCCTCCTCGCCGATTTCGCCGTAAGCAGTAATAAGCTCACGAACCTCCTCCTGAGTATAGCTTGAATCCCAACCGGGAAGATGAATATCATCTTTAAGGGGGTCAAGCCCCTTCATCTGCTCCCAATACATTACAAGGCTTGTTGAACCGTCCTTTGCTTCCTTATCAAGCTGAGTTCTGGTCCAGTCAAAAACAGGCATAAAGTTATAAGTAACACATTTAACTCCATATTTTGCACATCTTCTGATATTTTCACAATATACATCAAGGAGATGCTCAACATTGTTTCTGCCTAATTTAATATCCTCGTGAACTGGAATTGACTCAACAACATCAAATACAAGACCGTGCTTTTCGCACTGCTCCTTCATTTCTTTGAGAGATTCCTCAGGCCATACCTCACCGGGCTTAACATCGTAAACCGCAGAAACGATTGAACGCATACCGGGAATTTGGGAAATATATTGGAGCGAAACAGGGTCTGTTTCGCCATACCAACGGAATGAAAGCTTCATTTTCATTATTTTTTCCTCCATAGAGTGAATGTATTCAAGTGTTTTTAATTCTGCAATTAAATTATAGAAAAGCATACCACCATTGTCAAGCAATTAACAAGTGCCGAAATATGCAATTTTTGTATATTTTAGTAATATTTTTGTTAAATAGTATTATTTTTGGTTTTTAGCAGATTATTGCTTACTCTCTGCAGACCTTACTGTATTTTCGAGAAGCATTGTAATTGTCATTGGTCCCACTCCACCTGGTACGGGAGTAATAAAGGCTGCTTTTTTCTCAACCTCAGGGAAGCATACATCACCGCAAAGCTTACCCTCCTCATTTCTGTTCATACCAACATCAATAACAACTGCGCCCTCTTTTACCATATCGGCAGTTACAAAGTTTGCAATACCAACCGCTGCAACAAGAATATCCGCGGAAAGAGTTTCTTCTTTAAGATTTTTTGTTCTTGAATGGCAGATTTCAACAGTTCCGTTTTCTTTCAAAAGAAGCATTGCCATAGGTTTTCCCACAATATTACTTCTTCCGATAACCACACATTTCTTACCGCTGACGGAAATATTATAGTATTTAAGCATTTCCATAATGCCTGCAGGAGTGCAAGGCAAAAATGTGAAATCGCCTATCATAATATGACCTACATTTACAGGATGGAAAGCATCCACATCTTTTGCAGGGTCTATGGAATTCAATATAACCTTTTCATCAATATGTTTGGGTAAAGGAAGCTGGCAAAGAATGCCGTCCACTCTACTGTCGTTATTCAATTCATTTATAAGAGAAAGGAGCTCTTCCTGTGTGGTTTCCTCAGGTAAAGCATATTCAAATGATGTTACACCGATTTCCTCGCAACCTTTTTTCTTATTATTAACATAAACTCTTGAAGCACTGTTATTACCTACTATAATAACCGCAAGACCTGCACTGATTCCTTTTTCATTCAATGCTTTAACTCGTTCTTTAAGTTCTTCTCTTTTTGCCGCAGAAACAACCTTACCGCTTATAATTTCAGCCATTATCCTTCTCCCCTTTTTCATCACCCAAATCAACATTTTTAATGTTGGACAGGGCTTTCATTTTTTCTTCTTTTATTTCTTTTCGCATTTTAGCTGCATCAGGAGGGAAATAATCAACACCTTCAATTTTAACGGGATGTTTCTTAACCTTAATGAGCATTGCAACAAGAAGCACAGAGCAAACCGCAACAATGCAGATTGAAAGAAGCTGAGAAACTCTTATTCCCGTTGAACCGATATAGAGGCTATCGGTCCTTAGCCCCTCAATAAAGGTTCTTCCCAAGCCGTACCAAATGCCGTAAGAAAGGAAAAGCTGACCGCTGAATTTGCGGAATTTTTTTAATGTTATATAAAGAACAAGGAAGCCTAACATACACCAGGCAAATTCATAGAAAAATGTTGGGTGAACAAAAAGGTTATTTTCTTCAATATAAGCATTTACATCTGTCACACCCTCCAGACCGAATTTATCGGGATGAGAAGCTATGTAAGATGCAACCTTACTGCTCATCATACCGAAATTGCAGTTTGTGAATGTACCGAAAGCCTCCTGATTGGCATAGTTACCCCATCTGCCGATTCCCTGACCGATAAGAAGGCTCATACCAACCATATCAAGAAGATTAAAGAAATTAAGCTTTTCAACCTTGCAGGTAATAAATGCCGCTAACAAGCCTCCGATAATACCGCCGTAAATAGCAAGACCGCCATTCCATATCTGGAATATTTCGGCAGGATTCTGACTGTAATAATCCCATTGGAAAATAACATAATATGCTCTTGCACCGATTATTCCGCCAAAGGTTCCGTAAATGAGAACATCAACCATTTTGCTCAGATTAATTCGCCAGGTATATGCAATTCTTCCCCCAAAAAGTGCCGCAAGAGTAAAGCCGAAAGCTATAATCACACCGTACCATTTTATCTGAAAGAATTTATCGCCGATATTAAATTCACAGAACACGGAAGACACATCAAAAACAGTATCAATTCCACCGAATGTAACACGGGCAAAATCTGCAAACCATTCCATTTTTATCACTCCTATGTATAACGGATTTCTCCGTTATTATTTAATTTTTAACCACTGAAAGTGCCGCTTTATCTTCGTTGAAGCATTTTTTGAGAAGCTCATTTACAAAAGATAGCTTAAGATTTTTAATAACCTCAAATTCGGAAAAAAGCTCTTCATTTTCAAAATGAGAAACTACAAGTCCGTTTGCAACAGTGTCAATATCTGTAAAGGCTCTGACAGTTTTACCGTAAGTCTTTTTACGAACTGTTTCAAACTGCTCTTCTGTTATGCCGTTTTTCTTTAATGCTTTAATGCAGGAATTGATTTTTCTTGCAACCTCAGAGGGATTTACAGACTCACCCGAAAAAAGACAAGCAGCATAATTATGACCGTTAAAAAACTCTGTACTGAAACTGCCGTTAATAAGTCCCTCGTCAAGAAGCTCCTTATAAAGCGGTGAAATCTGCCCTGCTATAATTTCAAGCATCAATGACATTGCAATTTCCTCTTCCAGAGTACAGCTTTCATTGAAGAAGCTTTCTTTATAGCCCAAAGCGAAAACAGGTGTGCCAACGGGAAGCTTTTTTTCTGCATAGTTTTTAACTATACTTTCATCTTCTTTTTCAAAGGCACGCTGAACAGTAACATTTTCATCGCTTTCAAGAAGTCTGTCTGCAACCTCAAGAACCTCCTCAACAGTTGTTTTACCTGCAACGGCAAGCGCCATATTGGAAAGGTTGTAGAAGGTTTCATAACACGAGAAGAGCATTTCCGCAGTAATTTCTGAAATAGACTCTTTTGTTCCTGCAATATCAATTTTGACAGGGTGCTTATGATACAGACATTCAAGCAGATTGAAAAGGCATTCCCACTCGGGAGAGTCCTTATACATATCAATTTCCTGACCGATTATGCCCTGCTCCTTCTGAACAGTTTCTTCGGTAAAATAAGGATGCCTAACAAAATCAAGAAGTATTTCAAAATTTTCCTTGAAGTGACCTGTGCAGGCAAACAGATAACAGGTTCTGTCAAAGCTTGTATATGCATTTGCAGATGCACCGGTTTTAGCATATCTCTGGAAAGCATCCAGCTCTTCACTTTCAAAAAGCTTGTGTTCAAGAAAATGTGCAGTACCTGCAGGAATTTCTGTAAAGCTTTCTCTGTCACTACGCTTGAATCGGGTGTCAATAGACCCGTATTTTGTACCAAAAACTGCATAGGTTGAAGTAAATTCGGGTTTCGGATAAACAAGAATTTTCAAGCCTGATTTATGGTCTATGCTGTAATAACCCTCTCCGAGAATTTCATTTTCAATATATTTCACAACATTCTCGCTCATTCTTCAACACCACCTTCTGCAATTCCTTCAAGCATAAATACAGTATCAAGAGTTACTGCCTTTGCTGCTTCAATAATATCCTCACGGGTAACATTTTTAAACTGCTCAATAAAATCCTCCGGATACAAAAATTCATTGGAGCAAACCTGAGATGTGAACCAATTTGCAACAGATTCGGCAGAATCGGAAACGCTTCTGAAACCATCTTCAAGAGATTTTACTGATGATGCAATATCATCATCGGAGAATTTACCGTTTTTAATATCTTCAAGCTGTTCCAAAATTGCATTTTTGGCTTTTTCTTCGTTATAACTTTCAATTCCGCTCTGAACAAGCATAACACCCTTCTGACGAAACATCACGGCAGAACAATAATAGCAAAGGCTCATTTTTTCACGAACAACAGTAAAAAGCTTTGAATGTGGGCTGCCGCCGAACAAATCCGCCATAACACGACGGGCAGCATAGTTATCATCTTCGCTTTTCATTCCCATTCTGAAGCCCATAACAAGCTTACCCTGTTTTACTTCTTCTTGTTCTTTCACATATTTAATATCTTCGCATTCTTCAACATAAAGAGTTTCATTAAGCTCAATATTTCTGCTTTTATCGGAAATATATTCTTCCAACAGCTTTTCAACATTACTGAAATTGCCACCGCTTACGCACACAAGAATTTTACTGTTTTGGAGAATTTCATTGTATGCTTCGAAAAGTGAAGCCGGTGTGATTTTTTCAATATCCTCAATAGTGCCGTAACGATGGATTCCATAAAGCTCATTTTCAAACATTATTTCATTACAACGATTTTTTGCATAGGTTCTCTTATCGCTGTTTTCTGCCATAAGACGTTCTGCCAAAAGCCTTTTTTCACTTTCAACATCATCGGAACAGAAGGTGCCGTTTTCAAGGCGAGGCTCAAAAATCATCTGAAACAAAAGCTTTAAGCACTCATCTGTTATGCTTTCGCCGTCAATTGAAAATCTGTCATCAATGCAGGAAACCTCAATTTTGAGAACCTGATTTTCACCTGATTTTCCCACATCAACGATAACCTCTGCTCCGTAAAGAAGAGCCAGCTTCTTTTCAACGCTTGTTACATCAGGATAAGCCTTGCAGGAACGGGTAAGAACATTGGGAACAAGAGCATAAAGAGATGCTTTTTCACCTAAAGGCATAACAAAGCTCAGGGATGCACAAGCAGTTTTAAAGCCTTCTGCACTTACTGTGCAAAGCTCAACCCCCTCAGATATTTTTTTATTCTGTAAGTCGTATTTCACAGTACCACTCCATTTTCTCGGTTTAACGATATAATTAAGTGATATTTTATCATAATATGGTAAATCTTTCCACTCTTTTTTCATTTTTTATTGTTTGCTCCCTTTCAAAAAAAAATCACTCATCTTTGGTATTTTTGACTATTTTTTGTTAAATATATACCCTTATTAAAATTATTGACAAAATAAATGTGTTGTGGTAATATATTCAGGTTGTATTATATATCGGAGGGATATAAAATGTCAGGACATTCCAAATGGAGTACCATTAAGAGAAAAAAAGGTAAAATTGATGAAGCAAGAGCTAAGGTTTTTACAAAAATAGGCCGTGAAATTGCTGTTGCAGTTCGCGAAGGTGGTCCCGACCCCGCAGGTAACTCAAAACTCAAGGATTGCATTGCTAAAGCTAAGGCAAACAATGTTCCTAACGATAACATCGAAAGAATTATAAAAAAAGCCGCCGGTGAAACAGGTGGCGCTAACTACGAAGAAATCATCTACGAGGGCTATGGTCCCAACGGTATTGCAGTTGTTGTTAAAGCACTTACTGATAACCGCAACCGTACTGCAGGTGATGTTCGCCACTATTTCGATAAATACGGCGGAAATATGGGCACATCCGGTTGTGTTATGTTTATGTTTGATTACTACGGTGTAATCATCATAGAAAAAGAAGATGTTGATGAAGACAAGCTTATGGAAGACGCTATTGAATGCGGTGCACTTGACTTCATCACAGATGAAGAAGAAATCTTCGAAATCCGTACTGACCCCAATGACCTTGGCGCAGTTACAAGCGACCTTGAAGCAAAGGGTTATAAATTTATGAGCAGTGAAACCGCTTATATTCCCCAGACATATACTCGCCTT
>SVOP01000109.1 GCA_015066325.1 Oscillospiraceae bacterium
CTTTTTTAATTGGCTTCATATCCTCCTGAGTATAATGAAGCTCAAAAATGTGGTTGCCTTTATATATTCTTTTGGGAAGAGAATCGGGATATACCCAGATTTCCTTTCCGTCAGGCGCACCGGGAGCCATCTATTTAGGGTCAAATTGCTTGAAGGAGTTTACTATAAAATCGGTATCCTCGCTGTCATTGTTTAAAAACTCAACTGTCATTACAGAGCTTTGAGTATCGTTTTCTATTATTCTTACTACTGTTGCATAGCGCATAGTATCCCAGTCAATGTCCATAATACAGTTTTTAAATAAAACTCTTTGAGAGTTTTCTATTAAGAACATTTCGGGCTCGTGGAAGATAAATTCGGAATTTTGTCCGTCAAAGGTAAAGTCGGACATTTCCGCAAATGTTATAAAGCTTTTATTTTTAAAGTGATATATACCTTTTTCAAAATAAAGCGTAGAAATATCATTTTGCTTGCAGTATTCAATAGCTTGTATAAGCTCTTTATCATTACTGTCCTTTTCGGGACATACGCCAAAAAATGAAGCACATATGGATTTATTGCTTTTAGGATTGGGAAGCTCTACTGTAAATTCCATATAAATTCCCCTTTAAGATTAAAAAGCAGGAGTGTTTAGTGCAAAAGCATATTTGAAATTTAAAATGCTGCTGCAAAACACTCCTGCATAAAGTTTAATTATTTGCTAAGAAAGCTTAAAGTAGCTTTGTTTTCGTTGTAAAGCTTTGTGTAGTGCTCGTAAACTTGTTTACCGCCGAGATTTTCCCATTCTTTTCTTAGCTTATCCCACTCAGCATCGGTGGAAGCAACCTTACCTGTAATCATATCAAGAGTTCTTGAGTAAAGAACGTTTCTTGAATCGGCAGATTTAGTTGCGATATCAACGGGAAGAGTAGTCTGGAAATATCTTGTTACGTCAAGATGACAGTTGTTAAGAATTTCGTCGGTGTTACAGCTGTCGTATGCCTTTGCAGACTCAGCAGGTCTTGAGTTATAAGTGTATAAAAGCTGAAGCCTTGTAAATACGTTAGCACCGTGGAAGCCCTTAAGGTCATTAAAGGTTTTTACTGTATCGCTAAGTTTATCAGCGGGAACAGAAAGCTTTTCTTTACCTGTTTCAGGGTCCTGACTTCTTTCGTAGGTTACGCCCTCAAGGCCGTAAAGTACGAGGTCAGAGTTTTCCTGATTGTTGTAGTACCAATTCATATATTGGAAAGCTTTTTCTGTGTTCTTACCGGTTACAGGGAAGGAGATAATATCGCTTCCGAAGCCGGAGGAGTAGTATTTCTTAGTGTCAGCCTTGAAAGGAATAATCCATTTCATATCAAGGTTTTTCTGTGCGTTGTAGGAGTTAAGTGTTGAATATTCAAGCTGGTATACGTTTGCAACGTGAATACCTACCATATCCTTTGAAATAAGGCTGTTGATAGTATTTTCGTCACCATTTGTTACAAGGTCATCAATGTAGCCCTTCTTGTACCACTCAGCAAGCTTTTCAACAAACTTTCTGTATCCGGGGTCAAGATATTTAGGCTGAACGTTGCCGTTTTCGTCAACATAGTCGCCGGGATGGTCTGTAAACATTCCAAGGAAAACAAACTCCATAATGTCTCTGTTACCTGCCATAGGAATAACTTTTCCGTTGGGGTTGATTTCTTTATTGGTCTTTATAGCTTCGCAAAGTGCTTCAAGCTCTGCAAGGCTTGTGGGAAGCTCTTTGTTAAGCTTCTTAAGCCAGTCGCCTCTGATCCAAAGGCCGTAGCTTATGGGGAAGGAACAGGTGGGAATACCGTAAACCTTGCCGTTGATTGTACACTCAGCCCAAGCATTTTCGGGGATAAGATCCCAAAGATCAGGAGCATATTGGTCAATAAGAGGCTTAATATCAACAAAAATGTCTTTTTCTGCATAGCCTGCTGCTGTGCCGTTGGTGGTACGGATAAAGTCGTAGCTCATTTTGTTTGCAAGGTCAAGAGCAAGCATTGTCTCATACTGGTCAACATAGGAGTTGCAAACAACGTTTACTTTAAATCCAAGGTCATTGTAAAGCTTTTCGTTGATGGCATCCTGTACTTGTTTTTGATATTCGTAGGATTGTTCAAGAGCATATCCGGGGAAAAGTATGGATATGTTGTAGGTGTCTTTGTCAAGCGTTTCGTCGGTTTTGTCGCCGCAGGATGAAAGAGTAGCAACCATAAAGCTTAACATCATAATAACTGCAAGAAATAGACTAAGTTTTCTTTTCATGATTTTTCTCCTTTTTCAATTAATTATCTTTATTTCCCAGAAGGAATACAACGGGAACATAGATACAAGTGGTTCTTCCGTCAATTGTCAGCTCAAGAACAAAACGCTCTGTCTGCTGAGGCTCTGTAACGGTAAATTCAAAAGAAAGTGTTTTTTCGGAATGCTTTCTTGAACCCTTGAACATAAGGAAGAATCTTCCGTTCTGTGCAGGGGATACAGTAGCTCTGTCGGGCAATAACCAACGATAGTTGATAATATCACCTGTTTTGTATTCGCTGATTACAGTAACGTTTATTTTTCTGGGTGTGTTTTCAACAATGTAGCAGTCGTCAGAAAGATAGTCAACTGTAACAGTATAGAAATCTGTGTGATAATCCTGAGAGCTGAATCTCTTTTTAGCATTGTTTATAAATTCATCGGAAGCCTTGAAATCAAGAGCATTTTCATATTTTGAGGTATCAATTCCGTCCTTGGCATTGGGCAGACTGTATTGTGTAGACATTATAATATGCTGCTTGTAGATTCTTTCAGCCAATTCGTCAACAGTCTGGGGAAGAATGTCACCGTAAACGCCAAGTTCGCCAAGATTAAGAGTACCAACGGAAATCTTGTTTCCGATAGGCTCGCTCCATTTCTTGTCTATTTTACTCATACCGTGAATAATACCGAAGGTTGCACCTGCAGTACCAACTGTACAGTCTGTATCCTCGCCAAAGAAGAATGCGCTTTTTACAGTCTTGTCAAAATCGCCTTCACCGTAAAGAATACCTGCAATAACTATTGCAACGTTGAGAGGACAGTCATATCCCACAGGACCGTCAGCAAAGCCTTTTGCCTTATCTTCGGGAGCTACTATCTTCCAAGCGTATCCACGGTATTTCTCGAGAAGAGCATCTCTTACTTCGTCAAGAGTTGCCTTATTTTTATACATTGTTACAACATCGGTAATCGCATTGTAAAGTCCTGTTGTTTCGGGAATGTATGTAAGAGCTGTTTCAATAAGAGAATCTATATCACTGTTTACAAAAGCAAGGCTCTGAAGAGCAGCAAGGAATACCTCGCCCCAAGTGCCTTCGCCGTTACCGTGGTCAATAACTGCATCGCAAAGAGCATTTGACGCTGCAATTTCAGGGTTACCGGGAGTCAGACAAGCCCAGATTTCAGAACGAATCCAAGCACCGTTAGAGTGCTTGAAATCTTCATTGTTGACAGTTCCGCTCATAGGAGGTCTTATTCCGGCACGCATATTTATTTTTGAAATGCCGTACTCTGCCCAGTGGGGAGTGATATATCTCTGCCAGTATTCACCTAAACGCTCGCAGTCAAAGTTAATTCCTTTTTCTTCAAGCATAATAAGCCAGAGAAGCTGAATATCTAAATCGTCATTAGGCATGGGAAGAGTAAGTCTTTTGTCATAGCCGTCAGCGAAGTTTTTCTGACGGTGTCCCTCTTCAAGAGCACCCAAAGTGCCGCCTATGTTTTTACCGGTAAAACAGCCCATAAGCTTGTCATAAAAAATTTTCTCGTTAATAATCATTTTCAAATTGGCAATACGTGTGTATTTGCCAACCTCCTTTTATGTATTTTAAAAAATTAACCTTTTACCGAACCAATCATAATACCTTTTACAAAATAACGCTGTAAGAAGGGATAAGAAGCGAGTATGGGAGCAGTACAAACAACAACTGCCGCCATTTTCAGACATTCTGTGGGAGGGAACGCACCCGAAACGGGCATACCCATTGTTGTTGACGGGTTGGTTGACTCCAGAACTGTCTTAAGGAACATCATTATAGGCCATAGGTCTTTCTGATTTGAAAGGTAAAGTAATGCTGAATACCAGTTGTTCCAGGAGCCTACCAATACAAAGAGTGTCAAGGTTGCAAGAATAGGCTTGGAGAGGGGGATAATAATACGGAAAAGAATTTTCATATATCCCGCACCGTCAATAAAGGCGGATTCTTCAAGCTCTGCAGGAAGTGCTGAGAAATAGTTTCTTACAAGAATCATATTCCAAGCTGAAAAACAACCGGGTAATATCATACAAAGCCACGAGTCAGCAAAGCCGTATTCATTCATAAGAATATATGTAGGAACCATACCTCCGCCGAACAGCATTGAGAAAAGAACATATCCTAAAATTGCTGTTCTTCCGGGGAAATCTTTTTTCGCAAGAGGATAAGCAAACATCGAGGTAACAATTATCATTAAAACCGATGTTGAAACAGCAATAATAACAGTGTTTATTGAAGACCTTATTATATCCTCGGAATATTTGAAAAGGAATTTATAAGCCGCTGATGAAAATTCTTTCGGGATAAGGGTTACACCGTAATTTGCAAGGGCAGCTTCACTGGTAAAGGAAGCTGAGATAACGTAAAGAAAAGGAACAAGGAAGCAAGCGGAAAGAAGAATTATTGCAATATAAACAATAGTCATTCCGATTTTTTCTGAGGTGCTCAGCCTGATACGATTTCTGATTTTTGTTTTTGTTGCCATATTTATCACCATATCCCTTCATAACCGAGCTTTTTGCTTATCTTATTTGTAAGAAGGATAAGTCCTGCTCCGAATACAGACTGGAATATTCCAACCGCTGCAGCAGAGGAGAAAGCACCTGAAGCGATACCGTTTCTGTAAACCCAGGTATCAAAGGTCTCGGAAACTGCTGTGAGTGCAGGAAT
>SVOP01000110.1 GCA_015066325.1 Oscillospiraceae bacterium
TCAAGAATATCAATGGCCTTTTCAAGATTACCGCTTTCGCCGACAAGCTCCATTCCATCTAACTCATAGCAACCGTTTTTAAAAGGCGTTACGGTAGCTGTGCCCTGCCCTAAGAAAGAGGCGGATGCTATTATATTCCTGTCAATACCGATATTAATCGCCTGACGCACCCAGTCAATTGATGTAACTGTGCCTGCCCATTGGGAGTTAACACCAACATAAACCAGATTATTAAGACCAACTGAAACAGTTTTAGAAGAAAGATTAATATATTCTTCAGTGCTTAAATTGTTTTTGTAAACGCTTATTTTGTTTGCTTTAAAGGGATAAATCGGACTGGAGATTCCTGCCATATCATAAAGACCGATTTTTTCGTTCCATGTATTCTTATACTCTCTATGATTTTTGTTAACTTGCAAATAAGTAGTATCATTTGCTTTTTCTACAGTGTATTTTCCTGTTCCTATATAAGAACCACCATTGCTTTTGGTAATAGGGAAATCCAAAGCATTCAAAGCCATTGGGTCGGCACTCTGCAAGGTGAATTTTATTGTAAAATTATCAACAAGTGTAATTGAACTTATGTTTGAAAGCTGGGCCTTGTAAAAATCACTGCTTTTGGCTTTTTCATATGAAGATTTAACATAAGAAGAAATGAATTCTCCACCATCACTGAATTTAATTCCCTGCAAAAGCTTCACTGTAACGGTTTTCCCATCAATTTCACCACTTGCAGCAAGTTGTGCAGTTCCTTTACCGCTATCAGTAGCTATAAAAAGGCTTTCATACATTACGGGTATTAAATCTCTGTTAAGAGAGCTTTCAGTTTTATATGGGTTAAAGCCTGCTGCGCTTGTGTAAGGTAAGGAAATGTTTGATGTAACAACAGGAGTCGGCAAAATATAATTCTCATCAGTAGTAGTTTCGTCACCGTTATTGTTGCCGTCACAAGAGCAAAATGCAAACAAAAGAGCAAGAATAAGAAGTATTGAAATGAGTTTCCTCATCTTATATTCACCCTTTCTATTGAAAATGCTTTACCGGTTTTCTCGTCAATATCAATAAGGCAGCCATCTATGGAATACTCCCCTTTTGCATTTTCAAATCTTACCGGAAGATTACTTTTGAATTTCCTTATTGTAAGCTCGGGCTCAATGCCAAGAACCGATTGAACCGGACCACACATACCCAAATCCGTGATATACGCAGTACCATTGGGTAAAATCTGTTCATCTGCAGTCTGCACATGAGTGTGTGTTCCGACAACGGCAGTAACTTTCCCGTCAAGATAAAAGCCCAACGCCCGTTTTTCCGCAGTTGCTTCTGCGTGGAAATCAACAATAATTGTTTTGCAGCCGTCTGTTTCTTCCATAGCCTTATCCATTTCCCAAAAAGGATTACCGAGAGGCTCAGAATAAACAGTCCCCTGCATATTGATGACCGCAACACGAAATCTTCCTTTATCAATTATTCCCACACCCTTACCGGGTGCACCTTCAGGAAAATTATACGGTCGGATAACCGGAATGTTTTCATCAAGATATTCCATTATTTCAGGTCTTTTGAAAGTGTGATTGCCAAGAGTTATAAAATCAACTCCGCTTGAAAAAACCATATCGCAGGACTTGGGGGTAACTCCGTTACCCTGAGCAGAATTCTCACCATTGGCAATACAAACATCAATATTATTTTTTCTTTTATAGTCAGGAAGCTTTTTCATTAAGAATTCACAACCGCCCTGACCTACAACATCACCTAAAAAGAGTAAACGCATAGCTTTACCATCGTTTCTATATATAAATTAAAAAAGATTACAAATCGCGAAACTCACCATAACGGAAGGGTTTCGCGATTTAAACTTTATTTATTTAGCAAATTCAATTGCTCTGCTCTCTCTGATTACGTTAACCTTAATCTGACCGGGATATTCAAGCTCATTTTCAATTTTCTTAACAATATCTCTTGCAAGAAGAACCATCTGGTCATCAGTAACTGCATCGGGCTTAACCATAATGCGAACCTCACGACCTGCCTGAATAGCAAATGAATTATCAACACCGGGGAAGGAGTTTGTAATTTCCTCGAGCTTCTGCAAACGCTGAATATATGATTCAATGTTTTCGCGTCTTGCACCGGGACGCGCAGCAGAAATAGCATCAGCCGCCTGAACAAGACAAGCAATAACAGTTTTTGCTTCAACATCACCGTGGTGAGCCTGAATAGCGTGAATAACCTGTTCGTTTTCTCTGTTCTTTTTAGCAACCTCAACACCAAGCTCAATGTGAGTACCCTCTTTTTCGTGGTCGAGAGCTTTACCTATATCGTGGAGAAGACCTGCACGCTTTGCAAGCTTAACATCTGCCCCAAGCTCCGCCGCCATAAGACCTGCAAGGTAAGAAACCTCAAGAGAGTGATTAAGAACATTCTGACCATAACTTGTACGATATTTTAGCTTACCAAGAAGCTTAACAAGCTCGCCGTGAAGGCCATTTACGCCTGCGTCAATAACAGCTTTTTCACCTGTCTGCTTGATAGTTTGTTCAACCTCGCGTTTAGATTTTTCGTACATTTCCTCAACGCGAGCAGGATGAATTCTGCCATCAGAAACAAGTTTTTCAAGAGTAAGTCTTGCAATTTCACGTCTTACAGGCTCAAAGCAGGAAACAGTAATTGCTTCGGGAGTATCGTCAATAATAAGATCAACACCTGTAATTGTTTCAATAGTACGGATATTTCTACCCTCACGGCCGATAATACGACCCTTCATTTCGTCGTTGGGGATTGTAACAACAGAAACTGTTGCCTCTGCAGCATGGTCAGCTGCACAACGCTGAATTGCACCTGAAATAATTTCCCCTGCAAGAGTATCCATATCGTCTTTAAGCTGCTGCTCATAGTCGAAAATTTTAGCTGCTTTTTCGTGAGTAAGCTGTTCTTCAAGAGTTTTGAGAATAACCTCTTTAGCCTGCTCTTTGGTGTAGCCGGAAATTCTTTCGAGGATTTCAAGCTGACTCTTTTTAAGAGATTCAACCTCTGCCTCTTTAGCCTCTAAATCTTTAACCTTCTGAGCTAAAGCTTCCTCTTTCTTTTCCTGATTTTCAATTTTCTTGTCAAGACTTTCTTCCTTCTGAATAAGTCTTCTTTCCTGACGCTGAACCTCTGCTCTTCTTTCACGCAAATCCTGTTCAGTTTCAGATCTTAATTTGTGAATTTCATCTTTGGCTTCAAGAATTGTTTCTTTCTTTTTCTGCTCAGCCTCTGTCATTGCATTATTAACAATTCGAGCGGCTTCTTCTGTAGCAGAGCCAATGGCAGCTTCCGCAACCTTTTTGCGGTGAGCACCGCCGACAACAAATCCCACAACGCCGAAAATTACGGCTGCGGCAACAATAAGGCCGATTGCTAATCCGAGATTCATTTTATCGGGCTCCTTTCATAAATAAATTAAAATAAAACAAAAAGCGACGAAAATGCAAAAGCACCTTCCGTCACCGAAATTGCGATAAAAGAAATAAAAAACCAATTATCGCCTATAATAAAAGTTTTGTCGCAGGAATTCACATTCGTGCGGGCCATATCTATATTGAAAAATATAAAAGCAACTAATAAATATGCAAGAATAATACACAAAAAGCGAAAATCTATGTAATTTTCAGAATATCTATTAAGAAAAATATATAAAAATATAAATAACAAAACGATTATCATATCACACGGATAGTGCATTATTCATTAAAATAACACATCATCTCGTATATTATAATAAATTAACTACCATTAGTCAAGAAAAAATGAGAACTTAAACGAAACTTTTTTGTAAAAATTTGTCAAATATATTTTGGTAACACATAAAAATTTTAAAATTTATACAAAAACAAAAACCTTTACCTTAGTTTTAACTATGCACTTGCATTTTCATTTAGGGTGTGATACAATTTCAAGCGTTATTAATATGCGGGTGTGGCGGAATTGGCAGACGCGCCAGATTTAGGTAACATACTCTAAGTGCAAGGGCTTGAAATGTGCCAAAATCAGTGATAAAATAGTGATGAAAATCACGCTAAAAAGTTAATACGCGGGTGTGGCGGAATTGGCAGACGCACTAGACTTAGGATCTAGCGGAGTGATCTGTGCAGGTTCAAGTCCTGTCACCCGCACCATCGCTCAAAGCCTTATGTATCAAGGCTTTGGGCATTTTTTATTATCAAAGGAAAAGCATTCACAACAGAAAACCAGGTGCACAACCTAAAGTTATGCACCTGCCAATCGGTAATACAGCATCCTTACAATTCGATAATTATTCTTCAGATTCCAAATCTTTCTCAAGACGATAGTCTAACCAATCATCATCGCATTCCCAATCAAACCACCAAGCTTCCTGAAGTTTTTCTACCAACTGTCCGTTTTCGTCATAATAGTCTTCGTGGTATGGGAAGTCACCGTTGAACTTTACGCTTATTTTTAAGCCATCCTCATTTTCATAAATTGTTATGGTATCAACTAACATTCGCAGATTGGAATCGGAGATTTCACCATCTTCTATGATGTTTTCAAGCATTTCAATACTGTTTTTCATTTCAGCTCTTCTCTTTTTTACTGTTTCATCAATTTCCTGAAGTTCCTTGAGCCTTGCTTCAAGCCTTTCGATATCACTTTCGCAGGTTGTGAGCATATCTGTGTAAACATCAGCGTGTTCTCTGTCACGGATTCTTTCCAAGAGTATTGCTTGTTGGTCTTCTTTTCGTAGGCGTAACTGTGCTTGGATTCGTTCAATTTTCTTTTTCACTTTGGATTTTGATGCTAACCATTGTTTAAGTTTTTCATCACTTTTTTCAAACGACTCCTTTGCATATTT
>SVOP01000111.1 GCA_015066325.1 Oscillospiraceae bacterium
CTGCAACTCTACGGGATGTGAGCATAAGACCTGCAACTACAAGCTCTTTAACTGCGTTTGCGTTAGCACCGGGAGTATTGAAAACAACAATACCCTTCTTTGTGCAATCCTCAACGGGAATGTTGTTAACACCTGCACCTGCACGAGCAACTGCAACAGTTTTATCGCTGAAAGCGAAATCGTGCATAGCAGCAGAACGAACAATAATACCGTCGGGATTTTCGCAGCAATCGGAAATTGCATATTTGCTGTCAAGCTCTTTAAGACCGATTTGAGAAATTTTATTTAATGTAAGAATATCGTACATTTTAATCAACCTTTCAGGAGTTTTCTTTTTCGAATTTTGTCATAAATTCAACGAGCTTTTCAACGCCTTCGATGGGCATAGCATTGTAAATAGAAGCTCTCATACCGCCAACAGTTCTGTGACCCTTAAGGTTAACAAAACCAGCATCCTTTGCTTCTTTAATGAATTTTGCGTTAAGCTCTTCGCTGTCTGTAACGAAAGGAACGTTCATAAGCGAACGATCTTCAGGAACAACAGTACCCTTGAACATTTTGCTGTTATCAAGGAAATTATAAAGAATTTCTGCTTTCTTGCGGTTTCTTTCTGCCATTGCTTCAAGACCACCGAGAGATTTAATCCACTCAAGAACAAGCTTACAGATGTAAATTGTGTAGCAAGGAGGTGTGTTGTAAAGAGAGCCGTTGTCAGCGTGAACCTTATAGTCAAGCATTGTGGGGCAGTAATCACGAGCGTTACCGAGCAAGTCCTCACGGATAATTGCAATTGTAAGACCCGAGGGAGCAACGTTCTTCTGTGCGCCACCGTAAACCATACCGAATTTTGTAACATCAAGAGGCTCTGAAAGGAAGCAGCTTGAAATATCTGCAATAAGAGTTACATCGCCTGTATCGGGAATTTCTTTGAAAATTGTTCCGTAGATAGTATTGTTAAGGCAAACATAAGCATAGTCTGCATCCTGACGGAAATCTTCTTTAGTTGTTTTAGGAATGTAAGAGAAGGTTTTATCTGCAGAAGAAGCAACAACCTTACAATCGCCGTATTTCTGTGCTTCAGAATATGCCTTCTTTGCCCACTGACCTGTGATAATGAAATCTGCCTTACCTGAACCGTTCATAAAGTTCATAGGAATTGCGGCAAACTGTGTTGATGCACCACCCTGAAGGAAAAGAACCTTGTAATTATCAGGAATATTCATAAGCTCACGAAGAAGTGCTTCAGCATCCTTGATAATTGTTTCAAATTCTTTTGAACGGTGTGACATTTCTGCAACAGACTGACCGCTACCTTCATAGTCAAGCATTTCAGCCGCTGCTTTTTTTAATACTTCCTCGGGAAGCATGGAGGGACCTGCAGAAAAATTATAAACTCTGCTCATTGTAAAAACTCCTTTATAAAAATAAAATATTAAACCGAGAAAAACCTATGTGGCAACTTATATTACTTTACCACACTTATATATTATAATATTTTCATTTTAATTACAATGAACACAAAGACGAAATTAACAATAAAATCTAAATATTTTTGTTCAAAATTAACACCTCACCGATAAAATCTCGATTTTATCGGTGAGGTGTTGTATCTGAAGCTTATTCAGCATCGGGAGAAATTAAACCATATCCATTAGCATTTCTCTTATAAACCACATTAATTTGGTCGGTATCTGCATTAAGGAACATATAGAACTGATGTCCTAAAAGATTCATCTGAAGAATGGCTTCTTCAACGCTCTGAGGCTTGAGGGCAATACTTTTCTCTCTTATAACATCGAACTCTATTTCCTCTTCCACATCAATCATAAAATCATCAAGCACTGCAGAATGAAGCTTTTTGTCAAGACGGGTTTTGTTTTTCCTTATTTGCCTTATAAGAGAATCAACACACTCGTCAAGGGCATCAACCATATTATCTGCTCGCTCTTCCGCTCTGTAAATCATACCGCCTTTTGTAACGGTGATTTCAACAATGTGGCAGTTTTTCTCAACTGTTGCCGTTACTTTGGCGTTAGCCTCTTCGCCGAAAAGCTTTTCAACTTTTGAAAGGCGTTTTTCAGCTCTTGCACGGAAATCTTCACGAGGGGTACATTTGCGTCCAACGATAGTAATGTTCATAATAACACCCTTTCCTGAGAGAACTAAAAAAGAGAACTGATTAAATCCATTGATTTAAACCGTTCTCCTTTCACTTAAACAATACCACATTGTCAGTTGATTGTCAACAACTTTTGTGCACATCTAATAAAATATTCATATTTTATGTTTTGGTGTTGATGTTTTTCACCAACGACCACGACAAAACACTCTTTCTAAAACTGCAACTGCAATAGTTGTAATAATATTTGAAATCGCCACAATTTTAAACAACTTACTTGTGTCTTTCGCATTTTTCTTAAGTGCGTTATAAACTATAGGAACCTCACTGATAAGAGTAAGAAGCAGATAAAAAAATCCTATCATATATGTAGGTCCTTTATTGAGATACTGTTCAAAGGTGTCTACAATCATTTTTGCCTGATTATATTCAAGTAAATACGGTATCAAAAACGAAATAAGATTCGCAAACAAAACAAAAAATATAATCTTAAAAATTCTCCCCTCTTCTATTTGTTTGGAAATCATCAAGGTTTCAATGCCGATTGTTAATAACACTGCTACGGGTAAAATATAAAAAGGTCGAGCATCCGTGAGCCATACCCACGAAGAATTTGCAAATGCTGTTAAAACTAAAGAAAATGCCAATATCAAACTCATCAATAAACAGGAACCATTACGATATTTTTGCATATTTTTTCACCTCAATTTTTAATCTATCATCGCCAATTCCGACTGTCAATAACACCAATTAAATCTTAATCTTTTCTTAATTTTTTATGTGTCTGAATAAATTTTATTTGACATCTTCTTCACGTAATGTTAATATTTTACTATATATAAATTATAGGTGGGAATTTTATGAAAAAATTTGTTGCAATTCTTTTGACCTTATCCCTTGTGCTTTCCCTTTGTGCTGTAAGTGTAAGTGCTGCTGAAGAGGATGGTCCTGCTATTTCCTATGCAGTTGCTTCTGACTTGCATTTCAATTTTCCTGATGAAGAGCTTGAATGGTTCTCAGAAGACCCCATTTACGGCTATGCAAATCGCCGTGCTGCTATGGAAAATGAAAGCGGTTTAATCATTGATGAATTCTTAAACCAATGTGCAGAGGATGAAACTATCGAATTTGTCCTTATTGCCGGTGACCTTGCTGATAATGGCAAAGGTGATTACACAGAGCATGTAGCAGTTGCAGAAAAGCTCAGAGAATTTGAAGCAAAGAGTGGCAAATCCGTTTATGTTATTCCCGGAAACCACGATATTTGCAATCCTTCCGAGGATGATGATACTGATCTTGCAAGATTTATGGAAATCTATGCAGATTTTGGTTATGACAAAGCTCTTACAAAAGATTTACCCTATGCTTCATATACAGCAGATTTAGGTGAAAAATACCGTCTTATCGCTCTTGACAGTAACGATCCTTCAAAATCCACAGAGGATGGTATGAACGACCATAAAGTACAATGGGTTATAGACCAGGCTGAGCTTGCCTATAAAGACGGCAGATATCCCATCCTTATGATGCACCATAATCTTCTTGACCATATGCCCATGCAGAGACTTCTCAGCCACGATTTCATTATCAGGAACCACACCATTACTGCTGAGCGTTGGGCAAATGCAGGCATCAAGCTTGTTTTCTCAGGTCACGAGCATTGCAGTGATGCCACCACCTATACCTCAACATCCGGTAACACAATTTCCGATTTTGCAACAACCTCTCTTACAATGTATCCTCTTCAGTACAGATACGTTGAAATGCATGAGGATGCTATAATTTATGAAGCAAGAACTGTTGATAAAATTGACACAGATGCTCTTAAGGAAATGATTCCGGATTATTCTGATGAGCAGCTTGCTGAAATGAATAAAGGCCTTAACGCTTTCGCAAAGAATTTCCTTAAAAACGGTGTTGAATGGAGACTTGAAAGAGGCTTCCTTGATGAACAGCTCGGAATCAGCCCCGATGATATTTATTATGACCTTGTAAGAGATGCCATTGATGCTCTCAATGATGTTCTTAATATGCCGCTTTACGGTGAAGGCAGTGCTCAGGAGCTCGGCAGAAAATACGGCATTGAAATTCCAGAGAGCGAATATAAAGATGGCTGGGATGTTGCAACAGAGCTTGTTTCCGCTCACTATGCAGGTTCAGAAAATTACCCAATGTGTGGCAGAGATGTAACTCTTCTTATGCGACTTGTTTCAATCATTCTTAAAACAGAGCTTGCTATGGTGGATGATATGGTTCTCACTCAGGCAGCAACCGCTATTGTTTCCGCAACAGTTGGCACAGAGAAATATGTTATAGTTGAAAACTATCTCTTCGGTATCGGCTATGGTCCCATTTCTCCCGGTGAATATTTCTTACTTGCTGTCGCATCTCCCCTTCTTCAGTCCTTTGCAAATGACGATGGCGTTGATGATAATGATGGTGTTATTAATGGCTACGGAGTTAACAGAAATGCAGAAAATATGAAAGCAAACTTCACTCTTTCTGTTAACGAATTCCTCAGCGGTATGAAAATGATTTTAAAATTCATTCTCAAAGGCTTGCATGTAATCGCACAGGTTGAATAAAGATATAAAACTCGGGCAGAAATGCTCGAGTTTTTATTTTGCTCGCTGACCCGATTATGTTCGCCTTCGGCGAGTGGGGTTCGAGTCCCAAGAAATTCAATTAAAAGCAAAATAAAAAACAGTATAGCTTTTGCT
>SVOP01000112.1 GCA_015066325.1 Oscillospiraceae bacterium
TTTTTGATAATATCGATATTTCTGTTCCGTGGATTCTTCCCAGCGGTGAAATGATGACCATTACAATGAAGGATATGGGCAATAAAACTCTTAAGGAAATTGCAGAATATCAGGCAGACATTAACCGCAGACTTGAAAAAACAAATCTTACAGAAGCATTGTATTCTGTATCCTTTAATGATACTGTTGAGAAGCTTAAGAAAGGACATATTCTTAAGGCTATCAAAAGACTTTACGGTGCAAACACAAATAAAAACCACAAAATCCATCTTCTTAAGGGTGCGGAGAAAAAGGCTTACGAGGCAATTTCCGAAACAGAAAGAATTACATATAAAGACCTTAAGCAAGGAACAATTACTGTTTCTAACATTGGTGCAGATACAAGAGGTCTTTCAGGTGAATGTGCAATGCTTATGGTTATTCCTCCTCAGGTTTGCGTTATTTGCATCGGCTCAATGCAGAGAAGACCTGTTGTTGTTAAGGATGAAGATGGTAACGAAAAAGTTGAAATCAAAACAATCCTTCCTCTTAACATCTGCTTTGACCACAGAGCCCTTGATTTTGGCGAGGTAAGACCGTTCCTTTCAAAAATGGAAGAATTTTTCCAGAATCCTGAAAAGATTCTTAATCTTGAAGCTTAAAACACAAACTGAACATTTAAAGAACTTCAACCCAAAAAAGTTGAAGTTCTTTTTCTATCGTGACTTTTTCGGGAATTTGGTTTGTGGTATGTGTATAAAAAGTGCGATGTAAAACTGTTGCAAATGAGGAATGTTATAACCCTCTATTGCAAAGACGTTTTCCTTTGTGATATAATGCATTAGTTAAAAAAGAATTTAAGGAAGTATATCAATGAAGAAAAGAGTTACGGCATTATGCAGTGTTATGCTTGTTTTATCAATTTGTGTTGCAGTATTTGGTGTAACCAATACATTTGAAACTGATACAACAACTGCCATCATTAAAAACTATTATGCACCTAAAACCGAAGATACAACAAGCAACGTTTTAGGCGGTGTCAGTGATATTCTCGGAGGAATCGGCTCGGGTTCGTCAGGTGATATCGGTGATATATTAGGCGGTATCGGCTCAGGTTCATCCGGTGGTCTTGGTGATTCTCTCGGTGGAATCGGTGATTCTCTCGGTGGCGTTGGTGACGCTCTTGGTGGTCTGGCAGGTGGTCTGGGCGATGCTTTGGGTGGCATATTTGGCGGAGGTGGCTCAGGTACTGTTGTTAAAACCACTGCACCTTCCACAACTTCTGCGGATATTGGTCTGATTATTCCTGTTCCTGCGGCAACTCAGACACCTTCTGAAACACAAGCTCCTTCAACCTCTGTTGAAAGCAGTGTTGCCGGTGAAACTGTTGACTATGCATCAACATCTAATCCATACACAAAGCCTACTTCTACATTTTCTGCAGGGGATGAGGATGAAACAATCAAATGGCTTCAATGGATTTTTATTTATACACATTACGGATTGAATGATAACGGAATAACAGGTGTTCTCGATGAAGCAACTGTTGCGGTTGTTAAAAAGCTTCAGCATGAAAATAAACTGACTGTTGACGGAAATATTAACGAGGATGTAATAAAAGCGGCAGAGGTGCTTTATTATCAATCAATTCTCGGTGACGATGTCAGTGCTATTGAGGTTTCATCAGAAGCCACAACAGGTGAAGCTGTTTCAACCGGGGTTGACAGCGTGGAAAAAGAGAGTAACATCAGTACGGTTATACTCCTTATAGTTATTCTCATAATAATCTGGGTAATGGCAATCGGCGGAATTATTCTTCTTTTCGTTTTTAAAAAGAAGAATATTAATGCGTTGAAAAATGCTTCTGCAGATAATACAGAAGCTAAAGAAACAGAAGCCGATAAAGAGGGAAGTAAAGAAAAAACTGAAATAAAAAGCCTTTCGGATTTATTTGAAGAGGCAGAGCGTAAAGACAATTAACCCTATTTATAAGGAGAGAAGAAAATGGATAAATATTTGATTATCAATGCAGATGATTTCGGAATGAACCATTCCTCCAATATGGCAGTTATGGATTTGTTCCAAAAGGGTGGTATAACATCTTCCACAATTATGACTCCTTGCCCCTGGGCAAAGGAAGCAGGTAAATGGGCAGCGGCTCACCCTGAATATGCAGTTGGTGTTCACCTTACATTTACAAGCGAATGGGGTAACTACAGATGGGGGCCCATTGCTCATAACAACACTGAGTCCTTAAGAGATTCAGAAGATTTTATGTATTATGAGTCGGGTGATTTTGAGAAGAATTGCAATATCGATGAGGTTGAAGGCGAAATCAGAGCACAGATTGAGCGCTTTAAATCCTTTGGTGTTGAGCCCTCACACCTTGATAATCATATGGGCTCTCTCTATGGAATCGAAACAGGCAGATTTGAAGTGCTTACAAAAACTCTTGAGCTTGCAGGCGAATATGGTCTTCCCTTCCGTTTCCCCGGTACATTCGTGCCTGAAATGTTTAAAAACGAAACCCTTGATGTTAAGATTGATGTTAGCGTTATAGAAGGTGTTTTTAATCAGGTTTTGGGTTATGCAAAAAGCTTGGGTGTTGCAATGCCTGATTATCTTATTCCGGGTGAATGGAATGGTCCTCAGAATGATAGCTATGAGAATTTTAAAGAATATATTTATGAGCTTTACAGAAGCTTCCCCAACGGTGTAACGGAAACTTATATCCATCCCGCTCTTGAGTGTGATGACCTTAAGGCAATCACAGGCGTTTGGTTCAGAAGAGTGTGGGAGCATAAATTGTTCTCTGACCCACAAACACTTCAGCATATCAAGGCTTGCGGTATTGAATTAATTAACTACCGTGACTTAAAGAAAATTAAGGGCTAAAAAATAAACCTTTCTTTCAGTTTTAAACTGAAAGAAAGGTTTTGGTTTTTGTTTTATTTAATTACTCCAAGTCCCTCAAGAAGAATTTTAAGACCTAAAAGGATAAGAATCAATCCACCTGCAAATTCGGCTTTTGATTTATATTTTGTTCCGAAAATGTTACCGATTTTTACACCGATTGAGGAAAGCGAGAATGTGATTATTCCGATAAGGGTAAATGCTATATAAACAAACCAATCAGGCTCAAAGTCTGTGAATGCAAAGCTTACGCCTACTGCAAGGGCATCTATGCTTGTGGCAATTGCCATAACAAGCATTGCTTTTGCACCTAATGAGCAATTGACATTCTCTTCGTCTTTATCGAAGGATTCTTTAATCATATTGCCACCGATAAGGGCAAGAAGCACAAAAGCAATCCAATGGTCGATTGAGTTGATTTTATCCGCAAAGGTGCTTCCTAATAAATAACCGAGTAACGGCATTAAGCCCTGAAAAGCACCAAACCATAAGCCTACAATTGCACAGCTTTTCAGGTCGATTTTTTTTAGTGCAAGACCTTTACAAAGAGCCACTGCAAAGGCATCCATTGAAAGACTTATTGCAAGAAGAATAATTTCAATTATATTCATCAATACAACTCCAAAATTTTTATCGGGGAATGAATTATATATCAAATAATAATTTATGTCAACAAGTTGATTTTAATGTGTGTTTTATGGTAATATTGTTTGCGTGTTAAGAAGGTGTGAAAATGAAAAAAATTTTTAAATCTAAAAAGAAAGCGTTATTATCAATTATTGCCGTAGTTGTGGTGTTGTTTGTTCTTGTGAATGTGTGTGCATCTGCATTTTTCTCTTTTGCCATATTCAAAAAAGATGGTTGGAAAAGCTTTGAAGAATATTCTTACGGTGAACAATTAAATGCTTCATCGGAATGGATTTCAGAAAAAAGCGAAACAGTTAAGATTAATAATTCAGAAGAGAAAACATTAACTGCATTGGAGATTAAAAACGAGCATATTTCCCATAGCTATGTTATTATTTGTCATCAATATGGCGGAAGTCCTTATTCAATGGAAGAATATGCTAAGCATTTCTACGATTTGGGATTTAATATTGTTTTACCTTATATGAGAGGGCACGGTGAAAGCCCTTATAAAAATATTTCAATGGGATGGGGCGATTACGCCGATATTGTTGATTGGGTGAAAAATATAATAAAAAAAGATTCAAAGGCAAGAATTGCTCTTTTTGGTGTATCTCTCGGTGCGAATGCGGTAACTCTTGCTGCTTCTGAAAATTTACCCGAAAATGTAAGATTGATTATTTCCGATAGTTGCTATATTTCAGCAGAAGAACTTGTTAAGGAATATGTAAAAAATGAAACACCTTTTTCTTCTCATCTTGTTAGTGGGCTTGCTTGTGCTTTTTCAGAAAATAAAGTGGGGGTTTCTTTAAAAAATGCCGATACAATAAAAGAAGTCGAAGAAATTGAGCTTCCTATAATGTTTATAAACGCTGAAAATGATACTGTTGTTCCTCCTCTTATCAGTAAAAGGCTTTATGAAAACTGTGAGGCTGAGGGCGTGGAAGAGGTTATTATCGAAAACGGCACTCACGGAAGAAATCTTCAGGCAGATAAAGAAGCCTATTGGGCAAATGTTGATGGGTTTATATTGAATAATATTGGGATATAAAATGCACCTGCGGGTGCATTTTTTAGTGAAGAGTGAAGAGAGAATAGTGAAGAGGCAGTGGACCCTCCACCGCTGACGCGGTCCCCCTCCCTAAATTCCCTGAGGGAGATTTAGGGAGGATAAATGTTGCATTACTTTTACAAAGGATTATCTTTACGGGGCGACCAACCACCGCTGACGCGGGCACCCGTCTCCAATACTTTTACTTATTCTGTAACTGTGTACCACCCACCACC
>SVOP01000113.1 GCA_015066325.1 Oscillospiraceae bacterium
TGATGCTTTTGAAGCAGGCTTAAAGAAAGCAAACAGAGATAACCTTCTTGACCCCATGACCTATACAAGAGGCGCAAAAACATTCCGTATTTCTTGGTGATTAAATGAGTAATTTATTAACTAAATTTGCAATTATTGCAGACCCTCATTATTATTCCGAAACTCTCGGAAACAGCGGTAAGGCTTATGAGCGCAGAGCAGGCTCAGACCAAAAAATGTTAGCATTAAGCCGAGGAACTGTTTTAGCTGCTCTTGAGCACATTAAGAATTCTGATGCAAAGTTTCTCCTTATTGCAGGTGACCTTTCCAATGACGGTGAAAGAGTTTCCCATGAGGAAATGAGAGAAATTCTTTATGAGTTCAAAAAGGTAATGCCCGTTTATGTTATTACCGCCACTCACGACTGGTGCTGTGACGGCAACCCGAGAAGATATGAGGGTGATAACATATATCACGATGTTGAAACTGTTGGTGTTAATGAGCTTCACGGTTTTTACAAGGATTTCGGCCCTGATGAAGCAATTGCAGAATTTCACACTCATCAGGACAAGGTTTCTTACATTGTAAGACCCTGCGAGGGTGTCAGCGTGTTCTGCCTTGATGATGACCAGGATGGAATCGGAAGTTCCGGTTATTCAGATGAACATTTTGGGTGGATTAAGGAACAAACAGAAGAAGCAAAAAAACGTGGCGATGTGGTTTTCGGTATGCAACACCATCACCTGTTTTTAACTGAATTTGACCGTGCAATAAACGGCAAGGATTCTGTTGAACACAGAATAAAGCAGGTAACAAAATTTGCAGATATCGGTTTTCCGGTTATGTTTACGGGTCATTCCCATATGCAGCATATAAGAAGAGTTGAAACCGAAAAAGGCAACCATTTTTATGAAATCAATGTTGGTTCAATAAGTGGTTACCCTGCCCCCATTTGCTATTGTGATGTTTTTGAGAATGGCATTGATATCAAAACAGAACATCTTCAAAAGTTTACACATAAGGGTAAAGAATACACAAATGATTATCTTAAAAATCATGCTACTGCCCTTTTCAGCGATATAATTAAATCTGCGGCAGTTAACGAAAAAGATAAATTCTTGGCTGTTGTTGAAGCTATTGGTTTAGGTGCTGAAAAAGCAAGTAAAATAAGGACATTTGCAAGGCCTGTTCTTAAATGGCTCGATAAGCTGACTGTTAAAAAAGCTGCAAGGATTTTGAATTTTATATCTTTCGGTAAAGCAATTGATAAAAAGGCGGCAAAAGAAATCGGTAATGTTAAAGTAACCGATATGATTTTCGGTGCATTCTGTTCTATTCTTGATGGTTCACTTATCAAGCACGAGGAAGGTTCAGCCTATTATACTGTGTTTACTCAGGCACTCGCCTTCCCCTTGAGATTAATTAAGAAATTACATATCAAAAATGGTGGTCTTATAAGAACCCTGACTCATATCAGGAATGCCGCACCGGAGCTTATGACGGGCGGACCACTTGATAATAACAATTGGTTTTGTGAGTTTTAAAACACAAAAAAAGAACTGATACACCCGAAATGTATCAGTTCTACTTTTTTATACCTGCTCGGCAATATCGTAAATAAGTCTTTCGGTTTTTTCCCAACCAAGACAAGGGTCAGTGATTGATTTTCCGTAGATACCGTCACCGATTTTCTGTGCACCGTCTTCTATGTAGCTTTCAATCATAATACCCTTAACCAGCTTTTTAATATCGTCATTATGTGCTCTGCTGTAAAGAACATCTTTTGTAATACGAATTTGTTCAAGATACTTTTTACCTGAGTTTGCGTGGTTAGCATCAACAATGCAAGAGGGATTTTTAAGTCCTGACTTTGCATAAGCATCGCTGAGCTTCAGTAAATCTTCATAGTGATAGTTAGAAATATTGTGACCGTCTCTGTCAACAAAGCCTCTCATAATAGCATGTGCATAAGGGTTGCCATCGCTTTCAACCTCCCATCCTCTGTAAAGGAAGGTGTGACTGCTCTGTGCGGCTGTAATGGCATTCATCATAACGGAAATATCTCCACCTGTGGGGTTTTTCATACCAACAGGAATATCAAAACCGCTTGAAGCAAGTCTATGCTCCTGATTTTCAACTGAACGGGCACCGATAGCAACATAAGAAAGCAAATCAGAAAGATAACGGAAGTTTGCGGGGTAAAGCATTTCATCTGCACAAGAAAATCCATAATCACGAAGGGCACACATATGTAATTCACGAATGGAAATAATACCATGAAGCATATCAGGCTTTTCATTAGGGTCGGGCTGATGAAGCATACCCTTGTAGCCCGCACCGGTTGTACGAGGCTTACCTGTATAAATACGAGGAACAATAACCACTCTGTCCTTAACTTTTTCACGAACCTCTGCAAGTCTTGAAATATAATCAAGAACAGGTTCTTTGGAATCCGCTGAGCAAGGACCAATCACAAGAATAAGCTTATCGGATTCACCGGTAAAAACCTTCTTGATTTCAATGTCGTTTTTATCCTTCTGCTCCGCCATTTTTGCAGTAAGAGGAAATTGCTCTTTAATCTCCATTGGGATTGGAAGTTTTCTTTTGAAATTCATACTCATTTTAATTATCTCCTTTGATATCTATTTGTATGCCCAGGGTTTTGATATCGTCAAAGAACTCGGGGTAACTTTTATTAACACATTGGGCGTTTTCTAAAGTACCGCCCACCTTACTGCACAAAATCGCAAGTGACATTGCAATTCTGTGGTCATTATGGCAGTTAAGGTTTTCTTCAGGTATTTTCATTTCTGTTTTAGGAACAACTATTTCATCCTCTTGAACAACAATATCAACACCAAATTTCGAAAGCTCCGTTTTCATAGCTTCACCACGGTCACTTTCTTTAATCTTTAATCTTTTGGTTCCTACAAGCTTTGCTCCGTTGCAAAGAGCTGAACAAGCTATAAGGACAGGCCCTAAATCGGGACAATCGGAAATATCAAGGGTTGGTGTACCATTCTGTATTTGTTCATAAAACTCTTTATATCTCTTATCCCCTTGATAGCTTTCCTCGTTCATTCCGAGAACCTCAACATTTCCGCCGATTAAATTGAATGCTTCAAGAAAAGCGGAATTAGACCAATCACCTTCAACCTCAAGGTTTAGGGGCAAATATTTCTGATTGCCTTTAATGTAAAATTTATTGTTTCCTTTTTCAATTCTTACACCAAACTCTGATAAAACGTCAATTGTTATATCAACATAAGGTGCACTTTGCAAAGGTGTTGTAAGAACAATTTCACTATCACCATCTAACAGAGGCAAAGTGAATAAAAGACCTGTCAGAAACTGACTGCTGACATCTCCAAGCAGTGAATATGTACCGCTTTTAAGCTCACCGCCTGCTACAAGAGCATTATCTTCTTTTTTGAGATAACAACCCTTTTCAGAGAAAAGCTCTTCATAAACACTCTGGGGGCGTTCTAACAGTCTTTGACTACCACCAAAATAAACTAAATCTGAAAAAACGAGGCTTAAAGGTATCAAAAATCTTAAAGTGCTTCCGCTTTCATTACAAAAAAGCTTTAATTCTTCTTTCTTTTCTGAATTTTCAATTCCGCGAACAACCGCTTTATTGCCGATGATATTTATTTTCGCACCTAATTCTTTAAGACAGGAAATCGTTGCAACGATATCATCATTAGTTCCGATATTGTTAATAACGCTTTCACCTTTCGCTAAAGCGGCGCATATAAGCAAGCGATGGGCACAGCTTTTAGATGGCGGTGCATTTATTTTACCGTAAGCCACAGAGGGCAAAATTTTTACATTCATTCTGTCGCCTTCTTTATTAAAGCATCAATAGCAAGAAGATAACCATCAGTACCTTTTCCGCTTATTGTTTCAAAACAAGCTTGTCTTACATAGCTTATTTTTCTGAACTCTTCCCTGGAATCCACATCAGAAATGTGAACCTCAACCGCAGGAATACTAACAGCTTTAAGTGCATCAAGAATGGCAATGCTTGTGTGAGTGTAAGCACCGGGATTTATAACAATACCGTCATAAAGACCGTAAGCAAACTGAATAACATCAACCAAATCGCCCTCGTGGTTTGACTGATAGCATTTTATACCGATATTTTTTTCGTTAGCATAGTTTTCAATTTTTTCCACAAGAGAATTGTATGTTTCTTTTCCGTAAATATCGGGTTCTCTGATGCCTAACATATTAAGATTCGGCCCGTTAATTACAAGAATATTCATAAAAATCCTCCTCTATAAGTTTTGCAACCTCTTCCACCGTACCTGAGCCGTCAATTATAACATCTGCTGATGATTTATAAAGCTCATATCTTTCATTATAACGCTTTTCTAAATCTGTTCTGTTACTTGAAAGTGGTCTGTCAGAAGTGGTTATAAGCATTTCTAAAGGTCTGTCCAGAAAATAAATTCTTGAATTTCCCTTTAAATTTTCAATATTTTCAGGGTTTAAAACTGCTCCCCCACCGGTTGAAATAATTTGAGAATTCAACATTGAAATGTTACGAATCACATTTTTTTCAACATTTCTGAAATAACTCTCACCAAACTCTGAAAAGATATCGGTAATGATTTTGTTTTCTGTTTTAACTATCTCTTCATCACTGTCAATAAAGCTTTTACTAAGCCTTTCAGAAAGCAATTTACCTACAGAGGTTTTACCACTTGCAGGCATACCAATAAGAGCTATATTCATTTTATCTTTATAGAGATTTTTAAAAATCTGTTCAACCTTATCATTGTCAACAGGAGTATCAATAAACTTTTCAACTGCAAAAGC
>SVOP01000114.1 GCA_015066325.1 Oscillospiraceae bacterium
TTTTTATTGGGTTTTTGGTGTTGAGGGCGAAGATAGGCTGGCGCCTTTCAAGACCGAAACGCCGAAAAGACTTGAAAAGATTTGCTTTTAGGCAGGTTCGGATAACTCATTTCACCCTAGTCGTTAATAAAACTGTCCATAAGTGTGTAGCCCACTTCAACATAGTTACCTGCTTCTTTTGCAGTGCTTTCTGTGAAGCATTCAATACCATTGTCAGTAGCCTTTGATTTCTGATAAATCAAATAGGGGACTGCGTCACCTGCGTGAGTCATTGTGACAATGGGTGTGGGGTGGTCGGGGAGAACCATAACCTTGTAATCATCATATTTATCAAGCTCAGGAAGAACCCTTGCAAGAACTCTTTCATCAATCATTTCGATTGCTTTAACCTTGTTTTCAGGCTCGTTTCTGTGACCGCATTCATCGGGAGCTTCAATGTGAATATAAACAAAATCCTTTGTTTTAAGCTCTTCAATTGCACAATCTGCCTTGCCTTCAAAATTAGTGTCTATGTAGCCTGTTGCACCCTCTACATCGGGTGAACCCATACCTGCACATTTTGCGATACCTTTGAGAAGGTCAACTGCGGAAATAATTGAACCGTCAACGCCGTATTTCTCTTTGAAATTGGAAAGTGAAGGCTTTGTTCCCTCTCCCCAGAGCCAGATTGAGTTAGCAGGGCGTTCGCCTCTTGCCATTCTTTCTTTGTTAACGGGATGCTCCATAAGGAAATCATAGCTTTCCTTCATCATAGCTATAAGCTCTTTTGCATTTTCGCTCTTTGAAAGATGCTCACCGATAACCTTACCTGAAATATCGTGGGGAGGAGTCATTTTTCCTAAATCAAGTGTGCCGTTGTTCCAGACAAGGCAATGTCTGTAAGCAACACCACTGTAGAAAGCGAATTTCTCGTTGCCGAAATGCTCCTGAACGCTCTTAATGATTTCTGCTGCTTCAGCAGTAGAGATATCACCTGCGCTGTAGTCCACCATTGTTTTATCTTCATAGTTTTCTTCGTCAGAAAGTGTAACAAGATTGGTGCGGAAAATAATGTCCGTATCCTTCATATCAACACCGATGCTTACCGCTTCAAGAGGGGAGCGACCTGTGTAGCATTCCTTGGGGTTGTAGCCTAAAACACTCATATTTGCAATGTCACTACCGGGCTTAAGACCATCGGCAACAGTTTTAACAGTACCAACCTTACCGAAACGGGCAAGCTTATCAAGTAAAGGCTTTTTTGCAAGCTCCATAGGAGTTTTGCCGTCTAAGGCAGGAACGGGGTAATCAGCCATTCCGTCATATAAAACAACAAGATATTTCATCTTTATACCTCATTTCTAAATCGATGAAATCATTTTACAACTAAAGGTATATAGTTGTCAATAAAATGGTAAAAAACTATTTTATAAGCCTTGAAAATTAAAGGGATATGGAGTAATATAGTAGCTGTAAATATCAAAACAAAGGAGTTCAGATTCTATGAAATTACCTATTGCTATTCAGCTTTATTCTGTTCGTGACGATATGGAAAAGGATTTTTACGGCACAGTTAAAAAAGTTAAAGAGCTTGGCTATGAGGGCGTTGAGTTCGCAGGTCTTTTCGGCAAAACCGGTGTAGAGGTTAAGGCTATTTGTGATGAAATCGGCATTGTTCCCGTTTCTGCTCACGTTCCTTATTATGATATGCTTGAAAATCCCGAAGCAGTTCTAAAAGATTATAAAGATATGGGTTGCAAATATGTTGTTGTTCCTTATCTCACAGAGGAATGCCGTCCCGGTACAGATGGTTGGGCATCAACTGTTGAGGGTATCGGCAAAATCGGTGCTGCTGCAAAGGAAATGGGACTTCAGCTTCTTTACCATAACCACGATTTTGAGTTCCTTAAAATTGATGGCGAATATGCTCTCGATATTCTTTATAACACAATTCCTGCAGATTTACTTGCAACAGAAATTGATACCTGTTGGGTAAATGTCGGCGGTGAGGAGCCCAGCGCTTATGTTGAAAAATACTCAGGCAGAGCCCCCATCGTTCACCTTAAGGATTTTGCCGGTCAGAAGGGCAACGGACCTCTTTATAAGCTTATCGGCATTGAAGAGGAAGAAACTGAAAAGGCTGAAAATACATTTGAATTCCGTCCCGTTGGCTACGGCGTTCAGGATTGGAAAAAGATTATCGCTGCTTCCGAAAAAGCAGGCGCAGAATGGGTAGTTGTTGAGCAGGATGATCCCTCAATGAATAAAACACCTATCGAATGTGCAGAAATGAGCATAAATTACTTAAAAAATTTATAATATCACGCCATTAACTTGTTTTAGCTTGCTCGACGTACTCTTGTACGCCTTCGCCACTAAAACTGCGTTCCTGACGCAATCTTATAAATTTTGGTTTTTGTGAAAAATATTGACCCCGATGAAGTTTTTTATTTCATCGGGGTCAAGTGTTTATTCATTCATCTCAATTGATTCAACTATTTCAATAATTTCTTCCTTTGTAAAGCCGTTAGCGATTATTGAGAAATGCTCTAAAAAGTCATCTTTACCTTGGAATTCTATGAAATAACGTGTGCCAAAATCTTCGTGGAAAGAGCAGTAACCGTAGCATTTTAAATCATCGCTTTTTATTGTGAGGTAGCTGCTGGCATGTGTTGGCATAACTGTTCCCCAAAGAGCGTAATAAGCATACCACATTGAAAATTCTTTTGGGGATTTTTGCAGAAGATAGCCTTCATAGTCTCTGTCTTTTATCATATGAATGTAAAGGTCGTAATTAACAAAGATGGTATCAGGGTCAATACCCATATTTTCAATACCTTTTTTTACAAGGGGCATAAAATAAGGTCTGCTATGCGTACCCTTGAAGCCGAAGTAGCCTTCTGATTCATAAAATGTTTTTATATTTTCTTTTTGAATAGGTACGCTTACTACGGTAATTGATTTGCCGTTATCAAACTTAAGAACGTCGGATGATTTGTTTTTTGTATGTGTGTATTTGCCAAGCTCTTTGTTAAGATAAAATGAAGCGAATTGACCTTTGAAATTTGGCTTGTTTTTATCATTTAATTGAATTTCATAAGCAGCAGAAACTGCAGCCAGATTATCATTATAAAAATCCTGCTGAGCAAGCTTTACAGGAATAATCAGATAACCTATAATGCCCGCAATAAGCAAAACAACGCTTACAATAGAAAGAGTTGCTGCAACAACCTTTTTCTTACCCTTTTTGATTTTTTTATTAGCATTTTTAACTGCCTTATCAATATCTTTATCAATGGAGGGCTTTATATCTGTGTTGTTTTGCAGATTCAGAAGCTCTGCTTCGCAAAGGGGACATTCCTTTAAATGCTCTTCTATAACATCAATTGAATCGGAGGAGCAAACACCGTCTATGTAAAGAGGTAGTAAATCCTTTATAATATCGCAACTGATTTTACTCATTTTCTTTCATCCTTTCTATGATTTTTTGCTTTGCGCGGTAATATGTAACCCTTGCCCAGCTTTCCGATTTCTCGAAAACCTCTGCAATTATTTCGTAGGAGAAATCACCGAGAGTTTTCATATAAAAAACCTCTTTGTATGGCGACTCCAAATCCCTTGAAGCAGATAAAATGCTTTTCACATTATCTTTTTTTACAAGGCTTTCTTCTATGTTATCGTCGGAAACAAGGTTAAGAAAATCATCAATGTTTTCTGTTTGCTTGGGGCGTTTAAGGTTTAAAAATGTGTTTTTGGCAATCTGGCAAAGCCAGGTTTCCACCTTGCATTTGTGGTTGAATTTTTCATAGGATTTTATTGCCTTGAAAAATGTTTCCTGAGTTATGTCTTCCGCAAGGCTTTCGTCAAAGCAAAGAGTGAATGCATAGCCCTTCACGAATTTATAATATTTCTGATAAATTATTGCAATTTCGTCCAAGCCATTCACACCCTTTCTTTTTGACCGGTCACTAATATGACACAGCATTTTACTTTTTGTTACAAAAATTTTAACATAAAATTATAAAATTTCAAAATCTAAAATACAAGAGAAGAAAGTTATTGTTTTTTTTGAGCCTTCCTTCGAAGGAAGGTGGCACGGAAAATCTTGATTTTTCGTGACGGAAGGTTCTTTGTTGCGAAGTAACATTCCACCAAAGGTGGAACTGCCGTATTTTTCTGTTTGAATATATCAAAATAAGAAGGAATGTCCGTTGAAGCTTACGCTTCAACGATGCTCGGAGGCTCGCATCGAGAACCACCCACCACCCGACCAACTTTATTATAATTTATTTAATGTTACCACGATTGAAACTTTAATGTAATACTAAAAAATAAAAAGGTGGTCCCCCCGCCTTTGAAGGCAGGCACCACAAACGGCAACCTTATTCTTCTACGGCGCATTTTTTGCGCCCCGAAACTTGCCACTTTCAACTTGCCACTAAAAATAAAACCTCCTGCCGAAGCAAGAGGTTTTAAGAAAATGATTATCTATTAAGGATTAATTTTGTAAGCTCAACGGGGTCAACAATTGTGTCGCCCTTGTAAACTCTCATATTACCGGAAGCGATTTCATCAATGAGAATAACTTCGTCATCGAGATCGGAA
>SVOP01000014.1 GCA_015066325.1 Oscillospiraceae bacterium
TAGCTGAAACAAAGAACACAACCGCTAAAATCAAAAGAGCAATTCTTTTGAGCGGCGAATGAACAGACGTTTCGCCTATTTTTCTGACTGTCATGGTATAAATATCTCCTTAGACAAGCAACTTTTCTGTTTTTATAATTAAGTTTGTGGCATTTCCGCCGTGAAAAGCTGCCGTTGTAGGCGTTTTTATCAGCAATAAAAGGTTGAATTGTCACCGTTTCAGCCTTAGATTACGGGTAAAAAAGCCGTAGTTATCCGATGGCATTTGGTATTATAACCAACTTTCTTTAAAAGTCAAATAATTTAAAATGTGCTTTTTGTGGACTTTTCACAAAGGTTTTGAACACAAAAAAGTGCACACCCCTACATTTTGTGGCGAAATTTGGAAGAACCACAAGCATTTTCCCAATTCTTTTGGCAAAAGTGCAGAAATTACAAACTGTAACTTTTACCCCCGTTTTCGCCCCATTTTTTGCCAATTTATTCTCAAATTGTAATTATTTATTGACAGAAAAGAGTATTTTAACCATAATATATATACTATATAATATAATGCTGACCGCAGGTCCCGACACTTTGCACTTTGCACTTTGCATTTTGCACTTAAAAGAGGTTCTCTATGACTATACTTATTCCTGACAATGTAAAAATAATACTCCAAAGGTTAAAAAACGAAGGGTTTGAGGCTTACTGCGTTGGGGGAGCCGTGCGTGACAGCATTATGGGGCTTACTCCGGGTGATTGGGATATTACAACCTCAGCTTTACCCGAAGAAACAAGAGAGCTTTTTGTGGATTTCAGAACAGTTGATACAGGGCTTAAGCACGGAACACTTACTGTAATAATTGATAAAACGCCTTATGAGGTAACAACATTCAGAATAGATGGTGAATACGACGATAACCGCCATCCCGAAAATGTTACCTTTACAGGCAAAATCGGCGATGACCTGGCAAGAAGAGATTTTACGGTAAACGCTCTCGCTTATAACGAAGAATGCGGTCTTGTGGATTTATACGGCGGACAGGATGATATATATAATAGTATAATAAGAACTGTTGGGGATGCGGATACCCGATTCCAAGAAGACGGGCTTCGCATTATGAGAGCTTTACGCTTTTCTGCAACCCTGGGTTTTGAAATTGAAGAAAAAACTAAAAAGGCAATCCACAAAAACAAAGATTTACTTAAAAACATTTCCGCTGAAAGAATTACCGTTGAATTAACTAAGCTTCTTTGCGGTAAAAATGCTTTTAATATTCTTATGGAATACCCCGATGTGCTTGCCGTATTCATTCCCGAAATAGCTCCTTCTGTGAATTTCACTCAATATGGCAAAAAGCACGCCTATGACGTCTGGGAGCATATCTGCCACACAGTTGACACAATTCCTCAAGACAGAATATTAAGATTGACTATGCTTTTACACGATTTAGGTAAAGTGCCAACTCACAAATTAAACGAAAAAGGCGACAGCACATTTAAAAATCACGCTACAGTGGGCGGTGAAATGGCAAAAGAAATCCTCACTCGCCTTAAATTTGATAAAAAGACCATAAACAGAGTGTCTTTCCTTGTGGGTTGCCACGATTTTGAGCCACCTGAAACAAAAATTAAACTTAAAAAGCACCTAAAAACAAAAACTCCCGAAGATATCCGTACTCTTCTTGTTATCAAAAAGAGCGACAGAGGTGCTTTAAGCGAAAGCTATCGTGATATAAACGAGGGTACTGCACAAACACTCCAATGGCTAAAAGAAATTGAAGAAAACAACGAATGCTGCACAATTTCTCAGCTTGCAGTAAACGGCAAGGATTTAGAAAAAAGCGGTCTTAAAGGCGAGGAAATCGGAAATGCTCTTAACGACCTTTTAGACGCAGTAATCGAAAACAAAGTGAAAAACACTAAAACAGATTTATTGACATATATATTATAATAGTATAGAATAAATTATATATGGACTTAAAAAGAAAGGGTGTTAAAATGCGTACTGCACATTCTCTCAACTTTGGTTGGAAATATTCTCCCGAATTCACAGAAGATATGATAAATGTATCTTTTGACGACAGCAAATTTCAGACTGTAGATATTCCTCATACTAACAAAGAATTACCTTTAAACTATTTTGATGAAAAATCCTATCAATTTGTTAGTTGTTATCGTAAAAGCTTTGATATCGGTAAAAAAGCAAAGGATAAAAGATATATTCTTCATTTTGAAGGTGCAGCTGTTTATTCAAAGGTCTATCTTAACGATGAATTTATCGGTGAATATAAAGGCGCATACAATGCATTCACCTTTGACATTACAGATAAAGTAAAAGCAAAGGGCAATTTGCTTGTTGTTGAGCTTGACTCAACAGAAAGAAAGGAAATTCCGCCCTTCGGTAATGTTGTTGACTACCTTGTTTATGGCGGTATTTACAGAGAAGTATGGCTTGAAGAGGTAAGCGAAACATATATTGACAATGCCTTTGTAAGAACTCTCAATGTTCTTCAGCCTAAAAAGGTACTTGATATTGATGTAACTCTTTCCGAAAGTGCAAAGGGACAGCTTACCTTTACCCTTTTTGACGGTGATGAGGTTATCGGTGAAAAGAAAACAGATTTCAGCGGAAGAGTTATTAATGCTAAATGGGCAGTTTCTGATGTTGAGCTCTGGGACACAGAAAACCCCAAGCTTTATACCCTTAAAGTGAAGCTTGACGACAAAGACGAAATCTCCGTTCGCTTTGGTTTCAGAGAATGTAAATTCTTAACAGACGGCTTCTATCTTAACGGCAAGAAAATTAAAATCCGCGGTCTTAACCGTCATCAGAGCTACCCCTATGTTGGCTACGCTATGCCTAAAAATGTGCAGAAGGCAGATGCGGATTTACTTAAATACGAATTAGGTGTTAACCTTGTAAGAACCTCTCACTATCCCGACAGCGTTCATTTCCTTGACCGTTGTGACGAAATCGGTCTTTTGGTATTCACCGAAATGCCCTCATGGCAGTATTTAGGCGAGGGTGAATGGAGAGATATCTGCCTTGACAATGTTCGCAGAATGGTTCTTCGCGACAGAAACCACCCCTGCGTTATTCTTTGGGGCGTTCGTGTTAACGAGGGTCTTGATTGTGACGAATTCTATTCGCAGACAAACGCACTCGCAAGAGAGCTTGATAACACCCGTCAGACAGGTGGCGTAAGAAATATGCCTATGAGCCACCTTCTTGAAGATGTATATACAATGAATGACTTTATTCATTCTGGCAGCTTTATTAATCTTCTCCCCCCTGCTCTTGTTACAAAGAGCCTTACTGCCCCCTACCTTGTAACAGAGCATAACGGTCATATGTTCCCAACAAAGAGCTTTGATAAAGAGGGCGTCAGAGCAGAACACGCTCTTCGCCACACAAGAGTTCTTAACTCTGCTTATGGTAACCCGAGAACCAGCGGTGCTATCGGCTGGTGTATGGCAGACTATAACACACACAAAGACTTTGGCAGCGGTGACAGAATTTGCTACCATGGTGTAACGGATATGTTCCGTGTTCCCAAAATGGGTGCGGCAATTTATCGCTCTCAGCAGGACGATAAGCCTTTCCTTGAGGTAACATCTGCTATGGATATCGGTGAGCATCCCGGTGGAACAATCGGTGATGTCTGGGTATTTACAAACTGCGATTATGTGAAGCTCTATAAAAACGGCAAATATACAAGCACTATTTATCCCGACTCTTCCAAATTCAAAAACCTTCCCCATCCCCCAATGATTGCTTCAGACTTTATCGGTGATTCATTGGTAACAGATGACGGACTTGACCCCAAAGCTGCGGCTCTTCTTACAGATACTCTTGTTGCCGCCCAGACAAAGCAATGGAAATTGCCTCCCTCAAAATTCGTTAAAGCAGGTGCCGCAATGGTTGTGGGCAAAATCCCCTTTAACAGAATGTTTGATATTGTAACAAAATATATCGGCGGTTGGGGTAACGAGCAGATTACCTATGCTTTCGAAGGCTACAAGAACGGAGAATGCGTTGCAACAGTTGTAAGAACTGCTGTTACAGAGCTTCACCTTGATGTTAAAGCAGATTCCTATACTCTCAAAGAAGAGGACACCTATGATGCAACAAGAATTGAAATCGTTGCAAAAGACCAGAACGGAAATCGTGTACCTTTCGCAGACAGTGCAATTAAAGTTACTGTTAAAGGTGCGGCAGAAATCATCGGGCCCTCCGAATTCCCCCTTATCGGTGGCGACAGGGCATTCTGGATTCGTACAAACGGCAAAAAAGGCGATATAACAGTAACCATTGATGCAAAAGGCATTGAAAAGGTTAAACTTGACTTAAAGAGCGAATAATACTATAATGATAAATCAAAAACCACCTCTCCCATTCGAGAGGTGGAATATCTAATCAGATAGGAGATAAGAAAATGAGCAAACAGCCCTATTACATTACCACTGCAATTGCATACACCTCAAGAAAGCCCCATATCGGAAACTCTTATGAAATCGTGCTTTCCGACGCTTTGGCAAGGTTTAAACGAATGCAGGGCTATGACGTTTTCTTCCAGACAGGTACTGACGAGCACGGTCAGAAAATCGAGGAATACGCTGCTGCGGCAGGTGTTTCCCCTAAAGAATATGTTGACAAGGTTGCAGGAGAAATCAAGGATATCTGCGATTGCCTTAACACAACCTATGATAAATTCATTCGTACAACAGATAAAGAGCACGAAGAATCCGTTCAGAAAATCTTCAAAAAGCTTATTGATAAAGGCGATGTTTACAAGAGTGAGTATGAGGGTTGGTACTGCGTTCCCTGTGAAAGCTTCTTCACTGATTCTCAGCTCGTTGACGGCAAATGCCCCGACTGCGGAAGAGAAGTTCGCAAGGAAAAGGAAGAAGCATATTTCTTCAAAATGAGCAAATATCAGAAACAGCTTGAAGAATATATTGAAGAAAACCCCAACTTCATTTACCCCGAAAGCCGTAAAAAAGAAATGATAAATAACTTTATCAAGCCCGGTCTTCAGGATTTATGTATTTCACGTTCCACATTCAAATGGGGCATTCCCTTCCCAGGTGACGAAAAGCACGTTATCTATGTTTGGGTAGATGCTCTTCTCAACTATATTACAGGTCTTGGCTACGACCCTGAAAACAATTCCGAAATGTATAAAAAATATTGGCCCGCTAATGTTCACATTATCGGTAAAGATATTCTTCGTTTCCACACTATTTATTGGCCCATTATGCTTATGGCACTTGGTGAGCCTCTTCCTAAGCAGGTATTTGGTCATCCCTGGCTTCTTTCAGGTAACGACAAAATGAGCAAATCCCGTGGTAACGTTATTTATGCTGATGACCTTTGCGACCGCTTCGGTGTTGACGCTGTGCGTTACTATCTTCTTTCTGAAATGCCTCATGCACAGGACGGAACAATCACTTATGAAACAATCATAGAGCGTTTCAATTCCGACCTTGCAAACACCTTAGGTAACCTTGTTAACCGTACAGTTGCTATGAATAACAAGTATTTTGACGGTGTTATTCAAGCTCCCGATACAGTAGAAGATATTGACAACGAGCTTAAAGAAATGGCACTTTCCACCTTAGGCGAGGTTACAAAGCTCCTTGATACCTACAAGGTAAGCGATGCACTTTCGAAGATTTTCGACCTTGCAAAGCGTTGCAATAAATATATTGACGAAACAATGCCCTGGGCACTTGCTAAGGATGAAGAAAAGAAAGCACGACTCGGCACAGTTCTTTATAATCTTATTGAAGGCATCCGCTTTATTGCAGTTCTTCTCCAGCCCTTTATGCCCGAAACAAGCGTTAAAATTCTTGAGCAAATCGGCACAGATGTTAACACACTTGATTCTCTCGCAGAATTCGGTGCAGTTAAAGCAGGTGATAAGGTAGGCGTTGCAACTCCCCTTTTCTCCCGCCTTGATGTAGAAAAAACTCTTGCTGAAATCGAAGCTTCTCTCCCTCAGCCTGAAGCAGAAGAGGAAGAAAATGAAATCATTGGTCTTGCTGAAATTCAGTATGATGATTTTGCAAAGGTTGAGCTCAGAGTTTGCGAGGTTATTGACTGCAAACCCATTAAGAAAGCTAAAAAGCTTCTTGAATTAACTCTTAACGACGGCACAAAAGAGCCAAGAACAGTTGCATCAGGTATTGCTAAATGGTATAAGCCCGAAGAGCTTATGGGCAAAAAGGTTATTGTTGTTGCAAACCTTGCTCCCAGAACGCTCTGCGGTGTTGAAAGCCACGGTATGATTCTCGCAGGCGAAATTACCGAAGATGATATCAAGGTTGCATTCGTTGACGGTCTTCCCGCAGGAACACAGTTAAGTTGATTAGATGCCAGATGCCAGATGCCGGATGCCAGTATTATGACATCAGCTTTAATGTTCTGAATACTTTTAACTTTTGATTATGTATAAAAATATTTTTGATTCCCACGCACATTACACAGATAAAGCGTTCAATGACGACCGCGAAAATATGCTCGGCTCTCTCAAAGAGTCGGGCATTTGCGGTGTTATAAACTGCGGTGCCGATTTAGAAAGCTCAAAAGCATCTTTAGAGCTTTCGGAGAAATATGATTACATTTACTTTGCCTGCGGTATTCATCCCGAAGAGGTTGAAAAGCTTCCCCAAAACTATATCGAAATATTAAAAGATATTGCCAAACACCCTAAATGCGTTGCAATCGGTGAAATCGGTCTTGACTATTATTGGAGGCAGGACACAAAAGAAAAGCAAAAAGAGGTTTTTGAAAATCAGATTCTGCTTGCAAAAGAACTGAATTTACCAATAATAGTTCACGACAGAGAAGCTCACGGTGATACTCTTGAAATACTTAAAAAGCATAAACCAAAAGGCGTTTTGCACTGCTTCTCAGGTAGTGTTGAAACTGCAAAAGAAATTTTGAACATAGGAATGTATATAGGCTTTGGCGGTGCACTAACCTTTAAAAATGCAAGAAAAGCCGTTGAGGTTGCGGAAATGTTACCCCTTGACAGACTTCTTCTTGAAACCGACTGTCCCTATATGGCACCTGTTCCCATGAGGGGAAAAAGAAATGATTCAAGCCTTATTCCCTATATTGCAGAAAAAATGGCAGAAATAAAAAACACCGACACTCAATCGGTGCTTGATATTGCCACAGAAAACACAAAAGATTTATTTAATATATAAAAAAGCAGTACAGTAAACCATTTTTAGATTTACTGTACTGTTTATTTTTACTTATTTACATAAACAATTTTTTTGTTTGCGCCGTCAACAGTGCTTGTTTGAAAGCTTGTGTGCAGATAATATGCCACATCCTGCATCAAATCCTTTATTTGTTCATTCGTTGTCTTTTTTCCTTTAATTATAACAACAAAAACATCATCCTCTGTGCTTCTGAACGCCTCGGCAACAGTTCTTACTGCACCATCCTCATCACAGCTTTTTAAAGTGCAGCCCACAAAAATTGTATCATCCTTACAGTCAGGTGCAAACTCAGGAAAAAGATGCTTTCGGGTTTGCAATTTATCTGAATATGCAAATCCGCTATATAAATCCTTTGTCCAATCCTCTGCCAGAACCTCGTCAGATGCTGTTGCATCAACATTATACCAAGTGCCATCCAATAAAACAGTGTTCCATGTATGACCTATTTCATCCTTGGGCGGATCATCAGTTTTTTCAAAATTCTTAATTCCATTCAGGCTACAAAGAAGCGAAAATGCATTAGCAAAGCCATCGCAATTTGTTTTCTTTTTGCAAATGGCATCATAAAGATAATGAGTTTTCATAATCACCTTGACTTTATCTTTGCTATCATCATTTACATATTCTACATTTTCACCCATATATGTATAAATAGCTTTAGCTTTATCAAATTCGGTCATATCTTCCGTAAAATCGAACTTGATTTTTTTAGCTTGTTTTATGGCTTTCTGCCTTTTCTCAGTTTTTTCTTTTGTGAAAATATCTATATTTATATAAGAGCCCTTCAGCTCCCTTTCAACATATCTGAATAAAAACTTATTATCGATTGTATAGCTGCACTCATCTTCTCCGCTAACAAGATTTTGCTCCATAACGGGAGAATCCAACGCAAACATTTCAAGAATTTCAGTTAACGAATAATTACATTCATCAATTAAAGACTCCTGAAAAAACAAGTGAGTTATGTTATTTTCATAGGCATACTTATATGTATCATAAACAAATTTTTCCTGAGAGTTCAACGCGTTATAATAAATTTCGCTGCTATAATAATTTTGTGTATTCTCATAGTCGGCTATTTCTTCTATAGTTTTAAAATAGACCTCATCATTATAGGTAACCTTATTTGAAATACCCACATATTCAATTGCGTTCCACTCTTCCACTTGTTTATCTATATAAGCCTGACAACCACAATGAACACATATAAGTATAATTATAGCAATAACACCCTCTATAAGCTCTTTTTTCAAGCGCTTTTTCATTTTTTCGGACATCGCCATACCTGTACACCTCTAATTCGTTAGACTTTATTATAGTTTACCAAAACTAATTGCTGTTGTCAAATATAAATAACCCCGACGAGAAAATATTTCTCGTTGGGGTTATAGGTTTTATTCCACTATTTCAGGATCTTTAGGTTCCTCAGGGTCTGTGGGCACCTCAGGGTCTGTAGGCACCTCAGGGTCTGTGGGCACCTCAGGGTCTTTAGGCTCCTCAGGGTCTGTGGGCTCCTCGGGGTCTGTGGGTTCCTCAGGGTCTGTGGGCTCCTCAGGGTCTGTGGGCTCCTCAGGGTCTGTGGGCTCCTCAGGGTCTGTAGGCACCTCAGGGTCTGTAGGCACCTCAGGGTCTGTAGGCACCTCAGGGTCTGTGGGCTCCTCAGGAACTGTGGGCTCCTCAGGGTCTGTAGGCTCCTCAGGAAGCTCCCAACAGAAATCTGCACCGATTTCATTTATGGCCTCGCCTCTGCCTGCCGCCTGAGTAAGAATTGTGTAGGTATATTGAACCCCTTGCTCAATCTTATCATCGCAGAACCTTAAATCGTCACCTAAAAAAACTGCGCCTATAAACTGCCAATCTGTATCTGCAGTTTTTCTTAAAACCTGATAATACTGAGCATTCTTAACATTTTCCCAAGTAATTACTGCAACAGTTTTATCACCCTCAACAACTGCTTTGGCAACTATTCCTGCAGCGGCTTCAACGGGAGTGAGCACAATTGCAGTTTTGCCCTGCTCGTTATAAAGGCTGTCTCTATCAGAAGCAACGGCCTTAACTGTGTAGTAATAAGTAACCTCTGCGTCAATATCATAATCAATGTAAGAAGCTGTTTCTTCTGTTATATCAGATGCTTTAATTGCTTCAACCTTGCTCCATTCAGCCTCTGCAGAGGTTTTTCTGTAAATCTCATAGCTTTCTGCAAATTCAACAGGAGTAAAGCTTACAGTAATGAAAGAACCATCATCACTATATGTGCCGGCAACATCAAATTCAACTTCAGCAAGAGGTGCATGGGGGAATTTAGCACTTGCAGTTTTTTCTGTTGAAACCTTACCTGCTTTATTAACCTTAATTGTATAAGTATATTCTGTGCCAACAGCGATATCAAAATCTGGATACTGTGTAGTAGTAAATTCACCTAAAGAAACCTTATCATCACCGATGCTCTTGAAAAGCTCAACGCTTTCAACACCCTCATCAAGAGTCCAGTTAATCATAATGTAGGGAAGCTCTGTTTCAGTAGCGGGATTGAATTCGGCAGTAAACTCAGTTGCTTCAACAAAGTTTTTCATACCAACTGTGTCATAATCACTCTTATAACCTTCCGCCTCTGCAACAACTGTGTAACAGAAAGGAGTCACTTTAGCCTCTTCGGAGGTATCAACAAAGGAATTGAGCGAATATGAACCGATTACGCTCCAATCTCCACCCACAGCTTTTCTGTAAACATAGTAGGTATCTGCACCTTCAACTGCAGTCCATCCGAGAGCAGCACCGCTATCTGTAACCTCAACGCTTTCCATAACAGGTCTGTTGAGAGCAATAATGTAAACTGAGCTGTATCTGCTTATTGCAGAGCCGTTAACCGCTCTTACTGCATAACGATATTTAACATTGTTTTCAACCATTGTATCGTAATAGGTTGTGGTTGTTACATTTTCTGCAATGCACTTAAAATCGCTTTCACCGGGTGCGCGTCTGTAAATATTATAGCCTTCCGCACCTTTTATGGTTTTCCATGTTAATTTAACATTTACAAGTCCTTCTTCTGACATAATATTGCCAAGCTTTGCAGAAGGCTGTGAAAGGTACATTTTTTTAATACCTGTTTTATTGTAATAGCTTGTTGCACCATCATCAATTGCTCTTATGGTGTATTGATATGTGTAGCCTGATTTTTTTGTAACTTTATCGAGATAGGATTTTTTTGTGCTACCTTTTACGGTTGCAATTTCTTTCCATTCATCTGCAGAATTGATTTTTCTGAAAACCTTATAAGCAGATGCACCTTTAACTGTTGACCAGGTAACCTTTGCATAATTTTTCGAATCAAAAGTAACTGTTCCTAATTTGGGCATTGCAAGGTAGTTAACCTTTATGCCCTTTGAATTATATGCACCGCTGTTATTCTTTGAAACGGCTTTGACCATATAGGTATAAGCTTTACCTGAAACGGCAGTTTTATCGGTATAATATTTCTTAGTTGTTGTGCCGATTTTTTTCCAACCTGATGAAGTTTTTCTGTAAACGTAATATTTTTCTGCTACGTCACTTGCATCGCTCCAGGTTATTTTGGCACCATTTGTGTATGAATAAGCCTTTTTTAATTTAGGCGCTCTCATATAATCGAAATCAATACCGTCTGTGTTGTATGTGCTTTTATTGGAGCCGTTAACCGCTCTTACCGAATATGAATAATGCCAATCGGTTTTGGTAGCTGTTTTATCAACATAAGAAACTGTGTTTTTACCTTTTACGGTTGCAATTTTCTTCCACTCTGAATTACTCAAAGAACCGCCTTTGCGATAAATTTCATAGCTTTTTGCACCCGAAACTGCTTTCCAGGTGAATTTTGCATAGCCTGAAGAGGTTGTGCCCGCAACATCAACAAGCTTAGGTGTTGAAAGATAAGTTATTGAAAGACCTGTTTTGTTATAAAGGCTTTTATAGTCACCATCGTAGCATCTCACAGTGTATTTATATGTTTTTCCGCTTTTAACAGATGTATCTGTGTATGTGTATGCACCTTTGCCGAGGGTCGTGATAGTCTTCCAGCTTTTTTCGCCATCTGCTTTTCTGTAAACCTTATATTTGGTTGCAGTAGGAAGCGGTGACCAGGTAACCTTAACACCCTTAGACGCATTTTTAACAGAATTTACCTTAACTGTTTTCTTGCTCAAACGGTCGATTTTTATTTTAAAAACCTCAACAGAATCTGTATCGATAACATTTCCGTCATCCCTGGAAATGTATGTATAGCATTTTCCGTAATATGTTCCGCCGGGAGTGTTTTTAAAGCTCCAGGAAATTGCCAGAGGGGTATTTCCTTTGGAAGAAGAAAATTCACCTGACATACTTCTGATTAACTCCGTACAAGCCTTATCAGCATAAATTTCTACAGCATAGTTGGCATTTTTCTTACCTTCGCTGATTCGCATAAAGTACAAAGTTGCCTTATCCCCATAGAATGTAAAGCTTGTTTTACGGGCTTCAAGCTTTGAATCCGTTGGAACAATCTGACCATACTTGTTATCGTAAGATGCAGTTTTATCAGCAGCTAAAGAAACAACCGCCATTGCACCAATTACAAGCAATGTAACAAGAAGTGTCAAAAGCACCTTTGTTTTGTAACCTGTTTTTTTCATGGAATAACCTCCAATGGTTTTGTAGTCGCATACATTATAATATATAAACTTGTTCATTTCAATAATAATTTGTGAAATAAATGTTACCATTTTATCGACAAATTTCGTTTATTATTACTTCATTCAAATTGTGTTCACACCGTTAATCCTCTATTAACATCTTTTATAAACACTAACCAAAAAAAGCCTCTTATTTTTGGAGGTGAATTCTTTGTGTTTTTCATTGATTTTTACAACGGAAAATGTTATCATACTTTATATAATTGGGTTAATTATGAGGTGTAAGATGGCTACGGACAGTGCACATAACAGAAATATTCAGTTATGCAAGGCTGCATTTGATAAAATACCTAAAGAAAAGCGCGACAGAATTTTAAATGTTGCTATTGAAGAATTTGCAAATAACGGATTTGAAAACACATCAATTCAGCAAATCGCAAAAAAATCAGGTATAAGTGTAGGCTCTGTGTATAAATATTTCGAAAATAAAGAAACTCTTTTTTCAATGGTTGTTCATGAGGGAATGTCCTCTTTGGAAGAGCTTCTTATGAGTCTCGCAGATTCTTCTGACGATATAATCGTCAAAGCAGAAACAATCATTCGCGAGCTTTTAAAATACTCCCGAAAGCACCCTGCATTGATAAAGCTCTATTGTCAGCTTACAACAAGCGATAATTCTGAATTCTTAAACGGAATTTCCCAACGCATTGAAGCTGTTTCTGCTTCAATTTATACCGTTACAATCAGCAAAGCTCAGGAAACCGGCGATGTCCGTAATGACATCAACCCCGCTTTCTTCGCCTTTTTACTTGACAACATCTTTATGATGCTTCAATTTGCAACCGCTTGTGACTATTATAAAGAAAGATTTTTTATCTACACAGGAAAGCAAGCAACCGAAAGCGACGATTTAATCGTCGAGCAAACCCTTAAGTTTTTAAAAGCGGCATTTAACTTTAAATGATTTTTTGGAAGGTGTATTATTTATGAAAAAAGCCCTCAGTGTTTTACTTGCAGTTTGCATTTTATTTTCAGCGTTTTCGTTGAATGCTTTTGCAACGGAAGAAACCTACCCCGAAATCGTTTCCTGCTATGATTTCAATGGCGACGGAAGCGTGAATCTTACAGATGCCAGAACATTTTTGCGTGTTTCTGCAGGTCTTGAAGCGCCTAAAGAAGCTTTAGTTTATGACCTTAACGGAGATAATTTAACAACAATTGAAGATGTTAAATTGGTTATTTCTATAGTCTTGGGTATCGATGTTGAAATCACAAGTGATGAATTCAACCTCGCCCTTTTCAAAAGTGAGTTAAACAATATTAAAGCGGTACGCCCCGGCTTCAAAAGAACCGCCACAACACAATGCAAAGAAATGCTTGTTACAACAAAAAACTCACCTGAAGCCTCTCTCAATGTTACAAATATGCCCTTTGACCAGTACACAAACAAAAGCTGTGACTATCTGGAAGATGTTTTGGGTGGATTCGCCGGTGCATTCATACCGGCAGATCAAAAGGCTGAAATGAAGGCAAGTATTGCTGCAATGAGAAAAGAAGCCAAGGAATTATACAATCCCAAGGTTTCAACAACAACTGTTGCAAAGCGCCGCAGTCATTACGCTTCATTCCCCGTAAACAACCTTGCAAACTCCTGCTTTTTAACAATGGATGATATTCAGAGCATTGATTGTTATGAAGAAGACGGCTACATCATCAGAAAGGTTACGCTCGGTCAATACACTTATGTTGGAGATGAATACCCAACAGGCTATGAAAATTCATCATTAAGAAGGCAGTTAGTGGCCTATGGCAGAGTTTTTAACATTCCCGAATTAAGCGAAACCGAAAACGGTAAGCAAACCTCAGAATTAAATAAAATAACCTTCAAAAACGGTGTTATAATTTCAAAGGTTGATAAGCTTTCAGGTATTCCCGTAAGTGTTGATTATTCTTACACCTATATTACTGATATATCAACTATTCCCGAAGTTGATAAGGATGGAAATGTTGGTCTTCAAATGGACTCAAACACAACAGCAACAGTTTCCGAAAGCTTTGCTATCAACCCTGTTGTTAATAATTAAGGAGATTCTACAATGGAAAATGTTAAAGTAACTATGAAAAACGGCGAAAGCTTTGTTATTGAGCTTTGCCCCGAGCAAGCACCCATCACATGCGAAAACTTTTTAAAGCTCGTTAAAAGCGGATTTTATAACGGATTAACCTTCCACCGCGTAATTGACGGCTTTATGGCTCAGGGTGGCGACCCTGAAGGAACAGGATGTGGCGGAAGCGATGAAAACATTAAAGGCGAGTTCGCAATGAACGGCGTAAACAACACTCTTTCCCACACTCGTGGTGTTATTTCGATGGCGCGTTCACAAAACCCCAACTCTGCAAGCAGTCAGTTCTTTATCTGCTATGGGGACTGCACCTTCCTCGATGGTCAGTATGCCGCATTTGGCAAAGTAATTGAAGGTATGGAAACTGTTGACAATTTCCTCAAAATCGACCGCAGAATGAGCTTCGGCGGAGAACGTTCCACACCTGTTGAACCAATTGTTATGAAAACTGTTGAAGTTTTATAATAAATAAATTTTAAGGAGAAAAAGGAATGAATTCAAAAATCAACGGATTGCTTCATAAGCTTTATGGTACAACACCAAATGACGGCAATCTCCAACCCAAAGAAGCCCTTGCTTATGGCATTGCAGGCTTTGGTCAGAACTTTATATGCACCATCATCGGTTCATATCTGACAATTTTCCTCACAGACGCACTTCTTTTCGGTGCAGAGGGCGTTACAATCGGTTCAGTTGCAGGTTCAATGGCTGTTGCATACCTTATGCTCGGCACACGTATCTTTGATGCTTTCAACGACCCTATTATGGGCTCAATCGTTGACAGAACACGTACAAAATGGGGTAAATGTCGTCCTTATCTTAAATGGATGGCCATTCCCATTGCAATTATGACAATTGCCTGCTTCCTTCCTGTTTTCCAGGCAAAAGCACATTGGTCCTTTGTTGTTGTAGCAATTATTTACGTTTTGTGGTCAGTTGCTTACACAGTTGCAGACGTTCCTTACTGGGGTCTTTCAACCTGTATGACAAACGATACGGTTGTTCGTGGTAATCTTCTTACTGTTACCCGTCTTCTTTGCACATTAGGTGCAGGTATCGTTACCGTTTTCCTTCCTATCATCACAGGTGCTATTACAGCTAAATATAAATACCCCGATACAGCAGAGGGTATTGCACAGATTATGGCTGATAAAGGCGTTGATGCAGAAGCAGCTAAAACCTTTGTTGGTACTGTTATTGCAGGTCAGGAAATTGCAAACGCTGACACTCTTAAATGGACATATTTCATTGCTGCAGTTATTCTTGTTGTTGCCGCAGTTCCTATGTTCTTCTATGGCTTTAAGCACACTAAAGAACGTTTCACAGCAAATGATAATCCCCCAAGCCTTGGCCATAACCTTAAGCTCCTTTTCAAGAACAAAGAGCTTCTTCTCATTGTTCTTTCCGGTATCCTTGGCGGTGCAAGAATGGTTTATACATATACCGGTGGTCTTTACTTTGCAAAATATGTTCTTCAGAACGAAGGTATGTATAGCCTTATAACCCTTCTTGTTGTTCCCGGTGGTCTTGTAGCTTCTGTTCTCGTTCCCTGGATGAGTAAGAAATTCACAAAAAAATGGGCTTATATTGCAGTTCACCTTTTCGGTGGTGTTGTAATGGCAGTTATGTATTTTGTTGGTTACGATGCTCCCTGGAAGCTCGTTATTGCTGCTATCGCTCTTGTTCTTCTCGGTATTCCTCAGGGTGTTAACAACATCATCACCTACGCTATGATTGGTGATACTGTTGACTACCTCGAATGGAAAACAGGCGAACGCGGTGAAGGTATCTGCTTCGCTATGCAGACCCTCATCAACAAAATCGGTATGGCTGTTGGTGCTTTCATCGGTGTTATTTCATTCGCTGCAGCAGGTATCAATGCAGAAACAGGTTTCATCTCTGCAGAAGGTAAACAAACACTCTGGAATATGCTTGTTCTTTCAGGTGTTATCAGTATGTTTGCTTGCGCAGTTCCTATGTTCTTCTATACAATCACAGAAAAACGCCAGGCAGAAATGGTTGCCGAGGTTGCATCAAGAAAGAAATAATTAAATACAATATAAGCCCCTTAATGCGAATGATTTTTGCATTAAGGGGTTTTCTCATTTTAACCTCAAATAATTTATTGCATAGCTTGTTTTAGTTTCAGTGTATGCCTTAAGGCTTAAGCTTTCAACAACAAATAACGCTTTTGAAATTTTCAAATACGGAAGCACATAAACAAATGGTATAACAAAACCACAGCTTAAAAACCAACCGAAAAAGGAGCTTTCTAAAAGCACACTTTCCCTGAGAAAGCCGTCAGTAAAATATATGCTTTTCTTTATTGCAGCTTTTGAACTTATATCTCTGTTAAGGCAAATATAGTACGGTGCGGCATTGTATCTGAAAAATGCCACTCGCCACATAAAAATGCAAAAGGATAAAAGCAGTGATGAACCTGCTAACATAATATAAAAAACGATGGGCAAAAGATTACCCGATGAATACAAATAAAATGTTAAGCCATAAGTAACTATACAGGGAAGAAGAAAATATAAAAGCCAGGAAAATTTTAAAAAGGTCAACCTGAAATATAATGAGAATGCTCTGAAGCTTTTTTCAAATGTAAAGAAGCTGAAAAGAAGTCCCGTTCTTCCTTTTCCCCCGGAGGCTTTAATAAAATATAAAAACTGTTCACCTAATTTAACTGTACAAATAAACAAAAACAAAATTGCCGTAACAAAGGCAACATCAAAAATAACCATAGAATACACAAGTGCGTCATTATATTTATCAAGAAATGATTTTAACATACCGCTTTTAAACAAATTTATAATACAATAAAACCAAACTGCAAATGTACCTCGCCTTAAAATAAAACTTGAAAAAGAGATAAAAAATAATCTTAACGTATCGCCCTTTATAATAGTTTTACTTTTAATTTTTATATCAGAATTCATAAGCTTCACCCAAAGACAAAAATATATCTGTGCATAAATACACAGATATATTTTTTACTGTTTTTTAAACTTTTAATCACTGACGGCTAAGAATTCCTTTCAAATTTTCTAAAACATAATAAGGAATGCTCAAATCACCCTTGCCTGTTCCCATCATAATATTGGGCTTCATCCCACCGTGAAAAATCCGAACCACCGGAAAGAGATAATGAAAACTTTTCCGCCAAGGCTCTGTATTGGGCAATATGCTCAGCTGTATATTCGGGATAATACCCCTCGACACCGTTTAGCCCTGCCTCCTTAAGCTGAATTAAAAGCTTTTCAAGCTTATCAATATTATAACCTGTTTGGTTAAGGTGAGCAAGGTACGCTATGCCACCTGCGGCGCGAATTGATTTCACTGCTTCAACTGCAGATAGCTCATTTTTTTCGGCATAAGCAGGCTTGCCGAGTCCGATGTACTTATCAAAGCATTCCCTGACAGTTTCACAATAGCCCTTTTCAACCATAAGCTTTGCAATATGAGCTCTGCCGACAAATTTGCCACCTGCAAGGGCTAAAGCTTCCTCGTGGGTTATATCAAAGCCTAAGTTACGAAGCTTACTGCAAACCTCTTCCATTCGCCTTTTACGGCTTCCCTTAAGCTTTTCAATAGTCTTTAATAAGGTTTCGTTTTCAGGGTCTATGAAAAGACCTATAATATGTGTTTCCGTGCTTTCTGCGGCAGAAAACTCAATACCGGGAATAAACTCAATTCCGATTTCTTCTGCTCTTTTTTGAGCTTCCTTTATGCCATCAACACTATCGTGGTCAGTAAGTGCAAATGCAGAAAGACCGCATTTTTTTGCATGGTCCACAAGCTCTGTCGGAGTAAAAGTGCCGTCAGAGCAGGTCGAATGGGTATGAAAATCGACTGTCCTTTTATCGAAAATAGTATCCCTGACTTCTTTTAAATCTGCCACAGTATAAGCATTATGCTCGTTGAGAAGCTTTCTTCCCTGATGGCCGTATGCAACAAGAACACAATCTATTCCTAAGGCGTTGGCAGTTTCAAGGTCATGAAGAGTGTCACCAATAAATATTGCATCATTCCTGTTTATACCCTTTAAATCAAAAAAAGCTTTTGCTCTTTCAATTTTACTTTCTGCGAGGGTGTTATCTGCTCCTAAAATCTCATCAAAATATTGGAAAACGCCGAATTTTTTGGTTAATTCAAGGGTTTCACCAATAAAATTAGATGTGATTATGTATTGGTGAGCACCATTTGCTTTTAATTCTTTTAATAAATCCTCTATACCCCTTGCCAGAGTTGTTTTATCTAAATGACGGGCATAGTCAGAATGGTACTGCCTTGAGATTTCGCTGAAATCCACTTCTTCAGGGGGTAATATCCTGTAATAAAAATTAATAATGGGGGTTTCAACATAATCATAATATTCAGCAAGGTTAATTGGCTTCATGCCTTTTCTTTCAAGCATATCATTTACACAAGAAAGAGCATTTTGAACGTCGTCAATAATCGTGCCGTTAAAATCCCAGAATATATGCTTATATCTCATACTTCATCACCGCCATCTTTAATTTTACCATAATATAAATTAATTAGCAACTCAAAAAAGAGTTGCTGAAGCAAGACCAACCACAATACCTGATATAAAAGCGGCGGTGAGTATGATTGCATTTTTCATTCTTTCTTTTTTATATTTGTAACTTCTTACGGGTGGCTTACCTGCATTTTCTATTTCCTTTCTTGCACTTTCCTTAAGTCTGCCCTCTCCCATTCCGCTGTATTCAGGCTTAACAAAAAATATAGCTTTTTCAAAAAATCCGTTTTGAGTTTCGCTAATTTCCAAAACCTGCTTATTAACACCTTTTATCATTTTTCTTTCTCCTTTTCTACAAAAAAGAATTAAACTGCACAGTGTTCAACTCTTTTTAGCTATGCTTCTTGTTTATAATGTGAAATTAAACATTATTTATACAAAAAGCGCCTGAAATATTCAATGTAAATCCCCAACGAAAACTTTGCGCATTTTTTCACAATCTGTAACACTTTATTTTCAAAAAAGAATATTAATTTTTTACGATTTCAGTAAACATTTTTGAGATTTGGCAAAAATGACAAACCGAAAATTATACAATCTGTATATTGGTCTTTTCACAAAAATTGTTCAAAACTGTGTTCAAAATGTTTACAACCTACCCTTATAACCCTATATATCAATAGGTCTTCGACATTTTTAACACTTTTTTTGACAAATTTTAGGAAATTGTAAAATATACGATTTGTTGTAGCAACTTTACAAATTATACAAAACGGAAAGTATTTTCGCGGTGAAAAAACAAGTGTTCGTTGTTAAAAATACACAATTAAAAAAAGGTACAAAAACACCTGAAAAATACTGTTTAAAATGTAGAAAAAATTTAATTTTCTGAAAATAGGTTGACAAAAAACTTTACTGTTTTACTCAAATGTGTTACTGTTATTTTGGTGATAAAATGAACACTCAATATATCGAAGGAAATCTAATTTTAACTGATACTGAGCATATTAATATACCTCTTTGTCTTGATTGCGGTCAGGCGTTCCGATGGAAAGAAACCGAAAACGGAATTTGGCAGGGAATTGCCTGCGGTAAATCGCTTTCTTTAAAACAAGAGGAAAACAAAATCACTTTTTTCAAAACAACCGAAGAAGATTTTGAAACCCTGTGGATTAAATATTTTGATTTGGAAAGAGATTATGAAAAAATCCTTTCCTCCTATGATGAAGAAAACCTTATTACCGCTTGCAAAGCCTACCCCGGAATACGAATTTTAAAGCAGGATGAATGGGAGGCGATTTGCTCCTTTATAATTTCGGCTAACAATAATATTCCCCGAATCAAAGGTATAATTGAAAGGCTTTGCGAAAATTTCGGTGAAAAAATTGATGGTGGCTACACTTTCCCCTCTCCTGAAAAATTAGCGATTCTTGAGGTGGAGGATTTATCTATTATCCGTTCAGGCTTCAGAGCCAAATATATTATTGATGCCGCCCGCAAAATTTCAAGCGGCGAGGTTGATTTGGAAAAGATTAAATCAATGGATTTTGAAAATGCCAAAAACGAGCTTTTAAAAATCAAGGGCGTAGGTGAAAAGGTTGCTCAATGCGCCCTCCTTTACGGTTTCGGCAGAATGGAGGCTTTTCCCGTTGATGTGTGGGTGAAAAGAATTGTTTCAGAGCTTTATCCCAACGGTCTTCCCGAATGTATCAAAGGCACGGAAGGAATTGCTCAGCAGTATCTGTTTCATTGGAGAAGAAATATATAAAAGCTGCAAATTGAAAGTGGCAAGTGGCAAATTTCGGGTCTGCGACGCAAATATAAAAAAGAATTCAAGACACTTTTTGTCCTGAATTCTTTTTTGTTTTCTGGCATCTGGCATCTGGTATCTGGCATCTAAATTGATTTCAATATCTTCTCCCCAATCTCATTAATCACATCAAAATCCGTTGCCTTAATGTAATAGTCTTCAAGTCGGTCGTATATCTTTAGCGATTGAAAGCTTTTTCACCGCTTCATCAATCAGCTCTCTTTTCGCTCTTTTCTGAAGAGCGAGCTTTTCTTTATTGGCGTAAAATACTTCTTTATCAAAAAATCTGGTAGCATGAACCAAGCGTTCACCATCATCAATAGAATAATGATAGCTGTTCTGTGTGAAAAGTGCCGTTTTAAGCTGAGGAATAATAATATGTTCGATTTTCATATTTGGGAACAACGGGCAGAAGCATTGATAAACATCATAGCCCTGTTCTAATGCACAATTGCTTATATATTCAGCAATAAATGGCGAAACAACGGAAAACTCATCCTCAATTGTGATAATTTTCTCCGAAAGTGCCACAACAGTTTCATACTTCACATCAATTCCGTCAGGTGAAACTGCACTTAAAAACCTTTTGTGGATTTTGCCTCTTTCATCACTTATCTTTTCGGGGATTATTCTGTTGGCAAGGCGTTTTACATATCGCATAAGCTTTTCTTCATCAATTGAGCTTGCACAAATTGACGTGCTTTCCACCTCAATGGCAGAAGCCACTCTCAAAAACTCAACGGTCTTTTTATGCTGAAGAGCATTCTCCTTCAGAAGCTTTCCGATTTCTTCAATATGGGAATTAAGATATTTTCTGTCCCACGCCACGCCTAAATCAACAATATGCTCGCTGACACCGGGCATTTTAGGGTCAAAGGTATGGGGAGCAGTACCGTCACAAATTGAAAAATTGATTTCAGGAACTAATACCACATCGAGAGAATTCGGGTCTGCACTGCAATATCCTCTTTCAACATAATAGCCTTTTCTTTCTGCTTTTTCGGCAACCCTTCTCATAAGTGTGGATTTCCCCGTTCCGGGACCACCCTTTAGTATAAAATGCTTTCCTTCTATGTATGGGTCATAAAGACTGCTGTAAAGTGAACAATACCCTGCTTTATTATTTGCACCAAAAAAGAATGATACAGGAAGAACTGTTTTTTTCAAAATATCAACTCCTATCGTGATATACTATGAAAATTTCCAAATTTTGTTACGCTCTTCATTGACTTTTCTGTTTAGTAAATATATACTATCTGTGTATGTAAACTTGTATTAAAACTTTTATTGAAAAGAGGTTTTCTAATGTCAAGATATGAGGAAGCAAGGAAGATTTATTCTTCTTTTGGCGTTGATACGGAAAAAGCCCTCAACACTCTTAAGGATGTAACAATTTCTGTTCATTGCTGGCAGGGTGATGATGTTGTAGGCTTTGACAGTAAGGAAAGTCTTTCCGGCGGTATTCAGACAACAGGTAACTACCCCGGCAAAGCAACCACTCCCGAAGAGCTTATGGCAGACTTAGACAAGGCTTTCTCTCTCATTCCCGGTAAGAAAAAGCTTAATCTCCACGCAAGCTATGCTATTTTTGAAGAAGGCGAATTTGCTGACAGAAACGCTCTGGAACCCAAGCACTTCAAAAAATGGGTTAACTTTGCAAAGGAAAGAAATATGGGTATTGACTTTAACCCTACATATTTTTCTCACGCAATGGTTAAGGATGGTCTTACCCTCTCCTCACCTGATGAAGAGGTAAGAGAATTCTGGGTCGAGCACGGCAAGGCTTGTCTTAAAATCTCCGAATATTTTGCAGAAGAAACAGGTGTTCCCTGCGTTATGAACATCTGGATTCCCGATGGCTACAAGGACATTCCTGCAGACAGACTTTCACCAAGAGCAAGATTCAAAAAATCTCTTGATGAAATTCTTGATACTCCCTATGATAAATCAAAGGTTTATGTAACCCTTGAATCAAAGGTTTTCGGAATTGGTCTTGAAAGCTATACAGTAGGCTCTGCAGAATTCTGCCTTTCCTATTCTGCAAGCAAGGGAATAACTCCTCTTATGGACAACGGTCACTACCATCCCACAGAATTAGTTTCCGATAAAATTTCCTCTCTTCTTCTCTTCAATGAGAAAATTGCTCTTCACGTTACAAGAGGTGTTCGTTGGGATTCGGACCACGTTGTTATTCTTGATGACGAAACAAAGGAAATTGCAAAGGAAATCGTTTCTCACGATGCTTTGGGCAGAGTGTTCATCGCAACCGACTATTTTGATGCTTCAATAAACAGAATTTCCGCTTGGGTAACAGGTGTCAGAAATGTGCAGAAAGCACTTCTTAATGCACTTTTATTACCTACAGATAAAATGAAAGCTCTTCAGGAGGAAAGCTCATTCACAGAGCTTATGTGCCTTCAGGAAGAAATGAAAACTGCCCCATTTGGCGATATCTGGGCAGAATATCTTGCAAGAGAAAATGTTAAAAATGATTACTTTAAAGAAATCAAAGAATATGAAGAAAAGGTATTGGTGAAAAGAGTATGAAAGATATTTTAACAGCTCCCTTTGTGGAAGAAATGAAAAGAGCAACCGCTAATATGTACCGTCAGGGCTGGGACGAAAGAAACGGCGGTAACATCAGCTATATGCTCGAAGAGGAAGAGGTTGCAGAATACCTTGACCTTAACAATGTTATCCGAGAAATCCCCACAGGCTTTGACGCAACTTACCTTATCGGTAAAATCTTTATCGTTACAGGTACAGGCAAATACTTCAAAAATGTTGAGGTTGACCCCGAAACAAATCTCGGTATTATCCGTATCGCAAAAGACGGTACAACCGCAGAGCTTCTCTGGGGTTATAAAGATGGCGGTAAATTCACAAGCGAGCTTCCTGCTCACCTTATGAGCCATATTTCAAGACTCAAGGTTAATCCCGAAAACAGAGTTGTTATGCACTCTCATCCTACATACACTCTTGCAATGAACCATATCCACGAGCTTGACGAAAAGAAATTCACTCACACACTCTGGGAAATGTGTACTGAATGTATCGTTGTTTTCCCCGATGGTATCGGCGTTCTTCCCTGGATGGTTTGCGGCAACAACGAAATCGGTATTGCAACTGCAAAGAAAATGGAAGAATACAGACTCGTTATCTGGGGTCTTCACGGTATCTACGGTGCAGGTAAGGATATGGACGAAACCTTCGGTCTTATCGAAACTGTTGAAAAAGCTGCTCAGCTTTATATGCTTGCAACTGCAAGTGGCAAGAGAATCAACACAATCACAGACGAAAATCTCTGGGCAATTGTTGAAAGATTTGCTCTTGAGGACCAGTGCAAGAAAGAATTTTTAGATTTATAATTTAAAATTAATTTAATATGGTGATAAGTATGAAAACCAAAGTTATTATTTGTGCTTTACTTATATTCACTCTCGTATTTTCTTTGTGTGGTTGTTCAAAAGGTGAATTGACTAACGATGAAATGATTGCTCAGCTATTTTCAGAAAACAAAGAAACATTTGAGGTTGTTGCTGAAAAATGTTTTGACATAAAGTCTGTTTCTTTCGGCTATAAAAACGGAGAAATTGAAGTTCACGAAACATACGACTACGAAGAAAACTTTAAATTAACAGAAGAACTCGAAAAGGATTTACTCCATTGCTTTGAGACAATGTCAGAAATTGTCAATGAAGACTTCAGAGAAAAGGATTATTTCTTATCTATCGGATACAGTGAAGATATTGATAATATAACAATGGTCGATTTCACTTGGTATGATAAAAACCTTAAGGTATATCATACTTTATCATATTCATACGACGATATAAGTGATTATCCCTGTTCTGTTGAAATCGCTGATAATTGGTACACTTGGTGGTGGGGACAGGTTTAATAATAATCGTTAATCCCCCATACTAACAGCAATTTTGTATCAAACCATTCCAAAAATTACAAAAAGATGTCCAATTATTACATTGGGCATCTTTTTTCTTTTGGTTTTTATATACTGTAATTGAAAGGAGAGATAGATATGAAAAAGAAAAATCTTTTCTCTAAAAAATTTAAAGCCTTATCCTACATTACTCTTATTATTACAGCTTTTTATTTTCTTGCGCATATTTTAACTATGTTTTCCGTTTTACACCCATCAGAAGAAAACGAGATTTTATCTACTGTTCTTGGTATTGATATGTTAACCTGGCTTGTATATGGTATTTTCGTAGTTATAAGTGTAATAATTCAATGTTTGGTTATCGCAGATAAACTTTCCGACGAAGAAACCCTGAAAGATTGCTTCTACTTACCAACTTTTCTAAGTATTATCTTTGGTGGTTTCAGTTTTTGGGGTATTTATACTTTATTTGAAGGTTGTTTTTGATATATTGATTGTTTCATAAAAACACAACAAGGAGCGGTAGATATGAAAAACTTTGATAAAGAATCTAAAAACTTTAAAATATTTACTTATGTAACACTTTTCATTACAGGAATTTACTTTTTGGTGCATCTTTTGTTTATGGTTTCAGAAGCAGAATTGATTACTCCTTACGGTGAGTTTGAACATTCATTCTTCCTCGGACTTCTTTTAGTGGATATGGTTTCATGGTTTATATATGTACCCTTTGCCGGTATTGTCATTGTGGTTCAAAGTCTTTATTTAATAGCAAGACTTGCAGATACCGAAAATGTAAAAAAGTGGTTTTATCTACCATCTTTTTTGAATATAATCTTCGGTGGTTTCAGTATATATGGCATTTTTGAACTTTTTAAAAGCGCAGTTTAGTTGATTGTTTCATAAAGAATATTCCAAGGCACAAAGTTGTTGTTCTTTGTGCCTTCCTTCAAAGGAAGGTGGCGCGAAAAATCAAGATTTTTCGTGCCGGAAGGTTCTTTGTTGCGGAGCGACATTTCACCGCAAGGTGAAACAACCAAATCGTTCTAATTATATAAATTCAGTCAGAAAGAAATGTTAATTGAAGCTTTCGCTTCAACTACGCTCCTAAAGTCGCGTAGAGAACCACCCACCACCCGACCAACTTAGTTACAAACTCAACTCATTACTCGTTTACAGCAAATATAAATATGTAACCATATCGAAGGTGGTCCCCCCGCCTTCGAAGGCAGGCTCAACTGACCGCAGCCTTTTTCTTCTGATTTGATATAATTTAACAGGGATGATAAGCTCCGCTTCACTTTTTCTCTAAGTAAGCATATAAATCAAAGCCATTATTAAAAGCTCATCCGCCTTTTCTTCCGATAAAAGAAGAATTAAAGATAACAGCAAAGCCTTATCACTATCTATATTCAAATCTCCGAAAACACTTTTCATTTTATCTTCAAAGCTGTTCTGAAATTTTGGTTGATTGTTTCTTTGTTCATTTTTGTATTCTTTTTTATTTTCTTTTTTGGTTTCTTCTTTTTCTCTCGGTTCATTTTCGGTCTTAGAAGAATTTGAGCCGTAATGCTTTAAATTTTCTAAATAATCGTTAGGCATAGGAACTCTTCGGGGTTCTTCTTTTTTTGCAGTTGTGTTGGGTTGATTTTCTCCTCTTTCCCTTTCAAGTCCTGCACTTTGCCTTGCTCTTCTCTGCATGTCCTCTGCTCTGCGGATTGCATCGTTTTGCATTTTCATAAGGTCCTGATAAGAATAATCTGCCATTACATTATTCCCCTTTCCCTTAAAAGCGGCAAAACAGACATAAGCTTCACAAGCTTTGTTGCTTCATCCGCTTTTTTCTGCCGTTCTTCCGACAAAAGTGGTTTTAATGCGTTTATAAAATCCAATCGCTCATCCTGAGAATTAAAAGCCTGTAAAATAGGAACTATAGCAGAAAGCTGACTCAAATCAGGCATACCTAAATTACCTAAACCGCCCATATTCTTCAACAAATCATCAAAATTCAGTTGATTTGTTTCTTGCTTTTTATTTTTTATTTCAGGCTCATTCTTGGGCGGCTCTCCCCCACCCATACCACCTAAAACCGATGCGGCAGTCTGCTTTAAATTTTCAATGTCATCAGGGGTTAAAGAATTCAAAATGGCATTTAAATCAAAATCAGCCATTGTTTTTTCCTCCGAAAAATTTATTGAAAATGGCTTTTGCCGCATCACTGTTCAAGAGTGCTTTTGTTTTTTCTTCATCCTGAAGAAGATTTTTCACAGCACTTGCCTGTTCTTCACTTAAATTCTTGCTTATAAAGTCGTTTATTCCCTCATTTGTATTTAAATTTTCACTGCTTTTTGCCTTTTTCATAAGCTCATTTACATCAATTTTGTCATTATTTGAATTACTCATTGAAATCACCGCTCCACTTGTATTATAATTATTACAATATATTGGATTAAGGGGTTGAATATGTATGCGTATACTTGTACTTTCTGATTCACACCGCAATAATTTTAACCTTTTCACCGCCATTGCAGAAGAACCAACCGCTGAGATTGTTTATTTTTTAGGTGACGGTGCAAACGAATTTGAAGAAGCAAAGCTTATTTACGGCAACGAACAAGCCTTTATCGGTGTAAGAGGTAATTGTGATTTATCATCTTTTCTCCCCGATAGAGATATCCGCGTAATTTGCGATAAAAAAATCTTAGCAACTCACGGCTATGTTCAGAATGTTAAATTCGGTTTAACGGATTTACAGCTTGAAGCAGTCAGCGAAAAATGTGATATTGTTCTTTTCGGTCATACCCACAAACCCGAAAGCATCTATAAAGACGGCATTTATTATTTCAATCCCGGTAGCTTAAGAGATGGTTGTTACGGAGTCGTTGATATCACGAAAAATGG
>SVOP01000015.1 GCA_015066325.1 Oscillospiraceae bacterium
AAAGAACAAAATCAAAGGTTTTTTCCTGCAGATAATTGATTCTTTCACCATCTTTTTTGATGATATATCCTTCGTACCGCAAGGTCGTTTTACCGCTTTCTATTTCACCTGAAACCTCAATATTATATGCCAATCCGCCCTCTTTGCTGTGTTCTGTAAGTTCAAGAACTATGGGGTCACTCCATTTCATAACTTCATCAATTTTTTTCCTTTGAAGTGGAGAATCTGGTAAAAAACCGGCTACTGCTGTAACAATGCTTAAATGCTCACTATGAAATTCTTTTTCGAAATTGTCACTGCTTGAAGCTACCATTTTCCCTACGCTGATAGTGGGATAAGAGGTGTAATACCAGATACCCACTATTGAAAATGTGATAACCAATGCAAGAACAACTGCTAATATTTTTCTTTTCACAAGGAATACACCTTCCTTTTTGTTTTATTATTGTATGTCTTTTGTAAGGATGAAATCGTGAACAAATTCTTTTTCAAAAGGCTCTTTAACTCCGGTTTCCTTATCGGTTATTGTACCCGTATAGGTGACAATTGTTTTACCTTTTTCAAAGGTGAATTCAATTTCAATATGATACTCATCTTCCTTGTGCTCATCATAGAAATTCATTCTGAAATCATTTTTAGTATTGGTAAGCTCTTCCGCCAAAGTCACTTTGTTTTCTGGTATATGGCTATAATGTATAATAAAATCTTCTAAATACTGTCCGTCATCTTCAACAGGAGTTGAAATACCAATAACGATATCATTGTGATTGGGTAAATATATGAAATAATACCCGCTTATTACCAAAGCCAAAGCAACTAAAGCTGTGATTGCAATTTTAACAACCTTATTCATAGTATCACCTCTTATTTTTCGTAAGGGATTACATAAGATGAATACGTTTCGTCTGTGTATTTAACAAAAACTATTTTACCGTTATTCATTATGTTATATGCTATATAGCCTTTTTCTGTTAAAGACTTTATCTGAAGCTTATCTGTTACTTCTTTTACAGGTGGTTTAGTGTAGCCAGCTTCCTCAGAATTGAAGCAAACAGAAATGAATCCGTCAGAGCCGGATGTGAAGAATGGCTGGTGAATTTCAGCGTTTTTGCTTTCGCTTAAGCTTTGATTTTCCCAAATGGAATAATCTCTGATATCGCCGACCAAAACCTCTTCTATTTCTTTTTTGCATTCAAAATGCTTGTAAAGGTCAAGGTCCTTGAGTGCTTTTACAGTGTTTTTCATATTGGGGTTAATGTAGAAATTTAAACATTTTGCTTCGTTTGGTGCGTAATTGTTTTGATAAGATGCAAAGCTAAAGGAAAGTGTACCAATTTGTGTTTCTTCAGGAGTAAACCAATCCGAAGAATTTAATTGACAAATATCTTTATAAATAGCATTTTTTAGTTTAGTGAACTCTTTTTCTGTGATTTCATCAAGTACGGATTTTATTTCACCATCTCTTGTTTTAATGAGTATAAAAGCATCGTTGTCATAGTAATCCATAATATAGGGATGTTCACAACCCATTATGCTGTAACGTGGAGAAATATCAAGATTTTCAGTACCATTTAATTTTGGGAAAAGACAGTTCTTATACATTTCCTTTGCGGCTTTTGTGTCCCAGAGTCTGAGTATTTTTTCCGTTGCATCGCAACTGAGCTTTTCGTAATTTCTGATAATTTTTGAGCCATCATTAAGAGTGTATATAATTTTGAATCTGGAAGCAGTTGTATCTTCACTCTTTTTTGAGGCTTTTTTATGTAGTTCAAGAATGGTTTCTATATCATTTTTATCGGTTATAACTAAAGCGGTGGTTGAGTCGCAAATGTATTGGCGAATGAAATAAGGTTCCCCGTTAAGATTAGGGAAAAATTCATTGAATGGTGCTGTTATTTCTATTTCCTTTATTTCTTCGGCTTTTGGTGTATTGTGATATGTTCCGAATATACCTGTAATACCTAAAATTGTTACTATACCGATAGTGCCACCCAATGCTAATCCGCCAACTAGCGAGATTTTTAGCTTTTTGTGGGTGAGGTGAATGACAAGTCCACTGATAATTGATGCTATGAAACCAAAAGCTGTGCCTAATACAATTACTAATAAGGCTACACTATTAGAAACTATGGGTGAAAACTGGCCATTAAAATAATCAATAGCTATGGCAGAAAGGAAAAGGGGCGCGGTAAAGGAAATAATTATTGATATAGCTTTATTGTTACCCTTGAAGCCTGAGCTTTCGGGCTTGAATTTTTTGCAGAAATAACGGTTAGCCAAGGCTATTACTGCAACGCTGATTAAAATCCATATTATTGAAAAGGCTATCTGAATAATTGCATCTGGATCTAAGGGCGTGTTTATAGGATGGGCTCTGTCAAACCCTCTTGAAAAGGTAAGAGAAGAAATGAATGTCGGGTCTGCTTTTACTAAAACATCGGCGGTGTGTGAGTAATAGGGACCGGCGTATCCGAAGAGAGATAAGTCAAAAATTATATCTGTTAAAGTTGCAGCTGTTAAAGGTAAAAATGCTATGGACACTGTTCCTGCAGCTGCCTCAATTGTTCTTCCTGTAAACAAACAAGCCACAATTGATATAGTGTAGCAAGTAAGGAATACTCTTATAACTCTTATAAGCTCAAAAAAGAACCAAGGAAACATATCAGCCTTAAAACCAAAAACCTCTATATTTAGTTTTAAGGCGATAGTATAGGGGAGTATAATGCAAAAGAGAGCCAATACCAACGGTATAATTAAACGGTTCCAAAATACTCTGTTTCTTTTTATACCAAAGCTTAAAAGGGTGGAGCAGTATTTCTTTCTGTGCAAGAATTCAAATTGAGAAATGCCCAAAGCTAAACCGCCCAGTATAGCGAAAATAAAAACATTTTCGTGCTCAGCACAGAAATGGTATAAGGTGGGTGTGTCCATTGAGTGAAGATGTTGTTCAATATAAAAGGTTGTTTTCCCTGCCATTTTATCCTGCTCGGGACTGAGCACCATAAGGAACATTATAATTCCGAAAATAACAATTAAAAAGGCAGAAAGGGCAGAAATGCTGTTTATTAAATCTTTTTTTGCTATTAATTTATTTGAAAATTGATTTGATTTTTTCATAATCAGTCACTGCCTCCGTTTCCTCTGAAAATACTTCTTCCAATGTAAGTAGATTAGTTTCTATGCTTTCCGCACCAAGCTTAGTAAGCTTTTGAATTTCACTTTGAACATCACCGAAAACTACCATAGATACCGCTCTGCCTGAAAGCTTGATTTTACGGTAATTAATACCTTTAAATGTGCTTTCTGTTACAGGCTGAGAGAATATCATTTTAACTCTTCTGAAATGCTCACTTACATCTTCAATGGCACAATTTAAAATAACATTCTTTCCGTTTATAATTGCAATATGGTCGCAAACTCCTGAAATTTCGCCTAAATCGTGGGAGCTGATAATAACAGAAGCACCTGTATCGTTGATGTATTCCAACAAAAGCTTTCTTAAAAGCTCCTTTTTATGAGGGTCAAGTCCGTCAAAGGTTTCGTCAATAAGAAGATATTTGGGCTTAGCAGCAAAGGCAATTGCAATAGCTGCCTGCTTTGTCATCCCCTTTGAAAGACTCCTTACATTTTTCTTAATATCAAGTCCGAAAATTTCGCAAACGGACTGTAAGATTTTAAAATCAAAATTCGGGAAATAAGTTGCATAAAATTTTGCTGCTGTTTTTATGGACGTAGCAACAGGAAAATAAAAATTATCGGAAAGATAGAAAAGGTTTGCTCTTTCAGTATTATTGTCAAAAGCATCCTTTCCGTCTAACAGAACGCTTCCTTTATCTGCTTTATATATACCTGCACATACATTTAATAATGTAGTTTTACCACTACCATTAAAGCCTGCAATACCTAAAACTGAGGAGTCATCAACGGTTATATTGATATCGTCAATTGCAACGAAATCTCCATAGCTTTTTGTTACGGATTTAATTTCAATCATTGTTATCACCCTTTTCATAAATAGTTTTTGCCAGAGTAATAACTCTGTCAAGAGATACGCCTTTTGCTTTCGATGAAGCTAAAATGCGGTTTAATTCCGCTTCTGCATTTTCTAAAACAATTTGATTGGCAACTGCATTTTCACTTACAAAAACGCCTTTCCCGGGGAGTGAATAGGTAACTCGCTCACTTTCTAATTCCTGAAAAGCACGTTTAACGGTGTTAACATTCAGCTCCAAATCAGATGCCAACTGGCGTATTGAGGGTAATTTGTCGTGGGGCTCAAGCTCACCAATATTGATTAAATTTATTATTTGTTCTTTGATTTGTTCAAAAATCGGTGTTCGACTGCGGGGGTCAATAATAATCACTTCATCACCTCCTGAATTTAGTGCAACTGTGATAGCACACATATCACAGTTATAAAATAGCATATATTTTTCTATCTGTCAACTGGTTTTTATAAAAAGTTTTTTCCTATGATTATAAATCGACAGATAAAAATAAAACCGCTACTCTTTCGAGTAGCGGTTGATTTATTGAAGGTTGGAAATTATCAATATGTAGCTGCAGCAATGAATCTGAGAAGAACATTAATGTATTCAAAGATAACCTTGATGAAGTGCATATCAGCAAAAGCGGTATTGAAGCCTGCTGTGCCGAATGTGTCGCGGATAAGGACTGTTCCGCAATCAAGGCATGTGTTAGATTCTGTACCATTAGCAACAAATGTTTCATCATTATTGTAAGTCCAAGCTTCTTCATCAATGATGTGAGGCTGTGCATCGTGTGTTTCGCCACAGCCTTCACAAACAATAGCGTGATAACCGGGCTTGGTTGCAGAGTATTTATCGGTTGTGATATTTACATAGCCGTCTGACCATTTATGCTCAACCATTATAGGTGTGTAACCGATAACTGTTCCGTAAACGAGCATTGCAACCTCTGTATCGTAAACAGAAAGGTTTTCAGCAGTTGTGGGAACGAATGAGAATGCATGAGCAGTTTCATCATTGTATGTAAGAGTACCGGATTTGCCGTTATCAAGAGTAAGTGCAATCTTTACACCATCGGGGTTGAAGCTTTCTGCATCAGTATAACCGATTTTATTTGCACCACTAAGGAGAGTAACTGTTGAGGGGTCAATTGAGGGGAAACCTTCAATTGTACCTGTGTCAGTTAAATCAGTGGGAAGGTTAGCGCTAACATCTGCACCGGCACCACCAATAAGTGAACCTATACCGCCTAAATCAAGGGGAGCTGAGAAGCCTTTAACAACTACTGTATATTCAAGTTCACCGAAAACAGCAGCTGATTCGAATTCAACCTTGAAATCGATTTCCAAAGCAGAACCTGCAAAGTCTTCTGCTGTGAAATGAGCAAAGAATTCTTCGGGATTGGTATTGTAATCAATATCATCAGGTGTTTTGATTGCGGTGATTTCATATGTGAATGAATCAGACTCGCCGTCAAAAGCAGCAACCTTATTTTCATTAAGAGTTAAAGCTACTGAAAAGTTATCAGGGTTGAATGTGCATGCTTCTGTAACAACAATTCTGCTATGACCGTTATAGGTGAGAGCAGCTTCTGCATTTGCTACGATGCTCAAAGCAGAAAACATCATAACAACAACGAGAACAAGTGATAATAATTTTTTCATTGTTATAAAACCTCCGTATTAGGAAATACCAACAAGCATCTGGATGAGAGAAACAACAATCTGATAGAAATATAAAAGAACTGTTGATTCGAGTTCTGTTAATGCACCTTCAGTTTCAACATCGAAAAGTGTAAAGAACTTTTCAGAACCGGGAATGCTTTCAGTAACCTGAGCACTACAGATTGTGCAAGTGCCTGTTTGGGTCTGCATTGTGAAAATGCCACCGTCGTCATTGGGAATCCATTCTTCAACGATGTGGTTTTCAAAGTTGTGAAGTGTTCCGCAACCGAGGCAGAAATAACCATGACCATGGTCGATTGCTGTGAGCTCACCGAGAAGGTGGTCAACTGTTACGGGAACCATACCAATGAATCTGTTGTTGTAGTAAACAGCAACTTCAGTTGTTTCAACTGTAAGAAGTTCGTTGAAAGCGGGTTCGAAACGGAAATTAGTGTCTGCAGGAGTGTAAACAATAATTTCGTTTTCGTAAACGATTGAGAGACCCTGAGCATTAAAATACTCGGTATCATTGTAGGCTGTTTTGAGAGGAGCTGTTATGATTGCGTTTGCGGTTGCAGCGAAAGAAGAAACTGCTAAAGGCATTACAAGCATAACTACTGCCAAAACAACAGCTAAAGCTTTTTTTGTTTTCATGATAATTTCCTCCAAAATATCTTTATATGCGTTAACATTATAGCACAGTTATTTCCAAATGTAAATACACAAAATACAGTTAAATTATTATATAAATTGTATAAATATTGGGGTTTCAACGATTTTTGGAAAAAAGTGCGTTTTTTTACGTTGAAAACATGGTTGACGAAACACAATTCAACAGATATAATTTTATCGGTGATAAAAATGTTGATTAAAGGCTTTCAAAAGCTTACATTATTGGATTTTCCCGGGAGAACTGCTTGCACTGTTTTTACCGGCGGCTGCAATTTGCGTTGCCCTTTCTGCCACAATGCATTATTGGTAACAGAAATGGATGATGATTATTTTACAGAGGAAGAAGTTTTTGACCATCTTGAAAAAAGAAAAAAAGTGCTTGACGGGATTGCAATAACCGGTGGAGAACCTCTTTTGCAAAAAGATATTGAGCGTTTTTTATATGAATTAAAAGAAACGGGGATTGCCGTAAAGCTTGACACAAACGGTTGCTTTCCCGAAAAGCTTGATGGGATTATTCAATTAGGTCTTGTGGATTATGTTGCTATGGATATAAAAAACTGTCCCGAAAAATATGGTGTAACGGTTGGCATTGAAAGCTTTGATATTACACCGGTTGAAAAAAGCATTGAATTACTAAAAGATAGCGGTATAGAATACGAATTCAGAACCACCATCACAGAAAACTTTCATACTATTGATGATATTGCAAAGCTTGCAGGGTGGATTCAGGGTGCAAAGCGTTATTTTTTGCAGAATTTTGTAGATTCCGGTATGCTTATAGACAGTTCTTGTAAGGGTGTAAGTAAGGCTACTATGTATGAAATGCTTGAAAAGGCAAAAATATACATTCCAAATGCGGAAGTAAGAGGAATATAATATAAATGCGATGACAAAATATACCACAATATCTTGTAGCCCGACACAAGATGTTGTGGTATATTTTATTCTAAAAAGGAATATCGACAAAATATTACACAAAAAGACAAGTGAATAACTGTGAATATTTACTATATTTTCACAAAAGTGTGACAATATCTTGTGTTTTCTCGGAAAAGTTTCTGAAAATTAACACAAGATATTGTGTTTTATGTGTTGACAAAATGCTATATATCTGCTATTATCATTTACGGTCGCTTCAGAGGGAAAGTATGTTCTCTGAAGCAAGCTTGAATAACTAAAAATAAGAAAGAGGGAGATTTATGTATCAGGTAATTAAACGTGACGGCAAAATTGCAGATTTTAATATTGAAAAAATTGCAATTGCTATCAAACAGGCTTTTGAAGCATGCAACAAACAGTATAACGATAATATTATCGATTTTCTTGCACTTAAGGTAACAGCAAACTTTGAACCCAAAATCAGCAACAATCTTGTTGCGGTTGAGGATGTTCAGGATAGTGTAGAATCTGTTCTTGTTCAGGCAGGCTATGCAGATGTTGCAAAAGCATACATTCTTTACAGAAAAAATCGTGAAAAAATCCGTAATATGAAGTCAACAATCCTTGACTATAAGGAGCTTGTTGACAGCTATGTTAAGGTTACAGACTGGCGTGTTAAGGAAAACTCCACAGTTACTTATTCAGTAGGTGGTCTTATTCTTTCAAACTCCGGTGCTATTACTGCTAACTATTGGCTTTCTGAGGTTTATGATGAAGAGGTTGCTAATGCTCATCGTAGCGGTGACCTTCACATTCACGACCTTTCCATGCTCACGGGTTACTGTGCAGGTTGGTCTCTTAAACAGCTTATTCAGGAAGGTCTCGGCGGTGTTCCCGGTAAGATTACATCTGCCCCCGCAAGCCACCTTGCAACTCTTTGCAACCAGATGGTAAACTTCCTCGGTATTATGCAGAATGAATGGGCAGGCGCTCAGGCTTTCTCTTCATTTGACACATATCTTGCTCCTTTTGTTAAGGTTGATAACCTTGATTACAAGCAGGTTAAAAAATGCCTTGAATCCTTCATTTTCGGTGTAAATACACCTTCTCGTTGGGGTACTCAGGCACCTTTCTCAAACATCACTCTTGACTGGACAGTTCCTGCTGATCTTAAGGATATGCCTGCTATTGTCGGTGGCAAGGAAATGGATTTCACATACGGCGATTGTAAGAAAGAAATGGATATGGTCAACAAGGCTTTCATCGAAATTATGATTGAAGGCGATGCTCACGGCCGTGGCTTCCAGTATCCTATTCCCACATATTCAATCACAAGAGATTTTGATTGGTCTGAAACAGAGAATAACAAGCTTCTCTTTGAAATGACCGCAAAATACGGTACACCTTATTTCTCAAACTATGTTAACTCTGATATGGAGCCCAGTGATGTTCGTTCAATGTGCTGCAGACTTCGTCTTGACCTTCGTGAGCTTCGCAAAAAGAGCGGTGGCTTCTTCGGTAGCGGTGAAAGCACAGGCTCTATCGGTGTTGTAACAATCAACCTTCCCAGAATTGCATATCTTTCAGAGGATGCTGAAGAGTTCTACAGAAGACTTGACAAGCTTATGGATATTGCAGCTCGTTCACTCAAGGTTAAGAGAGATATTATTACAAAGCTTCTTGACGAAGGTCTTTATCCTTACACTAAGAGATATCTCGGAACATTTAATAACCACTTCTCAACAATCGGTCTTATCGGTATGAACGAGGTTGGTCTTAATGCAAAATGGCTCCGCAAGGATATGACGCATAAAGAAACTCAGGAATTTGCAAAAGATGTTCTCAACCATATGAGAGAAAGACTTTCAGATTATCAGGAGCTTTACGGTGACCTTTATAACCTTGAAGCAACCCCCGCTGAATCTACAACATACCGTTTCGCAAAGCACGATAAGAAGCACTATCCTGCAATTATCACAGCTAACGAAAACGGCACTCCCTATTACACCAACTCTTCACATCTTCCTGTTGGTTACACAGCAGATATTTTCGAAGCTCTTGATGCACAGGATGAGCTTCATACTCTTTATACATCCGGTACTGTTTTCCACGCATTCCTCGGTGAAAAGCTTCCCGATTGGAAGGCTGCAGCGGATATCGTAAGAAAAATTGCAGATAACTACAGACTTCCTTATTACTCAATTTCTCCCACATATTCTGTATGCTGCAACCATGGTTATATTGCAGGCGAGGAATATACTTGCCCCGATTGCGGTAATGATACAGAGGTTTACAGCCGTATCACAGGCTACTACCGTCCTGTTCAGAACTTCAACGATGGTAAGGCTCAGGAGTTTAAGGACAGAAAGGTTTACGACATTTTTAATTCTCATATTAAAAAAGATGAAAGAACAGTTGACCACGCTCATTGTTCTTGCGGTTGTGAAGAAAAAACAATTGCAGCTGACAAGGATGCAAAATTTGTTCTTTTCGCAACAAAAACCTGCCCCAAATGCAAAATAGCTGCTCAGCTTCTTGAAAAAGCAGGTATTGCATATGAAAAACTCTTTGTTGAAGATAATGTAGAGCTTGCAACAGAGTTAGCTCTTAAACAGGCTCCCACTCTTGTTATCTACAAGGGCGATGCTGCAGAAAAAATAGCAGATCTTCCTGCAATTAAGAGCTTTATAGAATCACTTTAATAAAATGAAATTGGCTGTGAAAAAACAAGTTTTTTTACAGCCAATTTATATAAACGGAGTTAACATTATGTACGATATTATAGTAGTCGGTGCCGGTCCTGCGGGACTTACTGCGGCACTTTATGCTCTCAGAGCATCAAAATCTGTTCTTGTTATTGAGCAGTCCACCTTTGGTGGTCAGGTTACATTCTCACCTAAAATTGAAAACTATCCCGGTATTCCCGAAATGAGCGGTAATGAATTTGCGGATAAGCTTCTCGATCAGGTGCTTTCAATGGGAGCAGAGGTTGAGATGGAAAAGGTTACAGGTATTGCAGACCAAGGCGCTCATAAAACTGTTTTTGCAGGTAACAAGGCGTATGAAGGAAAAGCTGTTATTATTGCAGTTGGTGTTCGTCATAGGCAGTTAGGTCTTCCTAATGAAAATCAGCTTGTTGGTAACGGGGTTTCTTACTGTGCAGTTTGTGACGGTGCATTCTTTAAAGGTCAGACTGTTGGTGTTGTCGGTGGAGGTAATTCTGCTTTGCAGGAAGCCGTTCTTCTTTCTGACCTTTGTGAAAAGGTTTATGTTCTTCAGAATCTCCCATATCTTACAGGTGAAAAGAAGCTTGTGGATATTCTTGAAGGTAAGGATAACGTTGAATTCATTATGGAGGCAACTGTTTCAGAGCTTAAAGGTGAAAATGAGCTTTCAGGTGTTGTTCTTAACACAAATGACGGCACAAAGGAGCTTGCTCTTGATGGACTTTTTGTTGCAATAGGTCTTGAACCTAAAAACTCTGCTTTCTCCGATTGTGCAGTTCTTGATGAAAACGGCTATTTTGATTCAGATGAATCTTGTGTAACAAAAACAAACGGTATTTTTGTTGCAGGTGACTGCCGTCAGAAGAGCATACGCCAGATTACAACTGCATCTGCAGATGGAGCGGTTGCTGCTCTTGCAGCTTGCAGATATATAGATAACAGGTGAAATTTTAAATAATTTGTAAAATGACGGTGAATAATGGTATTCGCCGTCTTTTTATGGTATAATGCAGTAGAATATACTGATTGTGAGGTGGTCTTGTGGTAGAAAAGGGAGAAGAAGAGGTTGTAAGCCTCGATAATATTGCAGATGGTATGAGTGAAATGCGACCTGATAAGAAAAAAACTAATAAAAGAGCAGAAGAAAGCAAAGAAAACCCGAAACAAAAATTGAAAAAGAGCGTTGTGGCACTTTTAATTTTTTCAATCGTTTTGGTTTTAGGCGTTGTTGGTTATGTAACAGTTGTTTTCGGTAATATTCCTTTTGTTGTTAAATGGAGAAATATCTGGATTGAAACTGCCATGACTACCGACCAGCACAAATGGTTGGCAACTTGGTTTTTCCCCGATAGTCTTATAGATGAGGTTATGTCGGGTCAGGTGGATATTAAAGATATCAGCGTAACCGATATTTACGGAAATAAGAGCTCAGATGTTCTCGGACAGGAAAATCTTGTTGTTGGTGAAAAAGATAAATTCGGCAATACAGTTTTTGCTAATGACCTTGAAGAAAATATTGTAATTTTAGAAATAAATAAATCCAATTTTAAAGGTAAGCTTGTTCTTGTTGATGACCCATCGAGAGTTTTTCTTGGTGTAACTGACTATAAAGGCTCCCGAGGGGAATTTATATGCGATTATCTTGAAAAAGAAAATGCTGTTGTTGGCGTTAATGCATCGGGCTTCAATGATATTGGCGGTGTAAGCCTTGGTGGAGAGGTTACGGGTCAATGTGTTTCTGACGGAGAATATTGGGGAACATACAGCTCACAATATACTCTTGTCGGCTTTGATAAAAACAACAGACTTGTTGTAGGCGGAATAGAAGATTGGAAGGAATATAATATCCGTGATGGCTTCCAATATAAACCAACACTTATTCTTGATGGCAAAAAGGTTGTTGAGGATTCTGCAGGTTGGGGGCTTCAGCCAAGAACTGTGATAGGCCAATGCAAAAACGGTGTTGTTCTGATGCTTGTTGTTGATGGCAGGCAGGTCGGTTATTCCATAGGTGCCACAATGGAGGATTGCGCAGATATTCTTTTGCAATATGGTGCAGTTACTGCAGGTGCTTGTGACGGCGGTTCATCGTCGGTTATAGGCTATAATGGCGAGGTTATCAATAAGCCTTGCGCCAGAGATATGCCCACAGGACGATATCTTCCTAATGCTTGGCTTGTTGCAAGAAAATCGACAACCGACAAAGAAAAATAAGGTGATAATAATGAAAAGACAAGAGGCATTTATAAATCAGAAGAAAATGCTTAGAGGTGGCCTTCATTGCCACACTACCCGTTCTGACGGTAAAGGAACTCCCGAAGAGGTTATCAGACTTCACAAAGAAAACGGCTATGATTTTCTTGCCTTAACAGACCATAAAATTTACAATTATAAAAACTTTGCCGAGAATGTTGATATCACAATAATTCCCGGTACAGAGTATGATAACACTTTTGTCAGAGAAAATGGTTTCAGAACTTATCATACAGTATTTATTGGTCCCGATGATGAAACCAATGGCTATAAGCAGGATGAAAGGCTTCCGAGAGGTGAAGCTACAAATCAGGAGGAATTTCAGAAATATCTTGACGAGGCTCACGAGAAAAATAATCTTACCATATATTGCCACCCCAAATGGAGTTCAACTCCTCCAAGACATTTTGATAAATTAAAAGGCAATTTTGCTTTTGAAATATGGAACAGCGGTTGTGCTATTGAAAACGATATGGATACCGATAACGGTATGTATTGGGACGAGCTTTTAGGTATGGGTATCAGAATTTTCGGTGTTGCAACTGATGATGGTCACGAAATGCATCAGCATTGTAAGGGCTGGGTAATGGTTAATGCCGAAAACAGTGTTAAAGATATTCTGTCTTCCTTAGAAAAAGGCGCATATTATTCATCCTGCGGTCCTGTTATCAAGGATTTTTATGTGGATGATGAAAATGTTGTTCACATTGAAACAAGCGAATGTGAAAAAATAATTTTCCAATGCGATAAGCATCCGGGAAGAATGATTGTTGCAGAAGGTGAACCTCTCACAAGTGCTCAAAGAGATTTAAAAGACGAATATGAATATATCAGAGCAACGGTAATTGATAAAGAAGGCAGAAAAGCCTGGACAAATCCGATTTTTTTGAAATAAAAATAAAAACGACCCTGTCAAACAAAGTTTTTGTTTGACAGGGTCGTAAGATTTTACATACTTTCCGGTGCTTCAATTTTAAGCATTGAAAGAACATTTTTCATTGTGTTTCTTACACATATACAAAGGAAAATTCTTGCCTGCATAAGTGACTCATCATCCACCATAACGCGCTGTGCGTTATAGAAACGGTGGAATTTTGTTGCAAGCTCTGTTGCATAGTGGGTAATTCTTGCAGGGTCATAGGAATTAGCCGCAAAAATAATAACATTTGTAAGTGAAGCAAGGTGAGCAATAAGGTCGGTTTCCTCGTCACTTGTAAGAAGAGTAAGCTCTGATTTTTCAGGCTTTCTGATTTCAACGCCCTCATTTTCGAGCTTTCTTAAAATACTGCAAATTCTTGCGTGAGCATACTGGCAGTAGTAAACGGGGTTCTGGTTTGACTGTTCAACAGCAAGGTCTAAGTCGAAATCCATTGCAGAGCCTGCTTCTCTCATATTGAAAAGGAAACGAACTGCATCAATGGGAACCTCATCAAGAAGGTCAACAAGGGTAATAGCCTTACCTGTTCTTTTGGACATTTTAACGGGCTTGCCGTCCTTCATAAGATTAACAAGCTGCATAAGAACAACATCAAGCTTGTTGCCGTCAATGCCAACTGCTTCCATTGCACCCTTCATACGTGCAACGTGACCGTGATGGTCTGCGCCCCAGACATCAATACCTGTGTCAAAGCCACGTTTTTCGAATTTATTTCTGTGGTATGCAATATCTGCAGCGAAATATGTGGGATTACCGTTCTGACGAACAAGAACATCATCTTTAAGCTCAAGATTGTCAATATATTCTTGTGACTTGCCCTCTCTTTTAAGAATAGCAGTCTGAACTTCAATGTTTTTATACCACAATGCACCGTCTTTTTCGTAGGTGTAGCCGTTCTTTTTAAGAATATCAATGGTTTCTTGGAGTTCGCCGCCGTTGTGAAGAGAAAGCTCTGAGAACCAGGTGTCATAATCGATTCTGTATTTTGCCATTGCAGCTTTCATAGTTGCAAGGTTTTTGGGAAGAGCGAATTCAACAAGGGCTTTTCTTCTGTCTTCTTCGGAAAGGTCGAGAAGATTATCGCCCTTTTCATCAATATAGCTCTGTGCAAGAACTCTTATATCGTCACCGTGATAGCTGTCCTCGGGAAGCTCGATAAAATCTTCACCCTTAAGAATTTGCTGATAACGAACAGAAAGGGAAAGACCGAATTTGTCAATCTGGTTACCTGCATCGTTAACATAGAATTCTCTTTCAACATAATAGCCTGCCCAATCGAGAACTGCAGCAAGGCAGTCACCGAGAGCACCACCACGGGCGTTGCCCATGTGCATAGGTCCTGTGGGGTTTGCGGAAACGAATTCAACGTTGATTTTCTTGCCTTTACCGAAATCGCTTCTGCCGTAGTTATCACCGCAAGCGTCAATATCAAGAAGAATATCTGCATAGAATTCAGGCTTCAAAAAGAAATTAATGAAACCGGGACCTGCAACCTCACATTTCTGAAAAAATGTGTTTTCAAGGTCGATTTTTTCAAGAATGCACTCTGCAATTTTTCTTGGAGGCATACGAAGTGCCTTTGAAAGCATAAATGCACCGTTTGCAGAGTAGTCACCATTTTTTCTGTCTGCAGGAATTTCTGTTTTAAAAGCAGGGATTTCTGCTTCAATAAATGTGCCGTCTGCAATATTGCTTTTTATTGCCGCTGTAACAGAAGAAATAATTTGTTCTTCTGCAATTTTAACTAACTTTGACATTTTTAAACCTCATTTATTTTCATTAAAAGATTATTTTCACCAATAATTTCTCCGTTGCTTTCAAGGCGATAGCAGAGAAGAATTTTGCCTGAACAATCAGGAATCTGAGCATTTACTCTCTCAGCAACTATGTCCATACTCATTTCACCGAAAGGAGTTCTGTAAATGCAGGAGTGGGTTTTACCCTCTTCAATAAGAAAGGTTGTTTCGTAAACACCTTTTCGACTCATTTCAACGAAATTATTGTTAATAATCTTAACAATTGTTTCGCATTTTCCCATTTCTTCATCAGGCTCTGTATAAGAAATGACTTTTAAACCGTTTGTTTCTTGCATTATACCCTTTGCTTTGAGCTTACTGCTCTCTCGGTCATCATGGTATTGCTGTTCGCTGACGAACTCTATTTCAACACTTCTCATTTCATTCGTTCCTCAGCATATTCGATGAGCTTATCAATAAGGTCGGAATACTGGACACCAACCTGACCGAAAAGCTTGGGGAACATTGAAATTGAAGTAAAACCGGGAAGAGTGTTGATTTCATTGAGATAAATTGTTCCGTCTTCTGCTAAGAAGAAGTCAACTCTTGAAAGTCCTGTGCAACCCATTGTGCGATAAGCATTAACTGCTGCCTGTCTGACTTTTTCGCTTGTTTCAATAGGTAAATCTGCAGGAATTGCAAGCCCTGTTGAATTATCTATGTATTTTGCTTCATAGTCATAAAACTCTGCTGTAGGAAGAATTTCACCGATGCAGGAGGCAACGGGCCGGTCATTACCCATAACCGCACATTCGATTTCTCTGCCAACGAGTGTTTCTTCAAGCACAACCTTGTAGTCGTTTGCAAAAGCAACATCAAGAGCTTTTAAAAGCTCCATATGATTGTGGGCTTTTGAAATGCCGACTGATGAGCCTGCATTAGCGGGCTTAACAAAAATGGGATAGCCTAATTTCTGTTCGATAACATCAAAATTAACTCTACCGTCTTTATAATCCGCCTCGGTAAATGCAACCCATTTTGCACCGTTTATTCCTGCCGCATCTGCAAGGGTGTTTGTAACGGCTTTGTCCATACACATACCACTTGCAAGAGGTGTGCAACCAACATAGGGGATGCCTGCAAGCTCAAAAATACCCTGGATTGTACCGTCTTCACCATTTTTGCCGTGAAGAACGGGGAAAATAACATCAATTTTGATTTTTTCGTAAGCACCCATATCGTTGAGAATAATAAGTGCTTTATCTTTTTTATCGGGAGAAAGAACAGCGGGTGTTGTATCCTCATCATTGAACCAGGTATTGTTTTCAATGGAATCAATATCACCTGTGTAGAAATACCATTCACCATCTTTTGTGATACCGAGAGTGAGAACATTATATTTTTCTCTGTTGATATTCCTTAAAACAGAAGCGGATGAACGAAGAGAAACCTCATATTCGCTTGAACAACCGCCGAAAATAACAAGTAAGTTTTTCAAAAAATCACCTTATTTATTAAATTACATAAATATACATTTTAAATAATACCACAATAAATTCGCTAAATCAATTATTAAATACTATGATATTTTAATAATACTGTTTACCTTTTTAGATAAAAATGCTACAATTGTGTTATAAAAGACAAAAAGGGCGGTTATTTTATGGAACTTAAAAATATTCTTTCTCACGTTGACCATACACTTTTAAAGCAGGAGTCAACCCGGGAGCAGATAAAAGCAATTTGTGATGACGGAATGAAATTCAATACTGCAAGCGTTTGTATTCCCCCAAGCTATGTTAAAGAATGTGCAGATTATTGCGGCGATAAGCTTTCAATTTGCACTGTTATCGGTTTCCCAAATGGCTATAATACAACCGCTTGCAAGGCTTTTGAAGCTGCAGATGCAGTTAAAAACGGTGCAGATGAAATTGATATGGTTATAAATATCGGCTGGCTCAAAGATAAAAGATATGACGATATTTTAAATGAAATCAAAGAAATCAAAAAGGCTTGTAACGGCAGGATTTTAAAGGTCATTATTGAAACCTGCCTTTTGACAGATGAAGAGAAAGTTAAAATGTGTGAGCTTGTAACAGAAGCGGGTGCGGATTTTATTAAAACCTCAACAGGCTTTTCAACAGCAGGCGCAACATTCGAAGACATCGAGCTTTTCTCAAAAAACATCGGTGAAAATGTTAAAATGAAAGCCGCAGGCGGAATAGCATCCCTTGACGATGCCGAAAAATTCCTTTCTCTCGGAGCAGAGCGTCTTGGAACGAGTAGAATTGTGTCAATAGCAAAGAATGAAGAAGGAAAAGGCTATTAAGATAAGAGAGAAAACAGAAGGAAATCGGGTGCTGTGCACGGCGATTATAACAAGTTAAGAAATAAGGGAGGGCAGAGAAATGAAATTGAGTATGGAAATAATGTATGTGCCCGTTGCAAATATACATCAAAAAAGAGAAATGATTTCAGACTGGCGTTTCACAAGTGATAATGCCTCAAAATTTTCTTTGGTGGCGGCGCTCGTATCGGTTCTTGCAACCATATCAATGAAGTTTTTCGGGGATGAATTCTATTTTATTTTTCTCGGAAGCGGTGCACTGTATCTTTTGAGTGCCTTGTTCTGCAAAAAATGGTATTTTTCTGCATATATATCGGTAATTGTGGCTTGGCTTGTTACTTGTTCGTGGGCATCATTTGGATTAAGTAAGGATGATATACCTGAAATTCTTTGTTTTGCCGTTGTGTGTATAATGCAATTTATTCCTATTGTTTACAGCTGCAGGTGCCTTTATAACTATGCTCCTGTTTTTAAAGAATTAAAGAAATGCAAGGGCTTTCCTAATTTTATCGCGAACACCGCAGATATTTACGGGGATAAAATGCACATTAAAGATGAGCCTGTTTCAAATAAAGCTCAAGCATCACACAACCCATTTAATACACAGAAAGATATTCAGGCAGAGGAATTCCGCAGAGAGCAGGATTTAAAAATAAGGGCTAAGAGTAAACCGCTTGAGCAGGCTTATGAAAGCTCCGGCTCTCAGGAACGAGTAAGGATTGAACAAAACATAGAGTATAAATACGGCTTTTCGATTCTGGGCAGAGAAATTAAGTTTCTCCATAACGATATTCCATCCTCGTCCTTTGAAGAGAAAAAACGCCTTATGTCACAATGGAACCATTATTTAAAAGAAGCTGAAAGAGATTTTTTCATACCGCTGTTTTTGATGATGGTAAGCATTATGGGGGCAGGCTTCGGAAGCTTTATGGGTTTCATTATGTATGCTTTTATTCCTCTTTACATTATGTTTTTTAATTATCTTAAAACAAGCAAGGCTTTTGCACCTTACGGAATTTTCGTGGTTGTGGCGATGTATCTTTCCTGTGTTATGAATAATTTTATGTCAGCAGGGCTTGCTGTCGGGTTTCTGATTCTTTCTCGCAGGGTTTGGGTGGCTTGCATTATGAGCATCATCAACAGACCTATATATAAAGCATTATCAAAGGAAGAAGGCTTTCCTTCATTTATCAGAAATACCGCAGATTTATACGGAGATAAAGCTTATATTGTTGAAAAAAGAGAGCCCATAAAAAGAAGAATTTTAAGTGATGATGAAAAAATAGTTATGAATATCGGTTTTGATGAAGAGCCTAAAAAAGAAGAGAAGGCATGGAATGCCTTTGACTATATGGATGAAGAAAAGGATGAGAAAAATGAAAATTGAAGCTAAAAGAACAGTAAATGAATTTATTTACCCACCTAAAACAGTAACCGACAGCTGCCACGCATCAACTGTTTTGCCCTTGCCTGACGGCACAGTTATTGCAGCTTGGTTCGGCGGAACAAGAGAGGGAAATGATGATGTTAAAATATGGGTGAGCATTCGCGAAAATGGAAAATGGGCAGAGCCATACAGCATAGCAGTTAATGGTGAAAGCCTTCCTCACTGGAATCCGGTTCTTTTCTTAAGAGAAAACGGAGAAATAATTTTATATTTTAAATATGGTAAGCCTATTCCGAAGTGGGTAACATATTACTGCATTTCTAAAAATGGAGGTAAAAGCTTTTCTGAACCCAAGGTTCTTGTTGAAGGCGATTTTGACGGCGGCAGAGGTCCTGTTAAGAATAAGGCAATAAGACTTTCTGATGGTACTGTTATTGCACCTGCATCAAAGGAAGATTTTAAAATAAAAAGAAATTGGAAATGCTTCGTTGATATTTCAAAGGATGACGGTCTTACCTTTGAGCATTCTAATTTTGTTATAAGACCTAAGAAAAATCTTAAACCGGTCAGTATGATTCAGCCTACATTGTGGGAGGATGAAAAAGGTCTTCATATGCTTGTGCGAACAGGTGTAGGCTCTATTTATAAAAGTGATAGTAAGGACGGCGGGAAAACCTGGTGCAAGGCTTATGATACAGGTATGCCAAACCCCAACAGCGGTATTGATGTTGTAAAGCTTCATAACGGCATTTTAGTGCTTATAATGAACCCTGTTTCAGAAAATTGGGGCGACAGAGCACCCCTTGTGCTTATGTATTCCGAAGATAGCGGAGATAGTTTCACAGAGTTTTTCTTATGTGAAGCTACAACAGGTGACCACGAATTCAGCTATCCTGCAATTACTGCAGTTGATAACACTCTTCATATTACATACACTCACGAACGTGAAGGTATAGTGTATCAAAAAATTGAACTTTCTTTCTAAGATAGTTTTATTAATGAGGTAATTTATGAAGAAAAATGAATTGAAAAATTTAGTTGTTGCTGCGATGCTTCTGGCAGTTGGACTTGTTTTACCTTTTCTGACAGGGCAAATACAGCAAATCGGAAATATGCTTTTGCCAATGCATTTCCCCGTTATTTTATGCGGTCTTATTTGCGGTTGGAAATATGGTTTAGGGATAGGTTTTATAATGCCACTTTTGCGCTCGGCAATATTTGGTATGCCTGTTATGTACCCCAATGCAATTGCTATGGCGTTTGAGCTGGCGGCTTATGGCTTTTTCGTAGGATTTTTATTCTCCCACGCAAAATGGCAATGTATAAAATCCCTTTACCGTTGCCTTGTTATGTCTATGCTTCTTGGCAGAGCCGTGTGGGGCATTGTAATGACAGTTATTTTAGCTCTTGGCACAGAAGGCTTCACGCTTACAGCATTTTTATCAGGCGCGTTTCTTAATGCAATCCCCGGAATAATTGCACAGCTTGTTATAATTCCGGGTATTATGTTGGCTTTGAATAGGACACACCTTGTGCATTTTAAAAATGCGAAATGCGGAGTGCGGAATGCGGAATGAAGCCACCAGTCGCCAGATGCCAGCGTGATAGTGGCAAGTTGAAAATGGCAAGTGGCAAGTTTCGGGGCGCAAAAATGCGCCAAAAGAATAAGTAAAAGTAGTGCGAAGCCTGTCCCTCTTTTTTTGTGGAACGAAAAAGGAGGGGGAACCGCGTTAGCGGTGGTGGGTTGCCTCGTAAAGCCTACTCTTTGTAAAAGTATAGAAAATAAATAAACACACCGAAACGATTTTGGTCGTTTCGGTGTTGTGTTTATGTTAGTTCTTATATTCACTCAAGTTTTTCGTATCAAATGCTGCGTTGTCACCTGTAAGAATATTTTGAGCATAAAAACTACTGCCATAGTTAAATTCATCGTTGATTTTTTTCCAACCTTCTTTACCGCCGTTTTCTTCAAATAAAGTAGGTGTATCAGAAAAAAGATTTGTACCTAAAGCCAATCTGTCGCCTTCTATTTTTACACCGATACTTGCAAGAATTGTTGGGAACATATCTGCATTATACCACCAACGATTTTGCATTCTTGCTTTAGGTATATCTGAAACTGTTGGAGCAGGGTTAAGAATAAGGTTAAATGTGGTTCTCAAATAGTTTGTATCAAAATTTTCAAAGAATTTTGTGTCCATGCTTAAATGATCGCCAATAATAACTATTGTAGTGTTTTCATAGAATGGTTGCTGTTGTATCCATCTTACAAATTTTTCTGTTTCTGATGCACTATAGGCAATAACATTTGCATATTGATTTGTTCGTGGTGTTGGAGTGTGTGGGCCTACATAACCATCAGGGAAATGAGTGTCAGCTGTTTCCATTACAAAATTAAATGGTTTGCCCGTTTTATATAATCGTGTTAATTCTTTTTTCGCAAACTCATAGAGTTTGTCGTCCTCATATCCCCACCAAACCTTGTAATCGTTAGGAATCCAACCTTTTTCTTTAACGCCATCGTAGTCCAAAATATTAAAATTACCATGGCTTTCATAAAAGAAGTTTAATCCGCCAAATTTTGCAGTAGCTCCAAACATCAAGGTTTGCTCGTAGCCTTGAGATTCGAGTATATCGCCAAGGGCTATAGCGCCGGGCATAAAATTATCCGCAGAACCATACTCATTACCACCTGAGGGCACTTTCATAGGTATACCGGCATTCATATTGACCATTGAAGCAACAGACCAAACACAACCGGTTGTAGAAACAGGGCCGCCTAATCCGTTTTCCAGATGTGAAAAACTGAACCCTTCTTTTGCTAAACTTGTAAGGGGTTCAATGAGATTTTCATCCATGTAACCACCCATATCCGTTGTGGCATATGAATTTTCCATTGATTCAAGATAAATATGTATAAGATTCCTTTTGGTTTCGGGAAATTTCATATTAACATTTCTTGGGTCTACAAAGTTGTTTTCTATAAAATCTGATTGAACAAAATACATCTTTAAAACGTTTATAAGATAAAACGCTTTTATACCGAAAGCACAACCACCAACAAAAATCGTTAATGCCAGAAGTATACAGACTACTTTTTTTGCCAAAATAGAGAGTATTTTTATGTTTTTTTCTTTGATTTTTATAAAAATTTCACTTGCTGAAAAGGCAACGAGAGAAAAAACAAAAGTAATTGCTATTGTCTGTATAACCGGTCCTGAAAATAAGGTGCTCATAATTTCATCACTTGTACCTTCTTTGGGCGTGATGAGATTAATTATAAGTTGGTCAGCGGCAAGATCTCCAAAGGTATCTTTTCCCCATAATGTTCCCGTAAAAGCAGCAGCACCTAAGGCTACAAAAACAGTAGCAAGTTTTGTGCCTTTAGAACTTTTATTTTGGGCTTGATTTCGTACAAAAGTAATATAACCACCAAAAACAGAAGAGAAAAATATAAATATAAATCCACAAATAAGTGTGAGCGCAGAGTATAGAAGATAGAATCGTAGTGAATGGTCTGAAAGTGGGTAGATTGATCCTTCGTTTGTTATTTTACATATAAATTCAGAAACTGTAAGACCAAAAAAATTACTTAAAAAAGCATTGCGTATTATTATGATAATTGACAATATGGGTTTGTTTTTGTTGCGTATAATAGCATCAATAATTCCTACAATTAAACCCGATAATAAGGCGACTAAAATATACATACTATCCTACCTTTTGATTTATATATCCAATATCTCTTTATTCTCTCCCCAAACAATCTCAACCGTAACAGGTACATTTGATTTTACTGTTACGTTGGGCTTTTCGTCAGGGGAGTTTCTTTTTTCGCAGATAAGAGTCAATTCGCCCTCTGTGCCAAAGGGGTATTTTTCAATTCCGTGTTTATCAAGAAGATTCACGTGCCAGGTGATTTTGTTGTTTGCAGCGTCAGGCTTAATTCCGAAAACATATTCAAACATAACTGAAATGGGAATAAGACCTGTCCAACCAACGAAATTTGGCAATGCTGTGTTGCCTTTCATAAATTTGCCGTCTTTCTTTTCGGGGGCGTAGTTTTCAAAAACTGTTCCCGTATCCTTGAATACGCTGATTGCGGCATCAAGGTGAGTGCAGGCAATTTCATAAGAAAGGTTATATTTCCCGTAAGAGTCAAGACCCTTTAAAACCATATAGTTTGTTGGTGCCCAAACGGAACCGCACCAATAACCTCCCTGATTATTGTATTCGGGATGGTCCTTTGAAAGTGTCGGAACTCTGTGGTCAGTTTTAAATTCGTTTTCGTTATTAAGGTGAGCTATGAAGCTCTCTTTCCTTTCTTCCGGAACGCATTTAGCAAGAAGTGCCCAGAAAGCACCGATATGCTTAACACCGTTAAAGGTATCGTCATTTTTAAGGTCATAATAAAACTGTGTTTTTTCGTCCCAGAGCTTTTCGTTTATTACCTTAAAGAGATGGTCGCTTTCTTCTTTGAGTTCGGGAATAAATTCCTCTCTGCCAAGCTCTTTTGCCATTTTTATAAGAAGGTTGCAAGCGTTAAGCTCCTGCATACAAGCATCAACCCAGACCATATGACCGTGACTGTAGCAAACGTGGTATTTTTCGTCAAGTCTCGGGCAGTTGTCCATACCGCAACCATAGCCTGATGAAAAATATGTACCGTCACGCCAGGTGAAATGCTCCTGCATCCATTGGTGATATGCTACAAGGCAGGGAAAAACTCTTGAAAGTCTTTCCTTATCGCCGAAATTGAGATAATATTCCCATTCGCACCAGGTCATAACCTCGGGTCCTGTTGAAGCAGGGTCGTGACGGGCAAAAACATCTAAGCCTGTTTCCTCTTCGATTTGGCGGCAAATAAAACCGTCAACGTGCTGATGGGAATAGAAGTTATCAAAGGTTTCTTGAAATTTGAAAATTCTGTCTGCATATTTTCCGAACATAAGCATAAATGCGGAATCCCACATAAAAATGCAATCATTGAAAGCCGCATCAATATAATTTTTTATAAATCCCGTATTTTCTTTTGGTTGACGAAGATTTCTGAAAGCAATGTCCCAGACCTTCCAATAGCAGTCAAGGTAGTCTTGGTGATTTTCCCATACAGGTTGCGGAAGCTTGTCCTTTACTTCGCTGAAAATCGGGAGAGGAGAATTATCAATCTCTGCACCTATAAAGGAATTTTCTTCCATTAATTCTTTATCGTCATATGTAATTTCGTTGTTTTGTTTAAAAGCTATCATAGTATCACCTATTATATAAGCCCCACGACAACATTTGTGGGGCTTTATTTTTATTATATACCGAAGTATTTAATAGCGTTGTTATATGAAACATCCTGAACAACTTTGCTTAAAAATTCAATGTCATCAGGGTATTTGCCCTCTTCTACAAGGTCACCAAGAAGCTCACAGAGAATTCTGCGGAAGTATTCGTGACGAGGGTATGAAAGGAAGCTTCTTGAGTCTGTAATCATACCAACAAATTTGGAAATAACACCCAAGTTCATAAGTGTCTGCATCTGAGTTCTCATACCATCGTAGTTATCGTTAAACCACCATGCAGATCCGAACTGAATCTTTGATTCAGCCTCGTCAGATTGGAAGTTACCGAGCATTGTGCCTAAAACATAGTTGTCCTTGGGATTAAGGGTAAAGAGAACTGTTTTGGGAAGATGGTATTCAGTGTTCATTGCATCAAGAAGTCTTGAAAGGTTAACTGCAATTTCATAGTCTGCAACTGAATCATAGCCTGTATCGGGACCTAATTTTTTGAACATAACGCCGTTGTTGTTTCTCATTGCGCCGATATGGATTTCCATACCCCAACCAAGACGGGCATATTCATTTGCAAGGAAAAGCATAAGCTCTGTTTTGTATTTATCAATTTCTTCTGTTGAAAGCTCTTCACCTGCAAGGCGTTTTTTGAATATAACATTCAATTCCTCTTCGCTTGCTCTTTTGTAGGGAACATAAGTAAAAGCATGGTCGGAAGCTCTGCAACCCATTTCCTTGAAAAATTCAATTCTTGAAAGAAGAGCTGCCTTAAGCTCTGTGAACGAGGGAACTGCTTTACCCATAACATTTTCAAGAGCCTTTACCCAATCATTATAGCCGTCAAGCTCAATTCCGAGGGCTTTATCGGGACGGAATGCAGGAAGAACCTTGCATTTAAAGTTCTTATCCTCTGCAAGAAGCTTGTGGTATTCAAGAGTGTCTGCTGCATCATCGGTTGTGCAAACGTAAGCAACATTACTTTTTTCAATAAGCTCACGGGGAGTGAAGCCACCTGCTTTGATTTTCGCGTTTGCTTTTTCCCAGATTTCATCGCATGTTGCAGGAGAAAGAGGCTCATGAATATCAAAATATCTCTGCAATTCGAGGTGAGTCCAATGGTAAAGGGGATTGCCGATAAGGTTGGGCATAGCGCTTGCCCAAGCCTTGAATTTTTCATAAGGTGTTTTATCGCCTGTAATATATTCTTCACTTATACCGCAGGAACGCATGCCACGCCATTTGTAGTGGTCGCCTGCAAGCCAAAGATATGCAATATCCTCAGGAGTTTTATTTTCATAAATTTCTTTAGGCTGTAAATGACAATGCCAGTCGAAAATAGGTGTATTTTCACAAGCGGCATAAAGCTTTTTAGCAGTTTCGGTGGAAAGAAGAAAATCCTTATCCATAAATTTTTTCATAAAATCGCCTCCGAAAAATTTCTTTTAATATATTAACACAGAAAAGTAATATTTTCAACGAAAAAGCCTAAAAATAATGGTGCTTACAGTATTTAGCAGTACTTACATTATTTTAAAGAGGTGATATTTTGTTTATTGAAAGTGAAGGTGTTATTGATGATAAAAGGCTTTTTCAAATTATAGAAAAATCTATTCAGGGCAAGGAACTTAAGAAAATCCTTATTCTACCGCCCGATTATACGAGAATGTACTCAGGCGCGGGTAAAATTACAAATATGTATTATAACCTATTGAAGGATAGTTGCACTGTTGATATTATGCCCGCTTTAGGAACTCACCGTCCTGTTACAAAAGAGGAGAGTGAAGTTTTTTTCGGTAAAGATATTCCGTATGAAAAGCTTATTGTTCACAATTGGCGGAAGGATGTTGTTAAAATAGGTGAAGTGCCAAGTGGCTTTGTTAAAAGTGTTTCGGAGGGCCTTGTTGATACAAAAATTGATGTTGAAATAAATAAAAGACTTTTAGATAAATCCTATGATCTGATTATTTCTATCGGACAGGTTGTGCCCCACGAGGTTGTGGGAATGGCGAACTATTCTAAAAATATTTTCGTAGGCTGTGGCGGAAGCAGTATGATAAATTCTTCCCATATGCTTGGAGCTTTTTACGGCCTTGAAAGGATTATGGGCAGGGATTTTTCTCCTGTTAGAAAGATTTTTGACTATGCGGAAGAAAATTTTATAAAAGATATTCCTATAATGTATGTTTTGACCGTTACTACCACCAACGAAAAAGATGAAACTCTCATTCACGGCATTTATATAGGCAGAAAAAGAGAGCTTTTTGAAATGTCGGTTGGTAAAAGCCAACAAATGAATATGACAAAACTTCAAAAACCCATAAAAAAAGCAGTGGTTTATCTTGACCCGAGAGAATTCAGAAGCACCTGGCTCGGAAATAAAGCGGTTTACAGAACCCGAATGGCTATGGAGGAGGGTGGAGAGCTTATTGTTCTTGCGCCAAATGTTAAAAAATTCGGAGAAGATAATGAAAACGATAGACTTATAAGGAAATATGGTTATGTTGGAAGAAAAAAGGTGCTTGAGCTTGTAAAAGAAGAGGAAGAACTAAAAAACAATTTATCTGTGGCGGCACATCTTATTCACGGTTCTTCAGATGGTAAATTCAAAGTCACATATTGCACGAAATATCTTACAAAAGAAGAGGTTGAGGGCGTTGGGTTTAACTTTATGCCATACGAGGATGCTGTAAAAAAATATAACCCTGAAAAATTAAAAGATGGCTATAACACAGTTGATGGCGAAGAAATTTATTATATAAGTAATCCGGCTCTTGGGTTGTGGACTGTTTGAATAGCTTTATTAGGAAATTAATTATCATCCCTGTTTCATCTTTGATGAAATAGGGAGGGGGACCGCGTTAGCGGTGGTGGGTTGACCCGTTCCCCCTTTACTTTGTAAAAAGAAAGGAAAAATAAATGATGAAAAAAGCAGATGTTGGACTTATCGGTCTTGCGGTTATGGGTGAAAATCTTGCAATGAATATGGAAAGCAAGGGCTTTACAGTAGCAGTTTTCAACAGAGAAACTGAAATTGTTGATAAATTTATAAAGGGCAGAGGAAAAAACAAAAATTTTATCGGAACACACAACTTGAAAGAATTGGTTGAAGCAACTGAAAAGCCAAGAAAAATAATGATGATGATAAGAGCAGGAGAGCCTGTTGATGAGGTTATAGAAAAGCTTATTCCACTGCTCGAGAAAGGTGATATT
>SVOP01000115.1 GCA_015066325.1 Oscillospiraceae bacterium
TCTTTAAGAGAGGTAAGAGGAATTCTCTCATTTGTGCCGTGAGTTGTTAAAAGAAGAGCTGTATCCATAAGGAATGGTGAATAACGATATATATTATCGCAAACCGCCTCATAATTTCGGGCATCTGTGCCACCCATAACAAGATAAGGTGCAACAATTGCTTTGGGGTCCATTTCCTTGCAGATTTCTCTTATGGCGTTGAAGGCTCTTGAATCTGTGGGAGAAATCCTTGAAGGATTTTTACCGCTTACCATTTTAACCTCTGCTTTAGGACCTGCATATTTTCTGATATGCTTTTCAACATCATCAATAGTCTGACCGGGCATAATGCGGAAATTCACATTAACAGTTGCTTTTTGAGGTAAAACATTTGGTGCAGGGCTACCATTTGCCATAGTAACTGCAGTTGTTGTTCTCATCATAGAAGCAACGGGCGGAATTTCGGAGCAAATCTTTGTTATTAAGGGCTTAAGAACAGGAAGATTACTCATAACGCATCTTACGGGATAGGTTGTGTTTTTACCGATTTCATTGAAAAGTGAGTAAAGCTGGGGTGTAAGCTCCGCTTTAAACTGATTATTTTCGAGCTTGCAAACAATTCTTGAAAGCTCACCTAAAGCACTGTGCTTGGGAGGCTGTGAAGAATGACCGCCCTTAGCATTAACGGAAATTTCAAAGTCAACATGACCTTTTTCTGCAATGCCTACGCCTGCAAGATGACCGTCAATAACCTTATCAACCTTTGCTTCAAGGATTGCACCGCCTTCGTCAAGAACACTGTCAAGCTTAATACCGTGTTCCTTGAACCAACGCATCATACAGTCTGCACCGCAGATTTCACCCTCAGCCATAACCTCTTCATTATGTCCGAAGCAAAGATAAACGTCTCTTTCAGGTACATAGCCCTCTTCAAGAAGAGTTTCAACTGCTTCACAAACACCAATAAGGTGGTTTTTCATATCAATTGCGCCTCTGCCCCAAAGGAAGCCTTCAGCAACCTCACCGCTGTATGCAGGGTATTTCCAGTCGCCTTCTGTACCGGGAGTTACGGGCACAACATCCTGATGTGAAAGAAGAGCAATAGGCTCTTTTTCAGGATGCTCACTCTTCCAATGGTACATAAGGCTACGAGTTGAAATAATCTTCTTTTCAAGCTTTTCGTGCATAAGAGGATAAGCTTTCTCCAAAAATGCGTGAAACTCATCAAAGGGTGCCCAATCAACAAGGCTTTCATCTCTGTTTGCAATTGTAGGGATTTTAATTGCGTCGGAAAGATTTTTTATAAATCTTTCAACATCAACCTTTTCCTCTTCACCAATATTTGCATTTTCAACGGGCTTTGCTTTATAGGTTGTTGCGGCACGAACCATACTCACACCAACACCTGCTAAAGCGGCAACACCTATACCTGTTTTAATAATTTTTGATTTTTTCATAATATTATCTCCTATCAGAACTCGAATAATGATATCTGGTCACTATCGGGTAAATCGCCAAAGGCACCGCAGGCTTTAAGAAGAGCAACAGTTGATTTACCTGCTCCTGAACGAATTTCAAAATCTTCAACGGAAGAAAAAGCCGCACCACCATCGTCCTTAGCTTTTGCCAACTGCTCTGCCGCAGCATCACCAACACCAGCAAGAGCGGAGAAGGGCATTCTGATTTTGCCATCCTCGGGCTCATAGGAATGAGCAGTTGATTTATAAATATCAATGGGTAAGAATTCAATTCCGCGAACCATTGCTTCATAAACAATCATCATAATTGTTTCTTTATCTTTTTCAGCATTGGAAGCCTCTTTACCCTTGTTTCTAATCATCTGAAGAAGAGTTTTAACTGCTTCCTTGCCCTTTGACATTGACTCAGCATCAACATCACCGCCACGAACTGTAAGATATGCACAATAATATTCAAGAGGCTTATAAACCTTGAACCAGGCAAGTCGGAGAGAAGCAATAATATATGCCGCTGCGTGAGCCTTCGGGAACATATACTGAATCTTTTTACAGGAATCAATATACCACTCGGGAACGTCGTGCTCTCTCATCAAAGCCTCCTGCTCGGGCTTGAGCTGTTTGTTTTTCTTACGTACATCCTCCATAATATCAAAGGCTTGCTTTGGTTCAAGACCTTTATGAAGAAGATAAACCATAATACTGTCACGAGTACCGATAACCTCGGAAATTGTGCAGATACCGTCACGGATTAAATCCTGAGCGTTACCGAGCCAAACAGCAGTACCGTGAGAAAGACCCGCAATCTGAATAAGGTCAGCAAAGGTCTGTGGCTTTGCTTCAAGAAGCATTCCCTTTGTGAAATCCGTTCCCATTTCGGGAATGGAAAGTGTACCCGTGGGCCAACCTAATTCCTCTGCAGTAACCCCGAGAGGTTCGGGTGAAGTGCAAAGCTCGTAAAGCTTTCTGTCACTGATATCAATATCAAGAACATCAATACCCGTTAAGTCTGTTAAATGCTTGTAAATTGTGGGAACATCATGCCCAAGCTCGTCAAGCTTCAAGAGAGTATCGTGCATTGAGTTGAAGTCAAAGTGAGTTGTGATAATATCTTTTGTTGCATCATCGGCAGGTCTTTGAACGGGAGTGAAATCCTCAACCTCATAGGTGTTGGGAACAACAACCATACCACCCGGGTGCTGACCCGTTGTTCTCTTAACACCTGTGCAACCAAGTGTAAGACGGTCAATTTCGGCTTTTGTTACGTTAAGACCCCGCTCTTCAACATATTTTTTAACAAAGCCATAAGCAGTTTTTTCTGCAACACCTGAAATTGTACCTGCTTTGAAAACATACGCTTTACCGAAAAGCTCTTCTGTATATCTGTGTGACTGGCTCTGATATTCACCTGCAAAGTTAAGGTCAATATCAGGAGATTTATCACCAAAGAAGCCGAGGAAGGTTTCAAAGGGAATTTCGTGGCCGTCACGGAACAAGGATGTGCCACATTCAGGGCAGTTCTTTTCGGGCAAGTCAAAGCCTGAACCAACCTCATTATGCAAGAAGAATTCGGAATATTTACAATTGGTGCAACGATAGTGAGGCTGCAAGGGGTTAACCTCGGAAATACCTGCCATTATAGCAACAAAGGATGAACCTACAGAACCTCGGGAGCCAACATAATAGCCACATTCCTCCGAATGCTTAACAAGAAGTCTGGCAATCATATAAAGCCCTGCAAAGCCGTTTTCAATAATGGATTTAAGCTCTTTTTCAAGTCTGTCTGCAACAACCTTGGGAACAGGGTCGCCGTACCATTCCTTTGCTCTGTCCCAGCAATGCTTTGTTAAATCCTCTTCTGCTCCGGGAATAATGGGGTTAAATGTACCATCGGGAATGGGTAAAATACCCGGTTCAATCATATCTGCAATATAGTTTGTGTTGGTAATAACAACCTCTTTTGCAGTTTCTTCACCTAAATAAGCGAAATCTTCAAGCATTTCTGTGGTTGTTTTAAGATATAAAGGTGCTTGATTATCTGCATCGGAGAAGCCCTGCCCTGCCTGAAGAATTGCTCTGTATTTAGCATCATTCTTATCAAGGAAATGAACGTCACCTGTGGCAACAGTCTTTTTACCTAATTCATCACCGAGATTAATAATCATACGGTTGATGCTTTCAATATCAGCGTAAGAATTTATATTTTCATAATCGCCCTCATTTTTGGTTATCATAAATTCATTGTTGCCTGTAGGCTGAATTTCAAGATAATCATAGAAATCAGCAATTTTGAGAAGCTCATCGTGACTTTTTCCTGCTAAAATTGCGCGGTAAAGCTCGCCCGCCTCACAAGCACTACCGATAATAAGACCCTCTCGCCTTTCTTCAATAAGACTTTTAGGCATTCTTGGTTTTTTGTGAAAATATTCAATATTGGAAGCAGAAACAAGCTTATAAAGATTTTTAAGACCAACCTTATTTTTAACAAGGAGAATGCAGTGGTAATACTTGTCCGCTTTTATTTCTTCAAGGGTTTTCTTTGAGCCGTCGGAATTATAATCGTTAACAAGGTAGCATTCGCAACCGTAAATGATTTTAAAATCGCTACCCCTTGCTGTGTTACAAGCCTCAGGAAACGCCTGAACACAACCGTGGTCAGTAATTGCAATTGCCTTGTGACCCCATTTCATAGCTCTTTTAACAATGGATTTAGCACTACTCATAGCATCCATTGCAGACATATTTGTATGAAGATGGAGTTCAACTCTCTTTTCCTCTGCCTCGTCAACAAAATCAAGCTTCTAATTGTTGCAACGCAGTTAGGCTTTATAATGAAATCCTTTTTATAATCATCATAGCCTAAAACACCGCGAACAAGAACTGTTACGCCGTCCTTCAATTGACCGTCAAGATATTCAAGCTGTTCTTTTGTATCAAAGAATTTACAACCGAAGGAGCCAGTATTATCGGTTATATTAAACTCAATAATATACCTCTTCCCGTCCTTAGTTTCTCTTTTCTCGTATTTGAAAATATCGCCCCAGACGAAAACCTGACCGTCCTCGTAGCCTATTTCTGACATAGCCTTAGGCTTCTGATATT
>SVOP01000116.1 GCA_015066325.1 Oscillospiraceae bacterium
AAATAAGGAAAAAACAAGAACCAGACCAACACACATTACAACAACTGCCAGTAAAATTGTAAGCATATGTTTTTTCAGTTTTCTTCTGCGACTCATTTTCTTTTTATTTATTGAGCGCACTTCATCACGGGACAAATGGTTGTTTCCATTCTTTTTAGGCGGTTTCAGCACCGTCCTTTTCCTTGTTTTTTTACGGCTTTTGTTATCCATTTCAGTTCGCCTTTCTTCTTACATCTGCATTAAGCATCGAAAGATTATTTTCAAAATCCTCATAGCCTCTGTCAATAAATCTTGTGTTCCTGACAGTTGTTATGCCATCTGCGCAAAGCCCTGCCAGAACTAATGCCGCTCCACCGCGCAAATCGGGCGAAACAACCTCTGCACCATAAAGTCTTTCAACTCCGTCAATTACGGCAACTCTGCCTTCCATCCTTATTTTTGCACCCATTCTCACAAGCTCGGGAATATGCTTGAAACGGCTTTCAAAAATATTTTCCACTATAACGCTTGTTCCCTTTGCAACGCAGACAAGGGTTGTAAAGGGTGCCTGAGCATCCGTGGGAAAGCCCGGATAAGGTTGAGTTATGATTTTATCTATTCTGTTAAGTCGCCTTGGAGCTTTAAGTCGTATTTCCTTGCACCTTACATTTATGTGGCACCCCGCCTCTTCAAGAGGTGGGATTATTGCATTGAGATGCACGGGATTAGTATTTTCAAGATTAACATCGCCGCCTGTTACTGCACCTGCAATAAGATATGTAGCACAAGCAATTCTGTCGCAAATAACAGAGTATTCGCAAGGGTTAAGCCTTTCTTTTCCCTTTATGGTTATAACACTTTCACCTGCGCCATATATTTCCCCTCCGCATTTATTAAGAAAAGCGCAGAGGTCAATTATTTCAGGCTCTCTTGCAGCATTGACAATTGTTGTTGTGCCTTTTGCGGTAACTGATGCTAAAATCGCATTTTCAGTTGCGCCCACACTGGGAAATGAAAATGTAATTTTTTTGCCAACTAAACCATTGGGGGCACTACAAACAAGTTTCCCATAATCTTCTGCAATATCAACACCTAATTGCTTCATAGCATAAATATGCAAATCAATCGGTCTTAAGCCGATTTCGCAGCCACCGGGTGTTGATACAACTGCAGATTTCACTCTGCCGAGAATCGCTCCCAAAAATATAACTGACGAGCGCATTTCTCTCATTAAGCTTTCGGGAATCTCCGAGGAGGTAACATTGGTGCTGTCTACTATAATACTATTACCCTCCCGCAAGACCTTGCAACCGAGATTTTTAAGTATTTTAACAGTACCTGCAGTATCTGATAAATCAGGGCAATTATGTATTACGGATGTACCATTAACAAGAACAGTTGCTGCAAGTATGGGCAAAACACTGTTTTTTGAACCCTGAACACGAATACTGCCACTTATACGGCGACCGCCGTTGATTACGAAAGCAGACATAGTGTCGCTCCTTTCGGTTTTAATAAAACACTCTACGACACATAATATGCTTTCAGAAAAATTATGTTAATTATTTTTTGATTAAACCTATTACAATATCACAAATTCTCTCAGTTGCATCGGTAACTGCAATTTTACGAGCATTATCACCGATTTCTTTAAGCAATGCTTTATCGGAAAGAAGTCTGTCCATTTCGGCACCCAACTTCTCACCGCTAAGGTCTTTTTCCTCAATGATTACCGCGGCATTGTTATTAACAAGAGCCATAGCATTATGGAACTGATGGTTTTCGGTAACATTTGGTGACGGAACAAGAATTGAGGGCTTACCGAGAGCTTCAAACTCTGAAAGAGAGGAAGCACCTGCGCGGCAGATTACAAGGTCAGCCGCAGAAAGACATCTATCCATATCTTCTATATATGTACGAACATCTATATTTTTTTCTTTATCGGGGTCAACACCCTTTTCACGCATCTTGTCCGGAACCCATAGTCCGTATTGACCGGTAGAAATAAGATAATTATATTTTTCTTTTCTGCCGTCTGCAATGGCATCTATAACTGCTTCATTTATTGCTCTTGCACCTAAAGATCCTCCCATACAAAGAACAAGGGGTCTTTCATCAAAGCCTAACTCCATTCTTGACTTGTCACCATCTGCAGCGAGAAGCTCACCTCTTACGGGAAGACCTGTAATAACAGGCTCGTTTTTACAATTAAGGTGTTTTTTCGCGGCTTCAACAGTAAGCATTACTGCATCCACCTTTTCTGCAAGGGCTTTATTGGTTACGCCCGGGTAAGCGTTCTGCTCGTGGATTGCGGTTGGAATACCCATTTTTGCAGCCATACGAATAACAGGTCCGCTTACATATCCACCAAAGCCAACTGCAACATCCGGCTTAAAATCATTAATTATTTTCTTAACTGCACCTGAGCTTTTAAGAAGACGGGTAACAGTTTTAATGTTTGCTTTTATATCTGCAGGAGAAAAGCCCCTCTTAAAGCCTGAAATTTCAATAGTCTTTAAAGGGAAGCCTGCTGCAGGAACGATTTTTGCTTCAATTCTGTCAGCAGTGCCTACAAAACAGATTTCTGCATCAGGATACTGCTTTCTGATTTCACCTGCAACTGCAAGGGCAGGATTCACATGACCGCCTGTGCCGCCTGCTGCAATTAATACTCTCATTTAACTCACACCTTTTGCTTTTTGGATTTACTGAATGAATAAAGTCTGGGCAAATCTGCCTGACGGGAAACGCTTAATAAGAAGCCCATTTCACCTAAGGTTACGAGGGTTGAAGAGCCACCATAGCTGAAGAATGGTAAGCTGATACCCGTGTTGGGCAATGTATCAGTTACAACTGCCACATTAAGAGCAACCTGCAAACCAATCTGCATCATAATACCGAAAGCAAGCAGTGCGCCGAAGCGGTCTCTTGCTCTCATACCTATATAGATACCTCTCAGAATAAGAAGAGCGAAAAGCCCTAAAACAAGGCAACAGCCTACAAAGCCTAACTCTTCACCGATAATTGAGAAGATAAAATCTGTATGAGATTCAGAAACATAGAAATATTTCTGCTTTGAGTTACCAAGGCCCGAACCGAAGAAGCCGCCTGATCCGAGAGCAAATAACGAATGATTTGTCTGCCAGCGTTTATCTATATCCGTAAGGTCTTTATTGAGCCATGAACCGATACGGTCTGCCATATAGTCCTTCAAAATCGGAATATCGTCATAAAAATTGATTACTATAACCAAAACTATTACTGCAGCAATTCCGCCTATTACAAACCATCTTGCTCTGCCCTCTCCCATCCAGAGCATTGCAACACCGAAAAGGAGTATGAGAATTGCACCTGAAAGGTGACTTCCGAGAAGAACGAAAACTGCAGTCAAGCCAATAAAGAAGGCATAGAAGAAAAGAGTAACAGTACCCTCTGTAACAACAACCTTGCCATTTGTTATATCTGCAAGCTTAACTGCCCATGTGACCCTTGAGGGTCTTGAGCTTACCATTTTCTTATGGTTTTTATCAAGACCGGTTGCGCAGAAAAGAACAACAGCAAATTTTGCAATTTCCGAGGGCTGAATATCAAAGGGACCAAGGTCTAACCAACGGTTAATCTCCCCTTCGCCTTGGATTTTACCGATAATAATTGTTAAAAGAACAAGTCCCCATGAACCTACCAATGCTATATTGGCAAAGTATTTTAGCTTTTTATAATCAAGGCGGGAGAAAACATACATTACTGTAAGTCCCAAAGCCATAAATATTATTTCTCTGAAGAAAAAGTGAAGACTTGATTCACCATCTGTTTCATAATAGGAATAGGCATAGCTTGAGGATAACAGCATTACAAGACCAAATGCCATTAACCCCAACATTATGATAAAAAACGGTATATCCATTCCGTTGCTGACAAACAAACCGGAAAGCAACTTGTTCTTTTTATTCATAGCCGACTCCTAAAATAGATTTATAAATGTTATTATTTGAGATTTCCGAAATAAACAAGAAGAATTGCGGCAATACCACCCAAAAGGTTTACAAGAGAGAAGATTTTAACAATCTTAACCTCTTTCCAACCGCACATTTCAAAATGATGGTGAATAGGTGCCATTTTGAAAATTCTTTTACCGTGTGTGAGTTTGAAATAGCCAATCTGAATGATGTCCGAGCCAAACTCTGCTACATAAATAATGCCTATAAGCAAAATGATAAACGGGCAATCAATTGCATAAGAAAGAGCAACAATCATACCACCAAGGAACATTGAACCCAGGTCGCCCATCATAACCTTTGCAGGATGCCAGTTCCAGATAAGGTAACCAACAAGTCCGCCTGCAAGTGCTGCTGCAAGAAGGCTTACGCCCAAGCAGTTACGAAGCGCACCGATTACAATAAAGCTGACTGCGGCGGTTACCGTTACAGAACCGCAAAGTCCGTCAATACCATCAGTAAAGTTTACTGCGTTTGTTGTGCAATAAATAACCGCAACACCGATTACCCAGAAGAATATTTTTGTT
>SVOP01000016.1 GCA_015066325.1 Oscillospiraceae bacterium
AAAAGGCAGATTATAAGGATAATACTAACAAATGGAAACAAGAATTTTTTCATAATTTCACCTTATTCCGAAAGCTCGGAAACCTTTCTCAATTGACGAGGAATGTCAATTTGCTGTGGACATTTTTCAACACAAGCCTTGCAGTCTAAGCAGTTGTTTGCTCTCTGCTCTTCGCTTATTAATTCATAGTGCTTTGAAAAATCAGCTTTATCCCTTGTTTTGTTATATTCGTTATATGCCTTGAAGCAACCGGGAATATTAATTCCTGCGGGACAGGTTTCAACACAGTATTTGCAATCGGTGCAAGGCACTGCAAAATTCTTTCTGAAAAGAATATTAGCTTTTTCAATCGCTTCTTTTTCAATATCTGAAAGTGGTTTACACTCATCAAAGGTTTTAAGGTTGTCATCAACCTGCTCATAGGTTGACATACCACTGAGAGTTACAAGAACATTGGGAAGCTCTGCAACATATCTCAAGGCATAAGATGCAGGGGAAGCGTTTCCTAAGCTTTCAAAAACTTTTCTTGCTTCATCGTTAAGAGTATGTAAAGAACCGCCACGAACAGGCTCCATAACAATACACGGGATTTTTCTTTCTTCGAGAGCTTTGTAGTATGCTTTTGCATTCTGGTTTTCCCAGTCATAATAGTTAATCTGAAGCTGAACAAAATCCCATTTGTATTTGTCTATAAGTTCTATAAAAAATTCTAAATCGCCGTGATAGGAGAAGCCTAAATGCTTGATTTTTCCTGCCTTTTTCTGCTCTGTAAGATATTCATAGGACTTGTCCTCTTCAAAAATCTGCATGTTATCGCGGTTAACAGCATGAAGAAGATAAAAATCAAAATAATCAACACCGCATTTTTTTAGCTGACCGTTGAAAATATCTTCGGTGTTTTTCTCCTTATCTTTGATAGGGCCACTTGGGAGCTTTGTTGCAAGGCAGAATTTTTCGCGAGGGTATCTGCTTAACGCCTCTTTAACAAATTGCTCAGAGTCACCGCCGTGATAGAAATAAGCGGTGTCATAGTAATTAACGCCTGATTTCATAGCCAAATCAATTAGCCTGAAAGCCTCATCTCTATCAATTATTTCACTGCTTTCTTCTTTTTTAGGCAAACGCATAAGACCAAAGCCGAGCTTTGATATTTTAGTGCCGATAGAATCAAAATTACTGTATTGCATAATATACCTCCGATAAAGGTTTCTATAGGGTTAATTATACAATACAGTAACAGTTATTTTCAAGTGAATTTAAAAGAATGTTTCTATAATTTTATCGGAAAAATAAGGGGAGTAACGGAAATAATCAAGATGACCTTCCTTGATGAAATAATCGGGCTTTTTCTTCCCGTAATCTGCATCAAAGGAGTCAACAATTATCAGTTTCACTTTCATTTTTTCGGGAATTATGCTTTTTATGTAAACGCTTGTTTGCTGCCCTTCATAAACGGCAGTGGTGTACTCTGCCAAGCCTGCAAGGTTTGGGGTTAATTCAACAAAAATTCCGTAACTTTCAACGCTTCTTACAATACCGCTGACTGTTTCACCAATTTGGAATTTTTCAGCATTTTCTTCCCAAGTACCTAAAAGCTCTTTATGAGTAAGTGTTGCCCGACCTTCCTCGTCAAAGGCTTTTATTATAACCTTTACATCATCACCAACATCAAATCTTACATTTGGATGTGGTATTCTTGAAACGGAAATATTATCAATGGGTAAAAGAGCATTTATACCGCAACCAATGTCACAAAAAGCACCAAAGCTTTCAAGATGAGTGATTTTTGCAGTAATAATATCTCCTACCAAAATATTTTTATTTAGTTGGTTTTGAAACTCTTCCTGTACCTTTTTCCTACTTAAAAAAGCAATTTTTTTATCACCTGATATCTTAATATCATCAATAACAAATCTTACGGGTTTATTTACCCTTGCGATAATTGCAATATCTCTTGTTGTGCCTTCCTTTATTCCAATTGCACATTCTTCCCTTGGAATTATGCCGTGAATAAATCCGAAATCAATATGCAAATTATGCTCTCTGTCGCAGTAAATTGCTCTTGCTTCAAGTTGCCTTTTGTCAGTGTATGCCTTGTGAAAAGCATCATAAGATGAAAGAGCGTGAATATTTTCTCTTGTGTTAATCAAAAAGCCTTCCGGGAGGTAGTTTACCATTTCGCTATCACCTGATTCATTTATTTTTATTTTTTCTTTAACCTACTCTTTAATTTTATGTAAAAGTGTGTTACAATATTTCAGTAAATTTGAAAATGGGGGAGTTTAGGTGGATATTCGGGTTGGCGATATTCTTGAAATGAAAAAACAGCATCCTTGCGGTTCAAAAGAGTTTACTGTTTTGCGTTCCGGAATGGATTTCCGTTTGCATTGTAACGGTTGCGGTAGAGAGTTTTTAATTCCCCGTTCAAAAGCAGAAAAAAATATTAAGAAAGTAACAAGAGAGAACGCAGATGATTGATAAACTTCAGCAGGTTGAAGAGCGTTTTGAAAAGGTTAATGAATTGCTTTGCTTGCCCGAAACAGTTTCAGACCAAAGTAAATACGCCTCTTTGATGAAAGAATTAAAAAATCTCACGCCTTTGGTTGAAACCTATCGGGAATATAAAAAAGCGGTAAGTGATGGCGAAGCTGCAAAGGAAATGCTTGCAGAAAAGCCTGATAAAGACCTTAAGGAGCTTCTTGAACTTGAAATAGAAGAATGTAAGGCTAAAACAGAAGAGCTTAACGAAAAACTTAAAATATTACTTCTTCCCAAAGACCCCAATGACGATAAAAACGTTATTATCGAAATTCGTGCAGGCGCAGGTGGAGAGGAAGCCGCTCTTTTCGGAAATTCTCTTTTCAGAATGTATTCGATGTATTCCGAAAACCGCGGATGGAAGCCCGAAGTTCTCTCCATTAATGAAACAGGTCTTGGGGGCATAAAAGAAATCAGCTTTATGATTACCGGTGAGGGCGCATATTCAAGATTTAAGTTTGAAAGCGGTGTTCATCGTGTTCAGCGTGTACCCGAAACCGAATCAGGTGGTAGAATTCATACCTCAACAGTTACAGTTGCCGTTCTTCCCGAAGCAGAAGAGGTTGATATTGCCATTGACCCCACAGATTTGCAGATCGATACCTATCGCTCGAGCGGTGCCGGTGGTCAGCATGTTAATAAAACAGAATCTGCAATTCGTATTACTCATTTGCCTACGGGTACTGTGGTTGAATGTCAGGACGAAAGAAGTCAGCACAAAAACCGTGAAAGAGCAATGAAAATACTTCGCTCCCGTCTTCTTGAAGCGGAGCGCGAAAAACAAAATGCAGAAATTGCAGATGAGCGCCGTTCACAAGTAGGAACAGGAGACAGAAGCGAAAGAATAAGAACATATAATTTCCCTCAAGGAAGAGTTTCCGACCACAGAATCGGTCTTACTCTTTACAGAATTGAAGCCATTATGGACGGTGACCTTGATGAAATTATTGATGCACTCATTACCGCAGATACTGCGGATAAATTAAAAGTATCAGAGGAATAAATTTTGAATACAGAGCTTGTAAAAATAACAATAGAGGACAGTGACGAAATATACAATAAAGCAGTAGAGCTTCTTCAGAATGAAGAGGTTGTAGGTATGCCCACAGAAACTGTTTACGGTCTTGCAGGTAACGCTTTTTCGCCCCTTGCAGTCAGCAGAATTTTTGAAGCAAAGGGCAGACCTACCGATAACCCGTTAATCGTTCATATTTCCGAGTTTTCTGAAATTTATGATTTGGTGAAAGATGTGCCCGAAACCGCAAAAAAACTTGCAGAAAAATTCTGGCCCGGTCCTCTTACAATAATTCTTCCCAAGGCAGATAAAGTACCTTATTGCACAACAGGAAATCTCGAAACAGTTGCAGTCCGTTGCCCATCTCATGAAATTGCAAGAAAGCTTATAAAATTAAGCGGTTTGCCTTTAGCTGCTCCGTCAGCTAATTTATCAGGTAAACCCAGTCCAACCAAAGCAGAACACGTTTACGAGGATTTGAAGGGCAGAATTCCTTTTATAATTGACGGTGGAGACTGTGCAGAGGGTGTTGAATCAACTGTTATCACTCTTGCAGGAGAAAAGCCAAGGCTTTTAAGACCGGGTAATGTTACTCTCAAAGAGCTTGTAAGTGTTTTAGGTGAGGTCGAGGTTGATGATGCAGTTTTGAATCCGTTGAAAAAAAACGAAACTGCCGCTTCGCCGGGGATGAAATATAAGCATTATTCACCCGATGCAAAAATCACACTTGTCAAAGGCTCGTTTGATGCTTTTTGCGAATATGTAAATGGTTTTGATAACGAAACCTATGCTATGATTTTTGATGATGATAATGCTGGAAATCTTAAAATACCATACATAAAATATGGCTTTGCAGATTACAAAAATCTCTCTCATAATCTTTTTGATTCTCTTCGTGAGCTTGATAAAATCGGTGCAAAGCAATGCTTTGTAAGATACCCTGATGATGAGAATAAAGATAATCTTGCAGTTCTTAACCGACTTTTGAGAGCGGCAGGATTCAAGGTAATTGAGGTGTAATTTTGAAAAAGCTTGTTGGCCTTACGGGTAAAACAGGAGCAGGAAAATCCACTGTTTCTGATTATCTCAAACAAAAAGGTGCATATATTATTGATGGGGATATTGTTGCAAGAAAGGTCCTTGCTGATAATAACGCTTTGCTAAATAAGTTAAAAGAAGAGTTTGGAGAGGGTGTATTGAACCCTGACGGAGCTCTCAACAGACGCGCATTGGCAAAGGAAGCCTTTTCTACACCTGAAAAAACTGAAAAGCTTAATTCTATAATGCACCCTGCAATCAATAATTTTATCTTTGAAGAAGCCTGTAAAGCATTTTTGGATTATGATGTTGTAATCGTCGATGCGGCGGCAATAATAGAATCGGGGTTTGCAGAGAAAAGCGATTATTTGATTGTTGTTCACGCACCTGTTGAAATAAGAAAAGAGAGAATTATAAAGCGTGACGGACTTTCTGAAGCGGATGCAGATGTAAGAATTAACGGTCAAAAGAATGATGATTTCTATTTTTCAAAGGCGGATTTCATTTTTAATAATTACCCACCTTATAATAATGAAGAACAACTTTCACAGCTTGAAAAGGAGCTTTTTAATTGAGCGAAAACCGAAATGTAAATAGATTCAAACTAATATTTCTGCTATTGATATTATCAGTGGTTTTTATTATAATAATTGTTAATGCAGTTAAATTAGGTGTTCAGACAGTTTACCCAAGGCAGTATGTAAACCTTGTGGAAGAAAATGCAAAAAGCTTTGAAATTGATGAGTCGTTGCTATATGCGCTTATTAAAACTGAAAGCGGATTTGATAAAAATGCAGTTTCTTCTGTTGGTGCAAAGGGCCTTACTCAAATCACTCCCGATACATTTAGCTGGTTGCAGACTAAAACGGGGGAGGAATATGAAGAGGATGCACTTTTTGAGCCTGAGATTTCTATATACTATGGCGCATATTTTTTAGATATGCTTTTAGAGGAGTTTGGTAACACCGAAACTGCTCTTGCTGCTTATCACGCAGGTAGAGGTAAGGTTAATGAGTGGCTTTCGGACCCACGAATTTCGCCCGATGGTGTAGTGCTTGAAAACATTCCTTATGAGGATACTGCAGGGTATGTTAAAAGAGTTGTGCGAAATTATAAAAAATATAAAGAAATTTATGATTCAAATAAATGAAAGAGGTTGAAATTATGAAACAAGTTAAGAGGGTGATGGCTTTATGTGTGAGTCTTTCTCTTTTGTTGTCGCTTTTTGCGGTAAGCGGAGCGGCTGCAGATAAAAAAGACTATAAAATCATTTCTCCTTACGAAGATGTTATATGGGAGGGTGATGATGCCTGGGGTGCTTATAAGGGTTCACTTCATTCTCACACCTCTTACAGCGATGCAGATGAGGATTTACCCACAATGGTAAAGGAGTATTACGAGCAGGATTACGATTTTCTTGCAAACTCCGATCACGGTGTTACCGGCGTGGAATGGAATAGACATCAGGCGGACCAGTTTTTGTATTTCTATCACAGTATTCCTCGTGTACATCTCACAGATGAAGAGTTTGCAGCAATCACAAATGGCACATATCCGCTTTACGATGGCACCATAAGAAACAAAAAAATGGTTTGTGTTACCGGTGCAAACGAGCTTAATAACCTCACTCTTACAAAATGCCATGTTAACGGATATTTTCTTCCTGAGGGTATCGGTGACGGCTTTGGCGGTAGGGAAAGCGGTTATGATCAGGCGCTTTCTTTTATTGAAGAAAACGGTGGCATATCTCATATTAATCACCCGGGTGATTTCCTTGAAAGTAATAAAGACATAACGGTTGTAAGCGACCCTAAAAATGTTAAGTATTTCGGTGACCTTATTTTGAAATACGATAGTTGTATGGGAATTGAAGCTTTTAATGACAGAAACAGCACAACCTGTTATGACAGAATCCTTTGGGACAACCTTTTGATGTATACTCTTCCTTACGGAAAGAATGTTATCGGCTTCAGCAATACCGATGCTCATGACAGAGAAAATATTGATACCTCTTTCAGTGTATTTATGATGGAAGAAAACACTGTTGAAAACATCAAAGCAACAATGCAAAGTGGTGCATTCTTCGCAGTTACCCGTATTTTAAGAGCAAATGATATTATCGGTCCTGCAGAAGATATAGATGTTCGTAATCTTGGCCTTTCATATCCTATGTTTACAAAGGTCGCCGTTGACGGACACAAGGTTGTTGTAAGTGCTGAAAATTGCAGTTCAATCCAATGGATCGCAAATGGTAAGATTATTGCCACCGGCGAAATCGGTGATGATGAAATCACACTTGATCTTGATAAAATTGAAGGCGCAGAAGATTTTCAGTATGTAAGAGCCGAGCTTTACGGCGAGGGCGGTGTATGCATGACACAGGCACTTGTTATTGATGATGGAAGCGAAAAGCTTCAATATGAGGAGCCCACAGGCTTCAAGGCTTTTATTGATGATGTAGTTGAATGGTTTAAGGGAACAAGATTCTGGACAATCGTTGTTGAAGTAGAAAGAATGTTATAAGGAGTAGTTGTTATGGCAACAGTTGAAGAATTAAAAAAAGAACTTTTTTATAAACCTCAGCACGCAAGTGCGGTTGTTGAGGAGAATGAGATTGCAAAGGCAGATGCTTTTGCAGAGGCTTACAAGAAATTTTTAGATAATGCCAAAACTGAAAGAGAAGCAGTTGCAGTTGTTTTAGAAGATGCGAAGAATAAAGGCTTTGAGGAATTTAACCCCGAAAAGCAGTATAAAGCAGGGGATAAGGTTTACTATATTAATCGCGAGAAAGCTATTATTCTTGCAGTTATCGGTAAAAAATCTCTTAAAGAGGGTGTGAAAATTGCCGCTGCTCATATTGACTCACCCCGCCTTGATTTAAAACCAAATCCACTTTATGAAAGCGATGAGCTTGCACTTTTCAAAACACACTATTACGGCGGTATAAAAAAATATCAGTGGGTTGCAATTCCTCTTGCTCTTCACGGTGTTATCGTTAAAGCGGACGGATCAAAAATCAGCGTTAAAATCGGAGAAGAAGAGGGAGAGCCTAAATTTGTTATTTCCGATATTCTTCCTCACTTGGGCTCAGAACAGGGTAAACGAACTCTTTCAGAAGGAATAGCAGGCGAAGAGCTTAATGTTATTGTTGGTAGCCGCCCTTTCAAAAATGATGAGGGTAGCGAGCTTGTTAAGCTTAATATTCTCAAGCTCTTAAATGAAAAATATGGTATTGTTGAAAGCGATTTCTTAAGCGCAGAACTTGAGGTCGTTCCCGCTTTCAAGGCAGATGACATTGGCTTCGACAGAGGTCTTATCGGTTCTTATGGTCACGATGACCGCGTTTGCGCATACCCTGCAGAACAGGCAATTTTCAGTATTGAAAATCCCGAATATACTGCAATTACTGTTCTTACAGATAAAGAGGAAACGGGCTCCGATGGTAACACCGGTCTCCAGTCATCTTATCTTGAATATTTTATTGCTTACCTTGCAAAAGCAAACGGACTTGATGCCTTCGAAGTTCTCTCAAAAAGCGAATGTCTTTCTGCAGATGTCAACTCAGCATATGACCCCACATTCAATTCCGTATTCGAAAAAAATAACACCTCTTATCTCAATAAGGGCGTTGTAATTACTAAATATACAGGTGCAAGAGGTAAAGCAGGAACAAGTGACGCATCTGCTGAGTATATGGGCAAAATCAGAAATATGCTTGATAAAGCAGGTGTTGTATGGCAAATAGGTGAGCTCGGTAAGGTTGATGCAGGCGGTGGCGGAACGGTTGCAAAATATATAGCGAATCTTGATGTTGATGTTGTTGATCTTGGAGTTCCCGTTCTTTCAATGCACGCACCTTATGAGGTTATCTCAAAACTCGATTTGTATATGGCATACCGTGCTTTTACAGAATTCTTCAAACAATAATTTTAAGGAATATTAAGATGAAAAAAATGTTTAAAGTATCTTCATTTCTCCTTTGCGTTGTACTTTTGTTGAGTTTGTTTTCAATAATAGCATTTGCAGAAGAAGGAGAAACTGAAGGAACAGAAGAGCCAACTATTATTTTAGGAGATATGAATTTAAACGGCAAGGTGGAAACTACCGATGCCCGCTTAATCCTTCGACTTGCTTCGGGTCTTGCGGAAATAACTGAAGACTTTCTTGTTTATGGCGATATGAATGCAGATGGTGTTATTTCTGTTGAGGATGCAGTTCTTGCTCTGCAAAAAGCGATAGAGATAGAAAACAGCGGAGTTGTTATTCCCGATAAGAATGGCGATAATTTCCTTACAGATGACCCCAATAATGAGTTTATAAAGCTGATAGCAAATACCTATAATCTTGACCCTGCATCACTTGTTGCGATTTATTCCGAGCCTGATACAGGTACAAACTATGTTTTGCGCTTCAAGAAAAGTCTTATTGGTAACAAATATGAAAAAAGTGTTGACAATTTGGCTTATGTATACCATATTGGTGCAGCACCGGAAAGAAAAATCAGCTACACAAATGGTCAGCTTGTTTTAGGTGACCACTATAATTGCGAAGCCGCAGAGGGCGTAATGGTATTTAACCTTGTTCAGACAATGGTTATGGAACAGTATCCTGACTATTTTTCTGGGACTGGCGAAACAGTGAAAATGAAATAAATCATAAATGATTTATGAAATATACTTCGTATATGAAATAACTGTTGTTATGAAATGTGCTAAAGCACATGAAGGATTTATTTTATTTCATATTTTGCTTTTGCAAAATATTTCATAATCAACTGATTATTTCATATTGTTTTACAATATTTCATTATTATTTAGAAGGTGGTTTTAGTGAGAGAAAATAAATTAGCTGATTTATCGTTGGATTTGGCTATTCGAGTCGTTAAAATGACTGATGATATTAAAGGACATTATTCTTCAAAAAATCAATTAGAAAGATCTGCAACTTCTATTGGTGCTAATATTCGTGAAGCTAATTATGCTCAGAGTAAAGCTGATTTTATTTCGAAACTACATATCTCGTTAAAGGAATGTTATGAAACTGAATATTGGATAGATGTACTTGTTGGTGCGGGTGTTATTGAAGAGGAAAAATCAAGACAAATTTATAATCTGTGCGGTACAATTCGCCGTATTCTAATAGCCTCAATAAATACAGCAAAAAACAAATAAAACAAGTTCTGAAACAAAATTAAACCCTTGACAACACCCAAAGTTGTCAAGGGTTTACTGTTTTTTAACCTACCATCCAATGATAAAACTCTTCAAATAATGTAACGAAAAGCTTCATAAAGCTCATAAAGCTGGGCATTTGGAAGGTCTGAGTTGCAACATTCTGGAGATGAGATCCTCTCAAAGGCAGAACCTCGTGGAAGGTCTGATTAACTGTATCGTTCTGCATGAATTGAGGATATTCTTCCATATCAAAAACGGTAAGCTGTTTTTCGCTTTCATGGAGGATTCTGTAGAATTCATCGTGACCATCATGGGTTGTTGAGTGGAGCATATCTTTAACGAACCAGGTGTTTTCGGGGAGTATGCAGGTTGAAGCATCAATCATTCTGTCAGGAGATATATACCATGTGCCTTTATGCTCTGCCTGTTTATAGTCTTCGGGAAGCTGTTCACCGATGTCGGCACAGGTAGCACCCAATGAAGCATAAACTGTGTCAACAGTACCGTCGGAGGTGTTCATATATGCACTAACAAGGGGAGTTCTCTGCATATTATAGCCTGCAACTATATAAACATTTGTGCCGTCTGCTTTTGCCTGGTTAAGAAGCTCTTCTGCACTCTGCTGAACCTCATAATGATAGTAGTCAAGTCTGTCAACAAGTACCTGATGTTCACCATCGTTGATACCCATAAATTCTTTTGCAGTTTCATAGTATTCATCGGGAACAAAGCTCCAGATACCGGGCATTGTTCCGAATATGGGGATGAGAGCTTCGTCAAACACTCTGTCTTTAAGGTTAAAAACAAGGTTATCTGCTACACCAACTAAATCTCTTAAAACACCTGCACCGTCAAGCATTTCAAGAAGAGCATAAAGGAAAGCACCAAAGAAATCGCTATCCATAGAGGGAAGAGCACATTCGGCATATCTTAAGAGCGCATCCTTGTTGATTTCAACTAAGCCGTTGTAAAGTTCACCTGCAACTGCAGTGCCTTGCAAGGGACAGTTCTGGAAAATAATGGTTTCAATATCCTCTGAACCATAGAGCCTTAAGTATGCCATAAAGGTAACGCCACCCATGCTTGAAGCTCTGCAACGAACCGTATCGTGACCGGTTACCTCCTTAACCTCTTGAATATATTGATGAAGAAGCTTTGCGTTTTCAATGGGGTCAACTCGGAAGTCGTAACCAAAATAATAGCTGTAATCAATGCCGTGGTCGGCGGTATCAGGGTGGAATTCCTCGGTTGTAACTCTTGGCTGTGAATTACCCTCGGCATCCATAGCAAGCATACCGAAAGCATTGTTAACGCAAGGAATGAGCACATCACCGAAGGCATCATAATTTTTTGTGCTGATAAGGTCAGCTACTGCGGGAATGATAGGTGTGAACTCACCGAGCATTTCACCAACATCGGGGCGGAAAAGCTGTTTTTCATTCTCGGTGCCTTCATCAAGGTAAACAGAACCGCTACCAAGAGCCGCAACATAAATTATTGGTGTCTGACCGCAGGTGCAGCTGCCATCAGCGGCAAAGCAGGGGAGAACACCAATTGCAATCATAATAACCGCGAGAGTAATTGATAATAGTTTTTTCATAGGTTTTCCTCCTATTTCCATTATTAGTTTTATATTAACATATATTTAACATCTTTTAAAGTGTGCAATACTTATAAATTTATAGAGAGCTTTTTAAGCAATTCAACATAATTGGTGTTATTTACATATTTCTTGAATTATGATAAAATAAAAGAAATATGAGGTGGTTAAATGTCGTATTCAAATTTCGCATCTGTTTATGATGAATTAACGCAGAATGTGGATTATAAAAAACGAGCAGCATATATAGCGAGTATTCTGGCAGACTTTGATATAAAAGACGGTCTTCTTCTTGACCTTGCTTGCGGAACAGGTTCTTTATCCGTTGAATTTTCAAAAATGGGATTCGAGGTTATCGGAACGGATGCTTCGCCCGATATGCTTATGGAAGCCCGTGAAAAAACGATGGAGGAAGGGGAAAATATTCTTTTCCTTTGTCAGAAGATGCAGGAAACTGACCTTTACGGAACGGTGAGAGCTATTGTTTGTTCTCTTGACAGTATAAATCACCTTTCTTCTGTTGATGAAATGCGAAAAACATTTCAAGTTTTGAAAAATTTCATCGATGACGGCGGAATAATGATTTTTGATGTTAATACTATTTACAAGCACCAAGAAATTTTGGGTAACAATACTTTTATCTATGATGAAAAGAATGTTTATTGCGTCTGGCAAAACAGCATTTATCCCGATGGTGTAACTGTTGGCATTAACCTCGATTTCTTTGTTAAAAATGAAGATGGCAGTTATGATAGATTTTGTGAGAATTTCAAGGAAATTGCCTTTAGTGATGAAGAAATTACAGATGCAGTTGAATGTGCAGGCTTTAAGGTAGTTAAATGCTATGCGGAATTCAGCTGCGGTCAACCCAAAGAAGATACCCAACGAGCCTATTATGTAATCAGGAGAGAATATAATGGATAAATTAATGTATTTAAAAAGCGGAACAGATATCAGAGGCACTGCTATTGAAAAGGACGGCAAGGCCATTGATTTAACGGATACCCGTTTGATGAGCATAACTGCATCCTTTGTAGAATTCTTAAAGACGAAATTAAATAAAGAAAGCTTGACTGTTACAGTTGGCTATGATTCCCGAGTTTCCTCAGAGCATATTTCAAGAACGGTTACAAGAACTCTTGCATCGTTAGGCGTTAAGGTCTATGATTGCGGTCTTTCTTCAACGCCCTCAATGTTTATGTCCATTATTAATTTCGGTGTTGATGCGGCAGTTGAAATCACCGCAAGCCATTTACCTATGGAGATGAACGGTCTTAAATTCTTTACTAAAGATGGCGGATTTTCAGGTAACGATATTAAAGAAATACTTGAATATGCACAGGAAAATCCTTATGAAATAAAAGAGGTTAAGCTTAACATTGAAAAGCTCGATAATATGAAAAAATACTGCAAGGATTTGCAGGAAATGATTAAAAAAGGCGTTAATGCCGAAAATTACGACAGACCCTTGGAAAATCTTCATATTGTTGTTGATGCAGGTAATGGCGTTGGTGCTTTCTATGCAGAAAACGTGCTTATGCGATTGGGCGCAGATATTAACGGAAGCCGTTATCTTGAGCCTGACGGAAGATTCCCCAACCACATTCCTAACCCTGAAAATAAAGAGGCTATGAAATCTATTTCCGAAGCCGTTGAAAAGAGCGGTGCGGATTTTGGTGTTATATTTGATACAGACTGTGACAGAGCTGCCTGCGTTGATAAAAATGCTCAGGAAATCAACAGAAACAAGCTTGTTGCTCTTGCTTCATATATTGCTCTTAAGGATAATAAAGGCGGGATTATTGTTACCGACTCCGTAACAAGTGACGGACTTGCAAGGTTTATTGAAAAGGATTTAAGTGGGGTTCACCATCGCTTTAAGAGAGGTTATAAAAACGTAATTGACGAGGCAATCCGCCTTGAAAACGAAGAAAACAAAAATGCACCTCTTGCCATCGAAACCTCGGGTCATGCCGCATTTAAAGAAAATTATTACCTTGATGACGGTGCTTATCTTATAACAAAAATTATTATTGAGCTCGCCAAGTTAAATAAAGAGGGCAAGTCAATAGAAAGCCTTATTGAAAATCTTGAAACCCCTGTTGAAGAAAAAGAGGTAAGATTTACAATTAAGTTAGATGATTTCAGAGATTACGGGCTTTCTGTTATTGAAGATTTCAAAGCTCTCTGCGAAAACACAAATGGTATAACAGTAGCTCCTATAAACCACGAAGGTGTGAGAGTGAATTTTAACGAAAACCTCGGCGACGGATGGCAGCTTTTAAGAATGAGCGTCCATGAACCTCTTCTTGTTCTCAATTGCGAAAGCAATAAAGCGGGTGGCGTTGAAAAAATGCTCAAATTCTTCAAAGCCTTTATCGAAAAATACGAAAAGCTTGATGTTTCAAAATTGGATTAAATAAAGGTAGTGTGAATTTTATCATCCCTGTTTTGTCTTAGACAAAATAGGGAGGGGGACCGCGTTAGCGGTGGTGGGTTGCCACGTTCCCTCTTTACATTGTTGATAAAACGAAAATATCGGGACGGTCTTGACCGTCCCGATATTGATTTTTATTTAAATAAATAAACTCTTGTTTCGTAGGGCTTTGTTTTGAAGCCGTTTCCATTAAGTGTTGCATCATTGTAGTTTGTAAGCACAAGCTCGCCCTTTGAAAGGTTAATTCCGTCAGGTGCTTTGAAATCGACCGCATTTTCTGTAAATGAAGCAACAACAAGAAGCTTAACACCATCAAGGTTTCTTTCATAAACAAAAAGCTCTTTGCTGTTTTTGTAATACTGCTTGAAATCACCGTAAATAGCAACCTCGTTTTCCTTACGGAATTTAAGAAGCTTGCGGTAGTAGTTAAGAATAGAGTTTTCGTCTGCTTCTGAAGCTGCAACATTAATTTCCTTGTAGTTGGGGTTAAGGTTAAACCAAGGCTCTACAGTTGAGAAACCTGCATAAGGACCATCGTTCCATTGAACAGGTGTACGGGAGTTTTCACGAGAGCCTGCATTTGCCATCTTGATGAATCTCTCATCACTGATATGAAGCTTTTTGAACAATTTCTGATTGTTAAAGGTAATCATATCCTTGAACTCGTCAATCGACTTGAGCTCAATATTTGTCATACCGATTTCCTGACCCTGATAAATGAAAACAGTACCTCTCTGAAGGTAACACATTGTTGCAAGCATTTTTGCACTTGCTTCTCTGTATTTAAGGCTACCGTAACGGTCAACAATACGGGGATGGTCATGGTTTTCAAGGTAAAGTGTGTGCCAGCCCTTGCCGTCCATAGCATCGTACCATTTCTGGTAACATTTTTTCATCTTTTTAAGGCTGAAAGGAACCTTAATCCAGTCGGTCATAAAGCAGTCTGCTTCAAGGTGGTCGAAGCTGAACATTGTTTTAAGAACCTGAGTTTCATCCTCTGTAACAAAGCGAAGAACCTTTTCAGGAGTGATAAGGGGACCTTCACCAACAGTATAGCAATCGTATTTTGAAAGAACGTCATCATGGAATTCTTTAAGGTATTCATAAAGATGAGGACCGCAGTTGTAATGCTCCATACCTGCAGCAACAGGAATCGGAATAGCATTGGGAAGACCTTCTCTTTTTGAGATGTATGTAATAACGTCCTCACGGAAGCCGTCAACACCCATATCAAGCCAGAACTTCATAATGTTCTTAACCTCTTGGCGAACCTTAGGATTATCCATATTCAAGTCGGGCTGACCCTTTGTGAATACGTGAAGATAGTATTCATCAACAGATTCAACATATTCCCAGGCGCCGCCTTCAAAGGTGGAAAGCCAGTTGTTAGGTGGCTTTTTGCCGTTCTTGCCTTTACCCTTGCGCCAGATATAGTAGTCGTGGTAAGGGTTATCAACGCTCTTGCAAGCCTCTTTAAACCACTTGTGCTCAGTTGAAGTGTGGTTAACAACAAGGTCCATAAATACTCTCATTCCTCGTTCGTGGCAGCCTGCAAGAACCTTTTTGAAGGTGTTCATATCACCGTATTCAGGGTTAATATCCATATAATCGGCAATGTCGTAACCATAGTCAGCATTTGGTGACTTGAAAAGCGGTGAAAACCAGATAGCATCTACGCCAATGCTTTTGATGTAGTCAAGCTTTGAAAAAATACCTTCAAGGTCGCCGATTCCGTCTGCGTTGCTGTCACAGAAGGAGCGGGGCCATATCTGGTAAACTACCATCTCTTTGTACCAAGATTTTTTCATAGTAAAACCTCACTTGTTTCATAATTAAGTTAATTTTAACAAATGTAAAATAAAAAAACAATAAATCTTTCAAATATCGTTATTTTGCAATAAATAATTGGCTTATATTTGTATAAAAATTTGGGTTTTATTGAGAAAAACACAAAAAATTAACACTTAAGTTAAAAAATGCTATGTACTTTTTGAAAAATATAATGTATAATATCTAAGAATGAATTGAAATCGTCCTTGCGAGGTTATTATATGAAAAAGACAACTAAAATTATTATCGCTCTCGGTGTTGCCTTGCTTATTGCGGCAACAGTGCTTGTGGTAAGCCTTATTAAAAACGGAGATTTTGGTAAAGAAACCACTACCAAACCCGGTTATTCTTTGCAGGCAACAAAAGCACCTTTAACAACCGGAGAAACTGAATCCTGGGTCGACCTTGAGCAGATGGCAAGTGAGCTTGCAACTGCAACTGACACAACTGACCCCAGCGACACAACAACTGATACTACGGCAATAGCACCTGTTGTTCAGACAACAATAGTTTATGTTTATACGGAATATGTAACAAATGCGCCGATAACAGAAAATACTTCAAGTAGCTTCGATGAACCGGAACTGCAGGAATATAAATACACCATAAATAAAGAAAATCGTTCCGTAACAATCACAAAATATCTTGGTGATAACGCTTCTGTTTGGATTCCTGAAAAAATTGCAGGATATACTGTTACGGGTATTGGTGATAAAAGCTTCCAGAAGCAGAGTCTTAAAAGTATATGTATCCCTGAAACTGTTACATATATCGGCAATAATGCCTTTCAGGATTGCAAAAACCTTACATCTGTAACTTTCCTTGGCGCACCATACACCATCACTGTCGGCAACAATGCGTTCCAGAATTGTCCAAAGCTTAAAACGATCAATCTTCCTGCGGCAAAAACAATTGGTAACTTTGCTTTTGATGGTTGCACATCTTTGGAAAAAATGGTGCTTGAATATGGCACAGAATCCATCGGAGAATATTGCTTCAGAGGTTGTAGCTCTTTAAGTCTTATTGAAATACCGGATAGCGTTAACTATATCGGTAACGGCGTTTTTGGCGGAGAGAGAAAAGGTGAACTTACCATCAGATGTGTTCAGGGCTCTAAGGGTGACGAAGCTGCACAGAAATATTCTTCCGAAACCATTAAAATTGAATATGTTTATTAATCGGAAAGGTTGTTGCCAATAGGTGACAACCTTTTTTCACCAATTGGACAAAGATTGAATATAATGTTAATGAAACATAGTTTCAATAATTCTTTTTTAAAAAGTGATTATTTTTAATACCGTTGGGCAAAAATATTGTTGTAACAATATTTGCCTTTTCGGAGAGTGATAGCTTGAATATTAAAAGAGGGGACATATATTATGCCGACCTTAGTCCTGTGGTCGGCTCGGAGCAAGGCGGAGTTCGCCCCGTACTTATAGTTCAGAATGATATCGGTAATAAATACAGCCCCACTGTTATTGCCGCCGCTATAACAAGCCAGCAGTTTAAAACCAAGTTACCCACACATATAAGTGTTGATGCGGCTGTTTGCGGTCTTTCAAAGGATTCTGTGGTGCTTCTTGAACAAATAAGAACTCTGGATAAGCAACGCCTTAAAGAAAAAATGGGAAACCTTCCCGAAACAGATATGTCAAGAATAAACGAGGCCCTGTCTGTAAGCATCGGGCTTGATAAATGAGAAGCGGCTATGTTAAGAAAATGCTTAACATAGCCGTTTTTTATTTCACAATCTTTTCTATTATGCTGTGGACGATTTGTGGTGTTTTTGCGTATGATTTATAAAAGCTTTTTAAATGCCTTTCGTGTTCTTCGGCAGCGTAATATTTAACTCTTCTAAAAGCATCGCAAGGCTCTTGTGAGAAAATGTTAATAAGGAATTTTTCTAATTCTTCATAAAGCTTTTTGATTTCGTCCGGATTTTTTAATGGATTTTCACAAAGCATTTTTATATATTCATCATCGTGGGAGTCGATGTATTTTATTCTTTCAATAGTGCTCTCGAATTCGCTTTCGTTTCTGCACCATATAAATGCATTTGTGTTGAATTCGTCATCAATTCTTTTGTTACCGAAATATATGGGGATAGAGAGATTATCAAAAGCCTGAATGATTTTTTCAGTAACAAATCCATCATATTCAATACTGTCGCAAGCGATAGTGAATTTGGAGTCTTTAACAATTTCATATTTTTCTGCCCATGTGCAACCGTTTTTACTACCGGTATTGTTTAAATGACTTCCTGCAGAAATAACGGGTTTGTATTCATTCAAGGTGAGAAAGAGTTTTTCTCGTATACCATGTGAAGATTGGTGTCTGTATATAAAATTACAAAAATGTTTTTTCGATTTTAAAAGCTCGTTTGCTGTATCTTCTGATAACGACAGAGGTGACCATGGCGTTGCACTATCGTTATAAAAGGCGTAAGGTAAACGGAAATACCTGTCACCAAATGTTAAATAATCAAAACCTATGCAATAGTCAAAAACTGTAAAATCGGGTGAAATATTTTCACCCATAACCATCAATCGAACGCAGTCATATTGCATGTATTCAAAGGGCTTGCCTCTGTTTGAGCATATAACAAAATCAGGGGTTTCTGATATTTCAATGTTGAAATGCTTGGAGAGGATTTTGGTGAATAGATTATTCTCTTTGTTAAAACTACTCCAAAAACCACAAAAATTAATTCTTATTGTTTTCATATTCCTTGTTCCTATGATTAAAAAGTTTTCTGCTATTTTATCACAGAGTTACATAAAATGCAATAAACTTAAAAACAAAGCAAGGATGTTAACCTTTTGTTAAACACCTCGACATAACTTGACAAGATGTCTTTTGTAGTGTAATATTATTCTGTTAATTTATGTATTATTATCTCACTTAGCGGAGGCTTATTATGTCTAAAAGATACTTTACATCCGAATCCGTAACAGAAGGTCATCCTGATAAGGTTTGCGACCAGGTTTCCGATGCCATTCTTGATGCAATGCTTGCTCAGGATAAATATTCCCGTGTTGCTTGTGAAACTACCTGCACAACAGGTATGGTAATGGTTATGGGTGAAATCACAACTGATGCCCAGGTTAACATTCCCGAAATCGTTCGTGAGGTTGTTTGCGGTATAGGTTTTGATAACAATGAATGTGGCTTTGATGGCAACACTTGCGCAGTTTTCACTACTATTGACAAGCAGTCTGCTGACATTGCGATGGGTGTTGATAGATCCTTTGAGCTTAAAGGCGGTCAGGAGGATACATATAATCTTCACGGCGCAGGCGACCAGGGTATGATGTTCGGTTTTGCTTGTAATGATACAGAGGAGCTCATGCCTCTTCCTATTTCACTTGCTCATAAGCTTGCTCGTCGACTTACAGAAGTAAGAAAGAACGGAACACTTTCCTATCTTCGTCCCGATGGTAAAAGCCAGGTTACAATCGAATATGACGATAACGATAAACCTGTAAGAGTTGAAGCAGTTGTTGTTTCTTCTCAGCACGACCCAATAGATATAGAAATTCTCCGTAAAGACATTATTGAGAATGTTATTAAACCCATTATTCCCGAAAAATATCTTGATGAAAATACAAAATTCTATGTGAACCCCACAGGTAATTTTGTTATCGGTGGTCCCGTTGGCGATAGCGGTCTTACAGGCAGAAAAATCATTGTTGATACCTACGGCGGTTATTCTCGTCATGGTGGTGGTGCTTTCTCAGGTAAAGACCCAACAAAAGTTGACAGAAGTGCTGCTTATGCCGCAAGATATGTTGCAAAAAACATTGTTGCTGCAGGTCTTGCTGATAAATGCGAGCTTCAGCTTGCTTATGCTATCGGCGTTGCTCGTCCTCTTTCTGTTCGTGTTGATACTTTCGGAACAGGTAAGCTTTCCGATGCACAGCTTGAGGATTTGGTTAATAAATATTTTGACCTTCGTCCTGCTGCAATTATCGAAAAGCTTGAACTGAGAAAGCCTCAGTACAGAGAACTTGCTGCTTATGGTCATATGGGTAGAATTGACCTTGATGTTAAATGGGAACAGACTGATATGGCAGAAACTCTCAAAAATGCGGCAGCAGCATTATAATTAAAAATTAGTTCTCTTTTGTGTGATTTGAAATGGCAGAGAAAAATATACATTCAGGGCATAGAAAACGCGTAAAAGCGAATGTTATAAAAAACGGATTTTCACAGCTTGAGGAGCATAAGCTTCTCGAGCTGATGCTATTTTATTCCATACCCAGAGAAGATACAAATGAGCTTGCCCATAAGCTTATAAACCATTTTGGCTCTTTTGAAGAGGTCTTTCAAGCAGATGTTGAAAAGCTAAAAAGGGTTGACGGTGTTGGCGATAATACCGCAGTTATGATTGCGGCGATGGGTGAAACCTTTAACAGAATATCAAAAGCTAAACCACCTAAAAAAAGGGTCTATAAAAACACAGATGATTTAAAAGATCTTGCCGTTACTCTTCTTAAGGGTGAGAAAAACGAAAAAGTTATTTTAATGTGCTTTGATACTAAAAAGACTTTGAAGCGCTATACTGTTATTTCTGAGGGTGACGAAAGTTCTTCGGAAATTGATATGAAAGAAATTATGAAAAACCTTTTAGACAGTGATTCTTCAGTAGCGGTTTTAGCTCATAATCATCCTAAATCTTCTGCAGAACCATCCGGGTTTGATGTTGACTCAACCCGAATGGTATGTGTAACCCTACGCAAGATTGGTTATGCTCTTGCAGACCATATAATTGTGGGTGAGAGCGGAGATGCCTATTCAATGCATCTTGACCAGCGCTTTTCACAACTTTTTTATTAGTTTTTAGTTAAAAAGAATTTAACCAACCTTGGTGAAAGCATAAAGCTTGTAAAATCGGCACACAATGCACTTGGCAGAGTGTGTCGTGTTTTTTTTACGTTGATTGAGCCGTAGTAAAGTGTTATTGCATAAAAGGTTGTTTCTGTTGAACCCATAATTACGGACGCACATCTGCCTATGTAACTATCAGGACCAAAGTTTTTTAGAATGTTTTCATACATTCCCAATGCACCACTTCCCGAAACAGGAGAAAGGATTGCAAGGGGAGTTATTTCTTTTGGTATTCCTAAAAGTGTTGTTAACGGTGAAACAATAGTGCAAATAACATCAAGCCCACCTGATGCGTGAAGCATATTCACACAAAGCAGAAGTGCTATCAGTGATGGAGTTATATCCAGAATAGTGTTAAAACCGCTTTTGGCACCTTTAATGAATTCATCAAAAACATTTATACCCTTAAACGCACCGTGCAGAATTATTATAACCACAAGAACGGGTAAAATATAATCTGTTATTTTATTCATTTGAACACCTTTTTGAAAAGATTTGTAGCAATTATTCCGATAGTTAAAGCAATAATTGAGGTCAGAAGGGCGGGTGCGAGGATTTCCATTGGTGCTCGGCTTCCGTATTCTGAGCGTAAAAGTGCGATTGTTGTGGGCACCAGATGAATAGCCGCAGAATTAATTACAACAAATCTGACCATTTCATTTGTTGCTTTTTCGGGTGAGGGGTTTATATTCTGCAATTTTTTCATAGCCTCAAGTCCCAGTGGCGTTGCTGCATTTCCCAATCCTAAAAAATTTGCGGTTATATTCATTGCTATAGCTTCCTTTGCTTTTTTGTCTTTAAGCTTTGGGAAAAGTAATTTCAGTAATGGAGAGAAAAGCTTGCACATTAAAGCGGTTAATCCGCTTTTTTGAGCAATTGAGGTTAATCCGTTCCAAAGGCATATAACACCGGCTAATTTTATTACTAAAGATATTGCGTCTGTTCCGCCGGTTACAATTGCACCCGAAAGCTCACTGATTTTTCCCGTTGCAATTGCACAGAACAAAGAAAAAACAACCATAACGGGTAAAAGATAATTCATCATTGTCCCAATAAACTCCCTTTGAGGTTTAATAAGAAAATAAAATCTTGACTAAATCACAAGATATTGTATAATATATAAGATAAAATCCCTAAAAATTGTATTTTTTAGAAAAGGTTAGGTGCACTGATGGCTAAAACAACACAGTCACAAAAAGAATATGGTAACGAAAGTATAAAAAAATTAAAGGGTGCTGACAGAGTTCGTAAGCGTCCTGCAGTTATTTTCGGTTCGGATGGTCTTGACGGTTGCGAGCATTCCGTTTTTGAAATTATTTCAAACTCTATTGACGAAGCTCGTGAGGGCTATGGTAAGAAAATTGTGGTTACCCGTTTTCTTGACCACTCCGTAGAGGTTCAGGACTTCGGTCGAGGAATTCCCGTTGACTATAATAATCGTGAAAAATGCTATAACTGGGAGCTTGTTTTCTGCGATTTGTATGCAGGCGGTAAGTATGACACCAATGACGGCGGTAGCTACGAATATTCTCTTGGTCTTAACGGTCTCGGTCTTTGTGCAACTCAGTATTCTTCTGAATATATGGAAGCTGAGGTTCATTCAGGTGGCTTCTGTTATGAGCTTCAGTTCAAAGCCGGTAAAATCAATGGTGAAATGAAGAAGATACCTTATGATAAAAAAGATACAGGCACAAGAATTAAATGGCGTCCCGATTTAAAGGTTTTTACTGATATTGCAATCCCTCTTGAATATTTCCAGGAAGTTCTTAAAAGGCAGTCTGTTGTTAACCCGGGAATTAAATTTATTCTTAAAAATCAACTTACCGAAACAAAATTTGAAACCTTTGAATATGTTTATGAAAACGGTATTGTTGACTATGTAAATGAATTTGTAGGTAATGATGGACTTACTACTGTTCAGTTCTGGCAAACAGAAAGAAAAGGTCGCGACAGAGAGGATAAGCCCGAATATAAGGTGAAAATCAACATCGCTCTTTGCTTCTCAAACAAGAAGCAAATGAAGGAATATTATCATAACTCAAGCTTTCTTGAGCACGGCGGTGCACCTGAAAAGGCTGCAAGAAGTGCTTTCGTTTCTCAGATTGATGCTTATTTGAAACAGAACAGTAAATACACAAAAACAGACCCGAAAATCAGTTTTCAGGATATTGAGGATTGCCTGGTGCTTGTTATTTCTTCATTCTCAACTCAGACATCTTATGAGAACCAGACAAAGAAAGCTATAACAAACAAGTTTATTCAGGAAGCTTTAACGGAGTTTATCAAGCACCAGCTTGAAATCTATTTTATAGAGAATAAGCTTGATGCAGACAAGCTTTGCGAACAGGTGCTCATTAATATGCGCTCCCGTGTTAAAGCGGAAAGTACAAGGCTTAACCTTAAAAAGACTCTGACCTCATCTAATGATATGACAAGCAGAGTTGAAAAATTCGTTGATTGCCGCAGTAAAGATAAGACTGAACGCGAAATTTTCATAGTTGAAGGTGATTCGGCTCTCGGTGCTTGTAAGCAGGCGCGTGACTCCGCCTTCCAGGCGGTTATTCCCGTTCGTGGTAAGATTCTCAACTGCTTGAAATTTGACTATAATCGTATTTTTAAAAGCGATATTATTATTGACCTTATTAAAGTTCTCGGTTGCGGTGTTGAGGTTTCAAGTAAATCAAATAAAGAGCTTTCTTTATTTAATCTTGATAATCTTCGTTGGAGTAAAATTATTATCTGTACCGACGCAGACGTGGATGGCTTCCATATCAGAACTCTTATTCTCACAATGATTTACAGACTTATGCCAACTCTTTTAAAAGAGGGTAAAGTCTTTATTGCGGAATCGCCCCTTTATGAAATTACTTCAAAGGGTCAGACCTGGTTCGCTTATACAGAAAAAGAAAAACAAATGGCTCTTGAAGAAATCGGAGATGCTAAATACACTATTCAGCGTTCAAAGGGTCTTGGTGAAAACGATGCGGATATGATGTGGCTCACAACCATGAATCCTAAAACACGCCGACTTATTAAAGTTGAACCCAATGATGTTGAAGAATTGATTGCAGAGAAGTTTGAACTCCTTTTGGGCGATAATCTTCAGGACAGAAAAGAATTTATTGCAGAAAACGGTCATCTTTATCTTGACCTTGCAGATATTTCGTAAGGGGGGATAATAATGGCAAGAAAGAAAAAAGAAATTCAGGAAACAGCAAAAACCGAAGAGGTTAAAGCTAATATAATCGGTGCCGGTGAGGTTGTTACTCAGCAGATTACGGATACTCTTGAAACAAACTTTATGCCCTATGCAATGAGTGTTATTATCTCTCGTGCAATTCCCGAAATCGACGGCTTTAAGCCCTCTCACAGAAAGCTCCTTTATACTATGTATAAAATGGGGCTTATAAACGGCGGAAGAATTAAATCCGCTAATATTGTTGGTAGAACAATGCAGCTTAACCCTCATGGTGATGCGGCAATCTATGAAACAATGGTTCGTCTTTCTAAGGGTAACGAAACTCTTTTGCATCCGTATATTGACAGCAAAGGTAACTTTGGTAAAGCATATTCAAAGAATATGGTTTATGCTGCCGCCCGTTATACAGAAGCAAAGCTTGAGGGTATCTGCTCCGAGCTTTTCGGTGATATTGATAAGAATACTGTTGAGTTTGTTGATAACTACGACAGCACAATGAAAGAGCCAACTCTTTTACCCGTATCCTTCCCCAGCGTTCTTGTTAATATGAATAGCGGTATTGCGGTCGGTATGGCAAGTAATATCTGCTCGTTCAACCTGAGAGAGCTTTGTGCAACAACAATCGGTCTTATTAAAAACCCTGATTTTGATGTTTTTGAAACTCTTAAAGCACCTGATTTTATCGGTGGTGGCTTAATTGTTTATGACAGAGCCGCTCTTGAAGAGGTTTATTCAACAGGTAGAGGTTCAATTAAAATCCGTGCAAGGTATTCCTACGATAAATCAAATAACTGTATTGATATTACGGAAATTCCTGCCACAACCACCTGCGAAGCAATTATTGATAAAATAATTGAAAAGGTTAAAGCCGGTTCTCTGAAAGAAATCAGCGATATAAGAGATGAAACGGATAAGTCGGGTCTTAAGATTACCATTGATTTAAAACGTGGCACGGACCCTGATAAGCTTATGAAGCGCCTTTATAAGTTTACTTCTCTCGAGGATTCCTTCAGTGCAAACTTCAACATTCTTGTTGCAGGTGTGCCGAGAGTTATGGGAGTTGCAGAAATTCTCGAAGAATGGATTGCATTCCGAACAGAATGTGTCAAGAGAAGAGTTTATTTCGATTTAACAAAGGCAAAAGATAAGCTCCATCTTCTTTTAGGTCTTAAAAAGATTCTTCTTGATATTGATAAAGCAATTAAAATTGTCCGTGAAACCGAAGAGGAAAGTGAAGTTGTTCCCAACTTGATGATTGGTTTCGGTATTGATGAAATTCAGGCGGAATATGTTGCTGAAATCAAGCTTCGTCATTTGAACAGAGAATATATTCTTAAACGCCTTTCTGATATTGATGAGCTTAAAAAGAGTATCGAGGATATGGAAGATATTCTTAACAGCAAAGCAAGAGTTAAGAAGATTATCGTTGATGAGCTTACAAAGGTTTCCGAAAAATACGGAAGAGACAGAAAAAGTGAGATTATCTATGATGTGGATAATGAGGAAGAAATTGTGGAAGAAATTCCGGATTATGAAGCAAATCTCTTCTTCACCCGTGACGGTTACTTTAAGAAGATTACTCCATTATCACTTCGTATGGGTGGTGAGCAGAAGCTTAAAGAAGGCGATGAGATGGTCTGCGCTCTTAATTCCAGAAACTCTGCAGAGCTTCTCTTCTTTACTGATAAATGCCAGGTTTATAAAGCTAAGGCTTCGGATTTTGAAGATACAAAAGCAAGTGCTTTGGGCGATTTTATTCCCTCAAAGCTTGAATTTGAAAAAGATGAAAAGCCCATTTATATGGCTGTAACAAGTGATTATAATGGCTATATGCTCTTTGTTTTTGAAAACGGTAAGGTTGCAAAGGTTACAATGTCAGGCTATGCAACAAAAACTAACCGTAAAAAGCTTATTAAAGCATACTCTGATAAATCGCCCATTGTTGCAGCTATGTATATTGAGGAGGATACAGAGGTTGTTCTTTCTTCAACTGCGGGTAGGCATTTGCTTGTTAATACAGGTGCAATTTCACCTAAAGCCGCGAAGGATACCGCCGGTGTTAATGTTATGACCCTGAAAAAATATCACAAGGTTCAGGAGGTCAGATTTTATAAAGAGGGTGAATTTACAAAGCCTCACCGCTACCGAACCAAAACTCTTCCTGCCGCTGGTGCAACCTTGAGCGCAGATGATACTGCGGAGCAGTTATCTTTAATGTAATAAAAAGAAACTCCCCGTTCAAAAGAACGGGGAGAGCGAATAAATATAACCGTTTTGAGCAAATCGTAAAGACGATGTTTAACACAAATACTCCGAAAAACGATACAAACGCATACAAAATGTTTATTCGCTGACTATATATTGTCCGATTTTTTATGCAAAATACATAGTATGCAATTTTTTTTGAAAAAAGTTAAAAAAAGACTTGCTTTTTTATTTCTTATGTGGTAATATAATCGGGCGTTGTGAACGAGACATAGTTCAGAATGAAAGGAATTTTAGTATGGAACAGCTTTTATGGTATCATTACCTTATCGGAGCCTTCCTTATCGTTGCAGCAATAATCATCATCGTAACTGTTATGCTTCAGCAGAGTAAGCAGCAGGGTCTTTCCGGTGCAATTGCCGGTGGTGCTGACACATTCTTCGATAAGAATAAAGGCAGAACAATGGAGGCAAAGCTCTCTAAAATTACAAAAATTGTTGCAGTCGTTTTCTTTGTAATCGGTCTTGCTGCAGTTATCTTGTTTAAGTTATTATAATAAAAACCCTGTTTTCAGGGTTTATATATGAGTCATTAGCTCAGTAGGCAGAGCACCTGCCTT
>SVOP01000117.1 GCA_015066325.1 Oscillospiraceae bacterium
TGATTCATATAAGCAATTTTATCGCTTAATTTAACAATTCTGCCTTCAAGGGTATCTGCTTCCTTGCCTCTGGTATGGCAAAGGATACCATCTCTTACCTCATAAGTAAGGTTAAGACCCTCCCCACCTCTTTCAAGCATATCAACAACACGCAAGCTTTGCTCAAAATGGGTAAAGCCTTTTTCATACACCTGATCCAGAGCCCTTTCACCTGCGTGACCGAAAGGAGTATGACCTAAATCGTGACCTAAAGCAATTGCCTCTGTTAAATCCTCATTAAGAGCAAGAGAACGGGCAATTGTTCTTGCAATCTGGGAAACCTCAAGAGTATGTGTAAGGCGGGTTCTGTAATGAACATTACCGGGTGCCAAAAAAACCTGGGTTTTATCTTTAAGGCGACGGAAGGCAGAACAATGGATAATTCTGTCTCTGTCACGCTGATAGGCTGTTCTTACAGGACATTCTTCTTCAGGAACAAGCCTACCTTTTGTATTATCGCAAAGCATAGCATATTTTGAAAAAGAAATCCTTTCTCTTGCCAGAGTTCTTTTTCTGATTTCACCATTCACAGAAAGCACCACCTTTTATCCTTTTTTACCCCATATAATTAATAATACAATAAAAACAAAAAAATCCCTCTTTTTTTGACGGATTTTTTTGAAAAAATTTTATTATTTGTTTTTTAAGATTATTCCCCTGCAATTACCTCTCCGATTTGAGAAAAATCGACTTTTCCGTTACTTAAATCCTGAAGCTTTTTATCAAAGCTTTCCTCAAGACCCTTTTTGATGCGAAATTTCAAGGTAACATTCTCACCGAAATCACAGTTTTCAACAACTCCGCCAAAATCTCTGATAAAGGTTTCAAGTTTTCCGTAAAAGGTATATTCACATTGGATTTCGCAAACAGTCCATTTTGAAAGTGTGACTATCTCTGCCGCATCAATGCCGATTTTAGCAGAATGAGTGTAGGCACGAACAAGCCCGCCACCACCTAAAAGAATTCCGCCGAAATAACGGGTAACAACTACAACACAGTCCGTAATATCTTCCTGAAGAATAACATTGAGAACAGGCATACCTGCAGTTCCCTGAGGCTCGCCATCATCTGAATAGCGTTTAACGCCTGTTTCTCTTATGGAATAAGCATAAACATTATGCTTGGCATCCCAATGCTTCTTTGATATTTCGTTAATGTAATCAACGGCTTCTTTTTCGGTTTTTACAGGTTTTGCGTACCCTATAAATCTGGAATGTTTAACTATATACTCATCACAAGCTTCTCTTGCGAGAGTTTTATAAGAATCACTCATAAGATGTTTCTTCCTTTATAACGCAAAAAGTCGGTGATAACTCACCGACTTATCAAGCAGATATAACTTACTTAGAGAGGTTATATTTTCTATTGAATCTTTCAACACGTCCGCCAGTATCAACGAGCTTCTGCTTGCCGGTAAAGAAGGGGTGACATTTTGAGCAGATATCAACACGCATACCGTCTTTTGTGGATGCTGTTTCAAGTACTGCGCCGCATGCACACTTTACCTGTGTTGCGCCGTATTTGGGATGAAGTCCTTCTTTCATTTAATTTCACCTCTTTGTTTTTGATAACACATTAGCAGTAGAATACTACCACAAAGAAAGTCAAAAAGCAAGTGTTTTTTTCAAAAAAATGAAATTATTTTCAGACATCATAAAATAATGCCCAATATATTTATTAAACTGCATAAAACCATGCCTAAAACAGTTGGAATTGCAAAAGCAAGCAGGCTCCATTTCACACTTTTAGTTTCCTTATAAATTGTCAAAAGTGCAGTAGCACAGGGAAAATGAACCACAGAAAAAACTATATAGCATATTGCACTTAATTGTGTCCACCCATTGTTTTTTAATATTTCTCCAATGAGAGCAGTGTTTTCAATGCTGCTCATTTCCCCTGCCCCTAAATATGACATGAGGGTAATTGGCAAAACAATTTCATTGGCAGGTATACCTAAGAAAAAGGCAGAAAGGGTTTCGCCATCCAATCCCATTAAATTACCAAGCGGTTCAAAAAAAGCGGCTATATAATTTAAGATATTCATATTCCCGATTTTCACATTAGCAAAAAGCCATATAATAACACCGGCAGGAAACGCCACCACAACTGCCCTGAATAAAACAAGAAGCGTTCTGTTTAAAACAGAATTAACAATAACCTTTGATATTTGCGGTTTTCTGTACGGGGGTATTTCAAGAATATAATGAGAACTTTCACCTTTAAGCAAGGTTTTGGAAAGTATATTTGATACAAAAAGAGTCAATGCAAGACTCAACACGATTATTAACGCAAGTATAAAAGCACTATAAATTCCGCCTACCAAACCACTGCCTGAAACCAAAAATACTGAAATTAACGTAATTATTGCAGGAAATCTACCGTTGCAAATTGTCAGACTGTTTGTAAGAATTGCCACAAGCCTTTCCCTTTTCGAGTCAATAATTCTTGCACCAGAGATACCCACACAATTGCAACCGAATCCCATGCAGGTTGTAAGCGCTTGTTTCCCGCAGGTTTTTGCTTTTTCAAAACTATTGTCAAGAACATAAGCAACCCTTGGTAATACGCCCAAATCCTCTAAAATAGTGAAGCAAGGGAAAAATATAGCCATCGGCGGTAACATAACAGAAACTACCCAGCCCAGAACGCGAAAACCTCCCGATATAAGCATACCTTTCAACATTTCGGGCATATCTATTAAATCTGCAAAGCTCACAATTTTCAGCTCACACCAATTGAAAAAAGACGATAACCATTGAGACGGATAGTTCGCCCCCGCAATAGTAATGTAAAGAATCAGACTAAGCATAACAAACATTACAAAATACGCGGATATTCTGTTAGTAAATATTCTTTCGCTTTTGGATAAATCGGTGCTTCCAGATGATTTTAAAATAACCGCCCTGCTTATCCGAGAAGCCGTTTCATATAATCGTGAAGCAATTGCTTCTGATAATTTTTCCAACTCGCCTTTACTTTTTAAAAACGATCTTCCCTTTTCAGCACTTTGATATATTGCTTCCCTCTGACCTTCAGTTAAATCATCTTTATTTTCAATAAATTTTTTCACACCTGGGTCATCTTCCAGAAGGCGTAAAGAAAGCCATCTGTGATTAAGCTCTCCGACATTATGTTTTTTTAATACCGGCACTATAAATTCTATTGCACTTTCTATATTTTCGTTATAGCTGATTTTAACCGGATTCTTATTTGATGTTTGTGATAAATTTTCTAAAAGCTGTTCTATACCCTCTCCGCTTCGGGCAGTCATACCTATTGCACAAACCCCCAACTCTTTTTCTAATAAGCCGACGTCTATTATTACACCTTTTTTTCTTGCTTCATCAAGAAGATTCACGCAAACAACTGTATCTGCACCCGTTTCAATAATCTGCAGAGTTAAGTACAAGTTTCTTTCAAGGCTTGTTGCATCACAAATAACAGCAACCTTTTGCGCTCCGCCAAAACAAATAAAATCCCCTGCAACTATCTCCTCTTTCGAACGCGGTTTTAAAGAATATGTTCCGGGAATATCAATGAAATTATAAATAACACCCTTGTGCTCTGCTACACCTTTTGCCAAATCCACTGTTTTTCCCGTCCAGTTTCCCGTATGCTGTTTAAGACCCGTCAAGGCATTAAAAACTGTACTTTTCCCAACATTTGGATTTCCTGCTAAAGCTATGGTAATTTCTTTTTTATTCACACCCATCAACACGCACAGTAATTTTTTCAGCATCGCAATTTCTCAAAGCTATAACTGCACCACGTACCAGATATGCTCTGGGATTACCTGAAGGACTCTGATGAACAACCTTAATTTTTGTTCCCGGCATAAGACCGATATCATATAACCTTTGCTTCAGAGATATTTGCGTATCAATTGCAACAACCACAGCAAATTCCCCTGTTGAAATCTTATCAAGAGTAGTCATATTGCTCTACCTCCTGATATCAGCATATGAAAAAGATGCTACTGTGTGAAAATGGGTATTGCAATTATTTTCAGAAATGGTAGAATGTTAGGTAACGAACAACAAAGGAGATACACATTTATGGAAAAGAAAATTGTTGCAGGTATAATCGGTCTTGAATTCGGCAGAGCTCACCTTGAAGGTGCTTTGGCTTATGGTGCTGAAATAGGTCTTATTTGTGACTGCGATGAAAAATCACTGAAATTCGCAGCTGATAAATATAATATCCCCGAAGAAAAATGCACCCTTGATTACCACGATATTATAAACAATCCCGAAATCAATGCTGTTTCAATCGGCATTCCGGACCAGCTTCACAAACAAGTTGCTTTGGAGATGCTTGAGGCAGGCAAGCACGTTTTATGCGAAAAGCCTCTTGCTCTCACAAAAGAGGATATTACCGAAATGGTAAGAGCAGCAAGAA
>SVOP01000118.1 GCA_015066325.1 Oscillospiraceae bacterium
CGATCCTGATATGACAAGTTATGCGATATGGTGCTTTATCAGAGGATTTAACACAGATGCAATCGGAAGAAAGCTGCCCTTGCAGGAAGCACTTAAAAGATACAGATACGGGTTTAAATTTATTTTGAATGGATTAAAAGCTAAATAAAAATTTTTAAGCAGAGAGAAATTCTCTGTTTAAAAAATATTCAGCACACAGTGTGCTGAATATTGTGAAATCGTGTCGGGAATTGTTTAATTCCCGAAAAAAACTTACAGCACACTGTGTGCTAAAGAAAGGGATGTACTATAGTGTCTATAAAAATTCTCGGTACAGGAGCATATGTTCCTGAGAAAATTGTTACGAATGATGATTTATCTAAAATGGTAGATACATCGGATGAATGGATAATGCAGCGTGTCGGTGTAAAAGAAAGACATATTTCAGTTAATGAAACAGCCGCAGATTTTGCAATCTATGCAGCAGAGAAAGCTCTTGCTTCGGCAGGAATTTCAGGTTCGGATATCGATTTAATTGTTGCTGCAACAATTTCTTCTGAAACTTTGTGCCCTACCGTTGCCGGGATGGTTCAAAAGGCTATTGGAGCAAATTGTCCTGCATTTGATGTAAATTCAGCGTGTAGCGGATTTTTGTTTGCACTTGACACCGCAGTATCTTACATAATGCGCGGAAATGTAAAAAAAGCTTTGGTTATAGGAAGTGAAAGACTCTCAAAGCTTGTTGATTGGTCAGACCGTGGAACCTGCGTTATTTTTGGTGATGGTGCAGGTGCATTTGTTATCGAACCGGGTGATGGATATCTTTCGTCTATGCTTTACACAAGTGGCGGAAATGAAGTGATTGAGATTCCGTCATTTTCAGGCAGTTCGCCTTTTTATGAGGGCGAAATCAAGCATCCTTATATATTTATGGATGGTCAGGAAACTTTCAAATTTGCAGTAAGCAAGATTGTTGCAGATATAAAGAAAGTAACTCAGGATGCCGGACTTGAACTTTCAGACATTGATTACATTGTAACTCATCAGGCAAATATCAGAATTATCGAATATGCTGCAAAGCGCCTTAAAATGCCTATTGAAAAATTCGTTGTTAACATTGAAAAATACGGCAACACTTCATCAGCAAGTGTTGCGATAGCTTTTGATGAGCTTGTAAAATCAGGCAAACTAAAAAAAGGTGAAAATATAGTAATGTCAGCCTTTGGTGGTGGTTTATCCAGCGCCGCTTGCGTTATTAAATGGTAAAAAATTAATTTAATTAATTTTTATAATTTATTATTTTAGGAGGAACTAATTATGACACTCGAAAAAGTAAAGGAATTATTGGCAGAACATCTTGAAATGGATGCAGCAGAAATCACAGAGGCAACAACTTTTGAAGACCTCGGCGTTGATTCTCTTGATGCTGTTGAAATCATGATGGAAATGGAAGACGAATTTGGTATTGAAATTAAACCCGCTGAAGCAGGCAAAAGCGTAAAAGAATTAGTTGCATACATTGATTCTAAAAAAGCGTAAGTGAAAAAAGGAGCGTGGAATAATGTTAAATACACCAATATGTGAAATGCTTGGAATAAAGCACCCTATTCTGCAAGGAGGTATGGCACATATATCTGATGCTCACCTTGCTGCCGCTGTGTCAAACGGTGGTGGACTTGGCATTATTTCTGCTGCGAACGGTAATGTCGGTTGGCTTTCAGAGCAGATAGACACAGCACGAAAGCTGACTGACAAGCCTTTTGGCGTAAACATAATGCTTATGGGCGAAAATATTGATGAAATTGCAAAACTCATTGCAGAAAAGAAGGTAGCAGTTGTTACCACAGGTGCAGGTAATCCTGAAAAATACATACCTATGTGGAAGGAAGCAGGTGTAAAAGTCATTCCTGTTATAGCATCTTCTGCTCTCGCAAAGCTTGTAGAAAGAAGCGGTGCGGATGCGGTTATAGCAGAAGGCGGTGAATCGGGCGGCCATGTAGGAGAAATGACAACTATGGCACTTGTTCCGCAGGTGTGTGATAGTGTGAGTATTCCTGTTATTGCTGCAGGAGGTATCGCTGACGGCAGAGGAATGGCAGCAGCTTTTATGTTAGGCGGTGTAGGTGTTCAAATCGGAACAAGATTTTTGGTAGCACACGAATGTAATATAAGTCGTGAATATAAAGACAAAATTTTAAAAGCGAGTGACACGGCAACAATAGTTACAGGAAGAAGATTAGGTCATCCCGTAAGAAGTCTTAAAAGTCCGTTCTCAAGAGGATATCAGAAAGCGGAATATACAAGTATAAGCGATGATGAACTTGAAATGATGGCAGTCGGCTCGCTAAGAGCTGCAGTGGTAGATGGCGATAGTAAAAAAGGTTGCTTCTTAGCAGGTCAGATTTCGGGTTTAGTTAACAAAGAAGAAAATGCTTCGGATATAATAAACGACATTGTATGCGAAGCTGAAAATATATTGAATGGAGCAAAAAAATGGGTAAAATAGCATTTGTTTTCTCAGGACAGGGTTCTCAATACTCCGGTATGGGAAAATCCTTGTACGAAATAGGAACAGCAGCAAAAAAATTATATGATGATGCAGAAGAAGTTCGTCCTGGTACAATGAAACAATCATTTGAGGGAAAGGATGAAGAATTAAAAATCACGGCAAACACTCAGCCTTGTATGTATCTTGTTGAACTTGCGGCTGCATTAATGCTTAATGAAAAAGGTATTTATGCAGATGGAGTTGCAGGTTTTTCTCTTGGTGAAATAGGAGCACTAGCATATGCTGAGAGTTACTCCTACCTTGACGGATTTAAAATTGTTACTTCTCGTGGTCAATTTATGAATGATGCGTCTGATCCTGAAAATGCCGCAATGTGTGCAGTTTTGAAACTTGATAGCGAAACTGTTACTAAAACTGCTGCGGAATTCGATAAGCTCTATGCGGTAAATTATAACTGCCCCGGACAGACAGTAGTATCAGGTTTAAAAAGCAGTATGCCTGCCTTTGAAGAAAAGGTAAAAGAGCTTGGTGGAAGGTGTATTCCTCTTGCTGTAAGCGGAGCTTTTCACTCACCTTTTATGAGTGATGCAGCAGAAAAATTTGAGGCAGAGCTTGCAAACTATGCAATCGCAACACCAAAAATACCGGTTTATGCAAATCTTACTGCAAAACCATACGGTGATGAGATTGCCCAAACACTTAAAATGCAGATGCAATCTCCCGTAAAGTGGCAGGAAACAATCGAAAATATGATTGCAGACGGATTTACAGATTTTATTGAAGTAGGCCCCGGTAAAACTCTCTTGGGACTTATTAAGAAAATTTCAAAAGAAGTAAATGTTTATTCAGTCGAAAATGCTGAAACACTTTTGGAAACTGTAGAGGCGGTGAAGAATAATGCTTAATGGAAAAGTTGCTGTTATAACAGGTGCATCACGAGGTATTGGTGCGGCAATTGCAGAGAAATTTTCAAGCCAAGGTGTTAATGTAGCAATTATCTATAACGGTAATGAAGAGGCTGCAAACATCGTAAAAGCAAATGCAGAAAAACAAGGCGTTCGCGCAGAAATCTATAAATGCAATGTAGCAAAATCAGAAGAATGTAAAGAAACAGTAAAAGCTATAACGGAAACCTTTGGCGGTATAGATATTCTTGTAAATAATGCAGGTATAACCCGTGACAATCTTTTGATTTCAATGAGTGATGAAGAATTTGATGCTTGTTTAAACACGAACCTTAAAGGTTGCTTTAATATGATTAAGGCTTGTAGCAGAAACTTTATAAAGAGAAAATACGGAAAAATCATAAATATATCTTCTGTGTCTGCTCTTTTAGGAACAGCAGGTCAGGCGAATTATTCTTCTTCAAAAGCAGGTGTCATTGCTTTAACAAAGGTTACAGCAAGAGAATTTGCATCAAAAAATGTTTGCTGTAATGCAATTGCTCCCGGCTTTGTAACTACAGATATGACAAAGGATTTGAAGTCAGAAGAATATTTGAAATTGATACCGCTTAAAAGATTGGGTAAACCTGAAGATATTGCAAATTTAGCAACATTTTTAGCTGACGATATTTCTGATTATATTACAGGTGAAGTTATTCGTATAGATGGCGGTCTTGCCATTTAATTAAGGAGGTAAATGTATGAAACGAGTTGTAATAACAGGTCTTGGAGCAGTAACTCCCGTAGGTCTGGATGTACCCACTTTTTGGGATAGCTTAAAGACAGGAAAATGCGGAATTGATTACATAACAAAATTTGATACAAGCGAGTATCGTGTAAAGGTTGCGGCAGAACTTAAAGATTTTGATCCCACACCTTATATGGAAAAGGGTGAAATCAGAAGAAGTGATAAGTTTGTGCAATACGCAATAGCTGCAGCGACACAGGCAGTAAATGACAGTGGTATAGAGAAA
>SVOP01000017.1 GCA_015066325.1 Oscillospiraceae bacterium
CGAGACCGAAGAATACCTGAGCAATAATGTAACCGATTAAGCCTGCACCACCATTACCAAGGGGAAGGAAAAGAAGGGTTGCACCAAACAAGCTAACTGCTGCACCTGCTGCACAAGCTTCTTTTTTACCGAACTTGTTAACGATTTTCTTGATAAAAGGCATAAACAAGAACATGGGAAGATAGCTGATAAGCATTATAATACCTGATGCTTTAGCATTTCCGAAATAGGACTGGAAAAGAACAGTTGTTGCTGTTGTTGAGCCCTGCATACCGATAAACATTGCCATTGCTGCAAGAGTTGCACCAACTGCTGCACGGTTTCTCATAAAGTTACCCATAGCTCTGAAAACGTTGAATTTCTGTTTTTCTTCGCTGATAGTAACTGAATTTTCTTCAACACGGATTGTGGTCTTCTTAAGCATAAAGATAAAGCAAGCAAGACCGATAGCACCCATTATTGTTGCAACGATGAATACAGTTTCACCCTTAAGGTTGTTGCTTGCATCATAGCAAAGAATGGGAAGAAGAACCATAGGAACAACATTACCAACCATTGAGCCGATTGAACGCCAGGTTGAAAGCTCAGAACGCTCTGCACCGTCTGTTGTAATAACGGACATCATTGAACCGTAGGGAACGTTTGCAATGGTGTAGAAAGCATCCCAGAGAACATAACCCAAAACGAATAATACGCATCTCATAAGACGAGGAGCGTTGGGAACAGGAAGGAAGAAGAACAAGCCTGAGAAAAGAAGACCCATTGCACCAACAAATATGTAGGTCTTGAATTTGCCATGCTTGTGGAACTTTTTATCTGCATCAAATAATGAGCCTAAAAGCGGGTCATTGATAGCGTCCCAAACCTGAACAATTACCAGCAAGAAAGCATACATTTCCTCGCCGAGTGCCATAAACTGTGTCCAGAAAATTGCCATAATAGAGCTTTTAAGAGCAAAGCTCATATTACAACCGAGGTCACCTGCTGCATACGCAACCTTATCGCGCATACCGAACTTGCGGAAACCCTTTGAATCTAATTGAACTTCTTTTTTAGCCATAATAGATTCTCTCCTTTTTCTATATTTTTCCGATTTTGTCAGTAAATTTTGTAAAATTTACACAAAACCCTTCAACATCTCAATTTTATAATAAATTTTCTTTTTTTGTGAGTATTTTTTTTGCATTTTTTAGTATTATTTTTTGCACACTCTTGAAATTTCATAAAAATTATACGATAATAGGAGTATAGTAATGAGGTGAGTGACTTGTTTTATAAAAAAGAATTAGAGTTTTTTAAAAAATCTATGGAAAACCTGAAAATAAGAACCTCTGTTATAACTAAAAAGGAAATTCCCCAAGATATTGATATGGGCATACGCGGTCTTTTAAATCTTACAGAGGATTACAATAAATTTTTCGGAGAAAATCTTAATTTTGATAAAAACGAAATTAATATTATTTCCGATATGTTTATGTGCAGCTATATTTTCATACCTCTCCCCGAAAGCACCCCCTCTTCAATTCTTGTTCTCGGCCCATACACAAAAGAGCTTATTACCAAAAACTCCATAAACAAAAAAACTGTTGAAAGTGCACTCCCCTCCTACATCAATATTCAGCTTGAAAAGTTTTATGGTGCTGTACCGTATTTCCCTAATGATGATACAATATTATCACTTGCTAACAGCTTTGGTGAACTGATTTTTAAAGGCATTGAGAGCTTTACAACTGTTCATAAGCATATGGAAAGAAATGTTGAAATACCAATTTTTCCAACAAACAACAATCAATCAAAAGATACTGAGCCTTGGATGGCTGTCCAATTACTTGAAAGACGCTACGCTAAAGAAAACGAGCTTATTGATGCAGTTTCAAAAGGTCTTACCCACAAGGCAGAAATGATTTTTGCAAACATTACCCCCGAAAACGCACTTGAAAGACGATTGACCGATTCTTTAAGAAACACAAAGAACTTTTTGATTATCCTGAACACGTTGTTGAGAAAAGGTGCGGAGCAAGGCAAGGTGCATCCTTTTCATATTGATGTTGTTTCCTCGGACTTTGCTTTGAAAATTGAAGCAACTCAAAGCGTTGAGGAATGCGGTGAGCTTCTCAAATATATGATAAAAAAATACTGCAGACTTGTTAACAAGCATTCTCAGCGGAACTACTCCCTTTTAATTCAAAAGGTTATAACTCAAATTGAAAGTGATATCGCTTCGGACTTAAGCTTAAATAATCTTTCTAAAATATTTGAGGTTAACCCGAGTTATCTCTCTTCCCTTTTCAAAAAAGAAACAGGCAGTACATTAACTGATTATGTAAACAAGCAAAGAATTGAAAGAGCAAAGGAATTACTTGCTTCAACCAATATGCAAATTCAGAATATTGCCCAGCGTTGCGGTATGCTTGATGTAAACTATTTCACTAAAACTTTTAAAAAATATACAGATTTAACGCCTAAAAAGTATCGTGAAAAATATATGAAATGAACGGAGTTGTTTCCAACCCCGTTCATTTTATTTCTTATGCTTCTTTTCGAGATATTTAACATTCTCTTCAACTTGCTTTTTATGAAGCGGATACCAGAACCATAAAACCGCTGCAAGCAATATAAAGCCAACTGCAGGGACGAGAGTTGAAATATCAAATATACCTTCAAGAACATTTTTATCAAAGGCTGTAGCCTCCGAATAACCGATTGCGGTTAAAAGCGCACCTGTTACCCCTGATGCTGCCGCCTGACCTAATTTTCTTGCGAAGGAATAAAGAGCATAAACAGAGCCGTCCTCTCTTACTCCGTTCTTTATTTCAGAATAATCAATAACATCAGTAATAAGCGCCCAGGAAACCATTGAGAAAACACCTAAACCGAGCCAACAGATTGTCTGAATTCCAATGTATACCAGAACATTCTGCGGTCTTATAAAGTAAATCAGAAAACTGCCGAGACCTGCTAAAAGATTTGAAAATGCACTTATTTCCGCTTTACCGAATTTTCGTGCAATAGGCTTTGCAATAAACGCGGCGACAATCATACCGCCCGACATTGCAAGGGTTGAAACACTCTGCATACTTGCATTTCCATAGTAGTTCGGGTAAATATAGTTGGTCATTTGCTGGAGTGTAAGCTGAGCTAAAAGCATAACAACAGAGGCAGCAATAATTGAAATCAAAGCTCTGTTTTTAACTGCATTACCAAGCATTCTGAAAACATTGTTATCTGTATGCTTTAATGGTTGTGAATTAAATGTTACTCTCTCTCTTACTAAACCGTAACAAAGCAGATAGCAAACTATCGCAAGAACAGAGCATACCCCTGCAATAAGAGTAAATCTGCCACCATTCATAATATCTTTTCCGTTCACCTTATCATAAACAATAAGAGGAATTACGGCAGTTACAAATGCACCTGCAAGCATTGCACCCATTGACCTGAATGTAGAAAGTGACTGTCTGTCATCAGGATTATTTGATATGGCAGATGCCATTGAGCCATAAGGAATGTTAACCGTAGTATAGAAAACAGAACCCCATAAGATATAGGTAACAAAAAGATAAATAACCTTTGCAGTATATGGCAGATTTGCTAACGAGGACTGATACATTAAAAAGGACGAAATTGCAACAGGACCGCACATTCTTAAAAGCCACGGACGGAATTTGCCGTTTTTTGTGGTTTTGCTTCTGTCGCAGATTCTGCCCATTGTAACGTCAGTAAAGGCATCAACAAACCTTGCAATTGCCATAATTGTACCCACAACCGCAGGTGAAACGCCCATAACATCTGTATAAAATTTCATAAGAAAAGATGAAGATAATATAAAGGTGAAATCATTACCGAAATCACCGAATAAATAGCCTAATTTATCTTTTATTCCGAAAGGTCTGACATTGGAATTTGTTTTCATTTTGGGGATCACTCCTTTTTCTTAATTACTTTTCTCAGAATATATAAAAATATACCAATATTGATTTTAATAATTTGATATGTTATATTTATAAAAAAGAGAAAAAGGAGACTGAATATGGAGCTTTTAAAAGAAATATGGACAGCTAACCCACCTGCAGCCTTTGCTGTGATTTGCCTTATCGGTTATTTCTGGGGAATGGCGGTTGTTTTTATTGCAAAGCCCTTAAAGAATGCAGAAAGCTTTTCTATCAAACCTGTTGACAATGCAGGTAAAACAGAAATCCGAGTTTACTACGGCGGTATTTCATTTGCTTTGGGTGCATTTCTTTTATACCTTGCCCTTACCTTACATACCGCCACCTATTCCCTTGTGGGCGGTGTTATTTTTGCAACAACCGTTTTAGTTACAAGAACAATTTTCCTTTGTGTAGATAAGGGTTGGAAATGCCCTTACACAAAGCTTGCAATCCCTGCTGAAAGTGCTTTCGTTATTGCTCTTTGGGTTTGCTACATACTTTCTAAAAACTACTAAAAAACAACTCTCGATGTTTTCGCATCGAGAGTTGTTTTTTCATTTAAAGCTTTCAACCATACTTGCAACGTGTCTTGCGGCATCGTGCATATAACGGAGCATTGAGGGATAAAGCTCTGTTGGAATATCTGCGAGAATATTATCGCTTTCAAGAGTTATGTAACCCTTATAATCAATATCTGCAAGAGCTTTTGCAATTTCTGTCCAGTTTAAATCAAGAGTAAAGGGCGGAAAATGCCAATCGTCAAAGGTATCGTTATCGTGTACGTGAAGACACCCTACCCTATCCCCAAGACCGCGAAGCATTGCTTCGGGTGTTGAACCAACAAGTGCGCAGTGACCAATATCAACACAACAAGTGAAATATTCTCTGGGAAGAGCATCATAAAACTGAGCAAATTCTTCGGGCAAACTGCAGACATTGGGTGTTTGCTTTCTTGTTTCAGGATTCTTTTTACCAAACATATTCTCAAGAGCAATTTTAACCCCTGCATTTTTAGCATCATCTAAAAGACCCATATACATTTCCATATTTTTTTCAAATTTATTTTCTTCGAAAAATACGGGATGAACAACAATGTTTTCAACCCCAAGCATACCTGCAATTTCAATGGAACGCTTAACTTTAGGGAGCATATTTTTGTTATATTCTTCATCACCATCTCTCAATGTAGGGAACGGTGCATGAGCCTGACAGAAAGGCTTGCCGTAGCTATCTGCAATTTTCTTGATTTCCTTAACAATATCTTTATATGAAGCGGTATTTAAAGGACAGTCATCCTTTGCCATATGAAACATTGAAAAGTCAACGGCATCAAACCCTGCTTCACAAACCATTTTGACTGCTTCATAATCATTCAAACGAGCAGAAACATATTCTGTCTGACTGGCTATTTTCATATTATTACCACCTTTATATTATTCAAATTCTTTTCCGGTAACTGTATTCAAATCAATACCTGTTGTATCTTTGGTTTTAAGCATCAAAACTGCAAGAGCAGCTATAAAGCCCGGAACTGCAAAGAAGAAGCAGATTGTACCGATAACAGAATTACCTAAAACTGTTATTAAGGGAATTCCCACCACATAGGAAAAGGCAATACCAACACCCATTGCAATAAACTGAGTTGAAAGAATTGAGGAACGAAGATTTGTTGGCGAGGATTCACTAATCATCAGGCTTGTTATATCTCCTGCACCCCAGAAGCTACCAATACAAGCGCCTGAGCAAAGACCAACTATCCAGGTTTCCCATCCCCAAGAAGAGCCGAGAGCAAAGCCAAGGAATGAAAGAACACACAAAGCTGACATCACAATTGCAGTTTTCTTTCTTCCGAAAGAGTCACCAAGGAAACCAACAAACAATTGAACAATTGCACTACCTATAGGGAAGAAGAATAATGCAGATGTAACCTCATTCAAACTGACCTGATTAAGTATTTCTTCAGTAATCTCACCATATTTCCCCGCATATCCGTAAGAAATAATAACCTGATAATACATTGTTATAAGATAGCCCAAATTCATAAGTGCCATGCCAACATAAAGCCATTTCAACTGCTTGTGAGACCATACAAACTTAAGAGCATTTATAATACCGCCCTGGGCATTTCCAAGGTCTTTTTTACCTTTTTCCTCTGCCCTTTCCTCGTCAGTCATTTTAAGATATTTAAGCCGTGATTCTATAAACGCATCGGTTTCTCTTGCAAAGAAAAGAGCAACAAACGAAGACAACAAACCGATAATAGCAGGAACAAGGAAAACATTTCGCCATTCATACATATTGTCCATAAGAACTCTTCTAAGAAGAGGCACGAGCATTATTCCCAAGGTTGCAAAGCTTTTAATAGTGAAATAAATCCTTGCTCTGTGCTTACTGGGAACAGATTCCATTATGTAAACCACCTGCATATCGTGGGGAACAAAGAACTGAATCATACAAGTTCCGATGACATACAACGGAATGTTATTGGAAAGGAAAATAATCAGCAATCCTATTCCAAGACCAAAGGTATTTATAAATAAAAATTTCTTTCTTCCGAATTTATCGGAAAGAGGTTTATAAAATATTGCAAGGCACTGAAAAGGTATTGCAATCATATTGAGAATTTCAAGAATACCAACAGAGCTGTCCCCTGAAAAAAGTCCGTTGGCAATTTCTGTTTTCATAAGCGGACCTATCTGAGAAGCAACCTCATCGGTAAGATAAATAAGGCTTATTATAAATATCAGGTAAGGTAAATAAAACTTGCCTTTAGGTTTACTTTTCTCTTTTTCCCATTTAGCAATTTCTTTTTCTCTCTTCTGAGAAAGCTTAATTTGCTTTTCCGGAGTTAAAGTATTAGTTTTCATACAATCACCTTATCCAACCAACCATTTGTAATTCTCAACACTATACAAAGGAATGAAAGGTACCATAATAGGAACGCTTTTTACATATTTCTGATATTCGGGGTCGTTGCCGTAGTTTTTATTCTGACGGATTTCAAGGCGACGAGCACCGCTGAACATAACAAAAATTATGCCGATATAACCGATAGCAACTAAAATCCACTGCCAACCCGAAACTGCACCGATACCTGATAAAAGAACACCTGTCCAGAAAATCATTTCACCAAGGTAATTGGGACAACGAACAAGGCGGTAAAGCCCTGTATCAACAAAGCGACGAGGATTAATCTTTTTAGCATTATTTTTCTGAATATCTGCGGCTGATTCAAGCACAAGACCAAGCACCATAACAGCTGCACCTATGTAAACAAAAACATTGTCTTCAGCATTGTTATGCAAACGATAGAATACGCCTGAAACCTGAGTTACATAAAGCAAAGCACAAGTTACCCAGATAGCAATTTTCACTCCGAAAGGAACGGATTTGCCGTCCTTAATTTCGCCCTTCATATTCTTTTTATATGAGCTGCCGCCAAACTCACGGATTGCAAGATAACCACCTAAACGGCAACCGTAAATAATAAACAGAACGCAACAGATAATTGTACCGATAGTCAGCTCTTTTCCGTAAAGAAGAAGCATTAAAATACCCTCACCTGCAATAGAAAAACCATAACCAAGTGAAATAAACCAGACATAATTTTTAAAGCCGATAGAACTGATAACCATTGCCGCTATAAACAGCCATAAAAGCTCAATAGTGAAAACCATAAAAACACCCTTCCCGTTTTTTATAGATATAATTTTACTACAATATTATAAAAATGGCAACGGGTTTTTTAGTGGCAAGTTGAAAGTGGCAAGTGGCAAGTTTCGGGACCTGCGGTGCGCCTAATAAAAAATAGAGAACCCACACAAAAGTGCAAGTTCTCTATTGGTGCCGGTGACCGGACTTGATGGGCTCTGCCCATCATTCGCTTCGCGAACACCCGATTATGTTCGGCTTCGCCGAGACCGGTTCAAGTCCTGTTGCACTCAAACAAAACAAAATAGAGAACCCACACAAAAGTGCAAGTTCTCTATTGGTGCCGGTGACCGGACTTGAACCGGTACGATGTTGCCACCGAGGGATTTTAAGTCCCTTGCGTCTGCCTATTCCGCCACACCGGCACAGCTATTAAATTATAATATTATAACTAACTATTGTCAAGACTTTTTTTGTTACTTATTACAGTAATTTTAATTTTGCACCGTGCAACAAAACGTTGCTTTACAATTTTTTAATGATTGATATATACTGTAGGTGAAAGGAAGGTGTTTATATGAAAACTAAAAACAAAATAACAACACAAATCATTTTCGGCATTTTAACTGCCTTTGCTCTTTGGATTTCTGCTATTTTGTTATCAGGTCAAATTCCACTTGGCGAAAACATTGAGCTTTATCACACAGGACCTTTAGTAATAATTTTCCCCTTTGTCTTTCTGGCTTTTTGTATATTTGTTGCAAAATATTCTGCAAATAATAAAATGCCTGCATATTTCAAAACATCAATTGTTTGTTTTATTATTCCTTTTATTGCCTGGATTTTATCCTTGCTCCTTAATTTCATAGCACAAGAAACCACACCGGTTATTCAGTATATCGCTAACTATATCAGTTTAATATTTACTGTTCCGTTGGTTTCAGTATATCTCCAATTAATATCACTTCTACCCACAAGCACAGATGGTTTAATTCTTATATTAATAAGCACAGTCTATTTTATTCCTATGGTTGTTGGGTTACTGATTTCATTAAAGATGTTCAAAAAAGACATACAAAACTCTTTAAAATACTAAAACTACAAAAGGAGATGTAAAAAACTTGTCGTTTTTTACATCCCCTTTTATTATCATTATATTATTCGCTTTTCTTTTTTTTAATAAATATCGTTAAGAGTATTACTGTAAAAAACACAAGTAAGACAACCTCTGTAAGCAAATAGCTTAACGCTGCACCCATCATTGAAAAATGAGTTATCAATGGTGTTACTGTGAGAATACTTATAACCGCAGTAACTGCGTATACAGTTTTTATAGACCCACCGTGACGTATGGCAATCAGCACATTATAAAACAAATAAACGCAAGCACCAACTCCACCACCTATTAAAAGGACAATAAAATGTGCCTTATAGGAAGAAAGGTCAACACCATACAATATTTCAAGCAAACGTCTGCCAATAAAATGACCTGCAACGGTAACAACGGCAGATGCTCCAACAATTACACCTACATTTAGCACAAAAGCACGATAAAAGCTCCTGTAATCATTAAGAAACCACTTGTCCGCCATATTTGTTATTGTTGGCCTAAAAACGAACTCACACAAAAGAGTTACTACAAACGCAGGCATAAACAAAATACTATAATAAGTCTGATATTCTGAACTTAATACACCCTCCATGGCGTATTTGGGTATATTGTAAAGTAATAGTGACAAAAAGGTTCCAAGTGTAATACCCATACAAGATTTCATAAGCTTTATAACAGATGAAACCTTTACTTGTTTTTCTTTTTCATTAACAAGAGTAAACTTTTTAATAATAAAGTTGTTAAGCGCAACACACAGAACAAACGAGGTTACAACAGATACTATTAATGTACCGAGTAAATTTTTTGTCAGAACCAAAGTTACCGAAAAACAAATTGTTGTGTAAAGATTACGGACAAATTGAGATTTTCCCATTTGTTCAATATGATAAGTCTGCTGCATACGACCATGATATACATCTTCTATGGCATCAAGTGATTTCATTGCAACAACAAAAAACGAGATAGCAATATACTTTGTATCAAATGAAGCAACGCTATATATACCACCCAACACCAGCATTACCGCAACAGAAAAGGCTCTTGAAACAAGATATTCATAATAACTATACTGTGAATTCAAGTCCGTTGCCTGAAAGGTACGCATACCAAAGCGACCAATTGAAAGCAACAATTGAGCCGTTGCATAAGAAAGTGAGAAAAACCCGGCTTCTTCAGCACCACACACCCTTGTTGCCACCATAAGATAAAGCACAGATGACAACGAATAACACGAGCTCCCTATCATATTCCAGAGAAATGATGCTGTTTTTTTCATACAAAACGCTCCTTATTTTTTAACAAAAATAACCCTATACAACTTACCGAATAAGGTGTATAAGCCAATTCTTCTTAATACGGGAGTAACAGTGTTTATTATCTTGAATAAAAGCGTTGGCTTAAGGTAATTACGCATTACAGCTTCTCGATCATCCGCTGATAAATACTCTGTCCAGAACTTATCGTAATTCTCAGGCTTTTGAGTAGCGTATTCCAAATGAGGTTGCCAAGCCTTTTCTTTAGATACCTGCTGACAAAACATATTTTCTTTTATAGCTGTAAATAACTCCTTACCTTTTTCTGTATTGATAAGAACTTCATTCACACCATGACTCGCATCAAATTGAAAATCAGCGTTCTTACCATTCCAAAAATCAGCAACCGACAAATCCCCTGTACGACTGTAGGATGTAAATTTACAAGCAAAGCAAGCAGGACGATTTGCAATCCTGTTAAGAAAGAGTCTGTAATAAGAAAAATCTTTTATCTGTGGCAATGCACCCTTTTTTTCTGTTTTAACTTCAAGCACTGTATTCTGTAACGCTTCGTCCTTATGCCTCATATTAAAATATGTGATACGGTCATTATCTTCTACATACTTATTCAAAAATGATATGTAATCTGCAAAAGTAAGAGGACTTGAAACACCGTGGCAAATATTATCACAGGTATAAAGCTTTGCTGTATTAACACCAGAGCGCGAAAAATACTCGTTTACACCGGCAATCTGACAAGGGGTGCCTGTAACAAGCACTGTTTTCCCTTCAAGCAAGTCAGCTTTCACAGAACTATAGAGCAAATAATTATCACTCTGAACATATTTAGAAGTACGAAAAGTCTCTGCCTGTTTCATATTTATTGCCTTTTTGTGTTCGACACGGAAATTTTCTCCATATACAACACCATACACCACGCCACCGCGTGAAAAAATTTCTTCAGCCATAAGAGTCAGCATTCCACCTGATGAGCTTGACTTTACAACTTCATCATCCTTACTTCTTACAGCATAATACTCTGTATTGAATGCGGTATCTTTTATTTTTTCTGCGAAAACGCACGCACTTTCACAAGCGCCACAATCAACACACAAATCCTTATTTATCACAGGATATCTGAAGCCACACTCATCCGCCTGCATTATAATTGCTTTTTTGCCACAAACCTCAACGCAGACACCACAACCACAGCAATCAGCTTTATCTTTGGTTTTGAAATACATAATCTTCACCTTTTATGAAATGATTTCAAGTAATTTTTTCATTGAATCTTCACGTATTTTCTGAAGTTCCTTATCAACACGGTCATAATCAATTTCTCCGGCAAGAGCCTCATCTGTAAGGTCCCCCTGAATAATACGTTCAGTGAGACCGAGGCGTGTAAGGAACTCTTTAACACGCTTATTCACATGATGTCCGTCAACCTTTACGAAAAAAGGTTTACGGAACAGCAATGAAAATACTGTACCATGAAATGAATCTGTAACAACATATTTTGCATCCTTAAAGAAACGAAGCCATTCCTCAGGACCTGCAGCAATCTGAGGTGCACATCCAACTAACCCAACAAGAGGAAAAGGAACATACACTACATTGAGCCCTGTTTTTTCTTTTAAACGCTTTACGAAATTAACAAAACTAGGATTAATACCAAGCTGATAAACAAGTATATAATCTTTTTTGGCAGATGAAGGTGGCATAAGCTTCTCCCACTCCTCACCTGTTAGCAATAATGTGGGGTCACATGCACATTCCGGCTTTTTTCCAATAAGCTGTTGCACAACATCTGCCCCATACTCCTCTCGCATAAGAATATGATCAAACTTTTCAAGCAACTCAGCATATTCCTTGCGATAATCGCCTTCAGGAAGATGTTCACCAATTGAGGCAGCATAACTACACTTTTTGCCCTTAGTTACGAAATCAAGGAAATACGCCTTATCAAAATCAGTGAGGTGATAATCCCATACCTGATCACTACCGGTAATAAAGGTATCATATTCACCATCAATACTGCCAATTGTTTTTGAGTTTACAGGCTTACCATAGCTTATGTTTTTTCTGAATTTGTTAAATTTAATTCTACGGGGAAGATAGCAGACATAACCTACCGTACCATATATATAGTTAAAAAGTCCTTTATTTTTTAATCTTTTTAACTGGAAAGGATTAGATATATATTCACATTTATAATCAATAACCTCAGGTTCTGCGCCAACCCTTTTCAAACACTGTTGAAGAGCGTAGCTCTGAAGAACTGCACCGTAATTATCATAATCATGAAAAGTAATAACTCCAACTTTTTTTGAACTCATGGTCACACCTCTTTATTTAATTTCTTCTGCAAAAGGAAGGATGAAAGTAACATTGGCATACTGTACATTATCGGATAAACATATCTGGGATGTCTGTATATTGCCGGACCAAGGAAGGTTATTGCCAAAGTAACAAGAAGAGGCACTGCCAGAACTAATGCCCTCTTATCCTTTGAAAACAGCAACCAGAAGCATACAGAAATCAACAGAATTGTATATACCGCAGGATTAACAATGAAACCAAGGATTGGAATACCCGGGAAAACATTTTCATAAAAATCCCAAAGCTCATAACATAAAAGATCTAAATTTTCATTTTCATAAACATAAGGACTCGCATCAAAACCATATCTTTCCCAAGCTTTATCGATATGGGCTGAAATACTTTTATAATAACGGTCGTTGGCTACAAACGGACTAAAAAGATAATATGTTTGATTTGCCGTTGCCATAAAACAAGTTTCCGGATATTTTAACACAAGTTTTATCCAGGCTTTTATAAAACCAGCCATTTCTTCTTTCGTGGCATCAAGTTTAAAGCTCTCCTTAACACCGTCAAAGTTCCTTGGATCATATTCTTTTTTGTACTTTTTGTCACTCCAAGTAAGCACTGTATGAAGTGCCTCATAATCTTCTTGTGGTATTGAATCCCCATAAGTAATTAAGCAACGCACACTTTGTTGTATAGGCATTGCTAAAATTGCACGGGACCTGATTTCCTTTGCTTCAAAAGCCTCATTTACAGAGCTTTGTATGCACTGCACACTATAAAGTGGTATAATAGTACACAAAAGCAAAACAATTGATGTGCGTAATAACTTCTCTTTACATTTAAACAACAAATAAATTTCCCTCAATGCAATTACAGCAACCAACGCAACTACTGTATATAATCCATTGTATCGGAAGCCGGAGCCTAAAACCGCAATCACAATTAATAACAGATGACGTTTTTTTCTAAAAAACGTTTCTCTGTCATACAGATAATATGCCAACTCAGTAACAAGAAGCATTATTGATAGGCAGTAGAAGCAGTCGTTGTACAAAGTTGAAGCATATAACGCGATTGGTGGAAACACCCCGAAGAATACAAGCACTAATCCTAATACCCATGCATTGAATTTGAATTTTTTCAAGGTTAGCACAGTATAGGCAACCATAACCATACTAAGAATATGTTGAATAAAGCAAATCACTAACGGGGCTAACCAGGTTACACCAATTTTTTCACCCAGCTCTACCAATTCCCCTACCATAGCACCCCAAATCAACGGATGCTGTGTTGTTATCTCAGTGTAACCAAGGTGCATCGCAATACTTTGCCACACATCATACGGAACTACACCCGGGAAGCGAATAATATACTGGGGAAGCCAGCATATTGCCATAGTTATTACACTATTGCGGAATAAATGTTTACCAAAAAAGCTGTTAAGGAAGCTTGACTCCTTCGGACACCTTAATGCATAATAATTGTCACCAACATAGCGTATCGAACCAATTATTATTGAAAAGAAAAAGATCCCTCCGAAAAAAGCAACACTAAAGGCAAGCAAGGAATCGGAATAGCTTAGAATCTGAACCAACTCCACTGTTGTATCCGATTCAAAATATATGCTCAATAAGCTAAAAAGAGAAAAAAAAGCCGATAGCAAAATAATACCAACCGATTCTAAAATTTTAACTTTTTGTAATAACACCTTTTCAAGCTTATTCAAAAGCCAAAAAACACCAAAAGCCGCAAAAGTAAAAAGCCATGTGCTTTTATACGCACCCAAAAAGAGCGTTGAAAAAACAGGCATTTTATCAACCACAGAAACCTTAAACGAAAGGAACATTATCACTAAAAACGTTCCACACAAAAGTATGCCCCAATATAAAAAGGGGCATTGAATATTTTTTGCTTTTATATTATTCTCCATTTTCGTCTCCACTTATTATCTGTTTACATCCGCCTTGTTTTGAATATCTTTTTTTCTGTTAGAAGCCGCTTGTAAATTGAACTCGAAATTTTGTCTGTGCTGTGATACAAGAGTAGAAAGTAAAAGCCCGGAAAACCAGCATACAAGTGCTGAAATAGAAGTAAAACCACAAACCACCAATGTTGGCATACGGGTGACTACCCCATCAACCAAATATTTAATTAAAACGGGACAGAAAAATATTACTGTCAACAACAACAAGAATGCTGCAATAACACTAAAGAAAACAAAAGGTCGATAGTTTTTAAACATCTTTACAATAGTAAAAATAACTTTAATTCCATCCTGAACAGTATTAAGCTTTGAAACGCTTCCTTCCTGACGATCACGATAATCAATAATAACGTTTGCAACATTGAGGTTCTTATCAACTGCATGAATTGTCATTTCAGTTTCGATTTCAAAATTCTTTGAAATTACGGGAAATGTTTTTACAAATTCGTAGCTAAATGCACGATAGCCAGTCATAATATCCTGAATATCCGACTTGAATATTTTATTAACCGCAAAGCGAACAAAAGTGTTACCAAAATTGTGAAACGGACGCTTATTTTCAGTAAAATAAGTAGAGGAAAGACGGTCACCTACTACCATATGAGCACCTTTGTTAAGTACGGGAGCAATCATCTCTCTTGCATGCTCTGCAGGATAAGTATCATCACCGTCAATCATAAGATAAACCTCTGCATCAATATCACGGAACATCGAACGGATAACATTACCCTTACCCTGCTTATATTCATATCTTACAATTGCACCTGCCTCTTTAGCGATTTCGGCAGTACCATCTGTTGAATTGTTATCATAAACATATATTGTAGCTTCAGGTAATTCATTACGAAAATCCCTTACCACCTTGGCAATAGTTGCGCTTTCGTTGTAACATGGAATAAGTACAGCAATTTTATCAAACATAATTAAAATCTCCTCAGAAACATCTGCATCCATCAAATTTTATCAGCATAGAAATTATACCATTCTAACAATAGCGTGTCAATACTAAAAACCTATATCAATATATGATTACTTCCTTTGATGCAACGTTGTTTTTCAGTAACGACACACATTTACACTATCGACTGAAGGCTACCGACCGGCAACAAAAAATATGACAGGCTCAAAAAGCCTGTCATATTTTTTATCTTATTCCAAAATTCTCAATAACATAGTCCATATCTTTATCGCCACGGCCTGAAAGGTTAATGAGAATTGAACCATGGTCCATTTCCTTAGCCATTTTCATAGCGTAAGCTACTGCATGGGAGCTTTCGATAGCAGGAATGATACCCTCAAGACGAGAGAGCTTGTAGAATGCATCAATTGTTTCTTCATCGTCAACAACATCATATTTAACTCTGCCGATATCCTGCAGGAATGCGTGTTCGGGGCCTGATGATGGATAATCAAGACCACTTGCAACTGAATAAACGGGAGCAGGCTCGCCATTTTCATCTTTAAGCATAATGCTGTTGAAGCCGTGCATTATACCCTCTGTTCCGTATTTAAGGCTTGCAGCGTGGTCGCCAAGCTTTGGACCTCTGCCGAGAGGCTCAACGCCATAAATATCAACAGGGTCATTAAGGAAGCCTGCAAAAAGACCTGCTGCATTTGAGCCACCGCCAACGCAAGCAACAATTGAATCAGGCAAATGACCTGTCATTTCAATGAACTGTTCTCTTGCTTCGATACCAACAACGCTCTGGAAATCTCTTACCATCATTGGGAAAGGGTGAGGACCGAGAACTGAACCGATGCAATAGATACAGTCTTTATATTCTTTACTATATGCATCAAATGCTGCATCAACTGCTTCTTTAAGGGTCTGAAGTCCGTGGGTAACCTCAATAACATTTGCACCGAGAATTTTCATTCTTGCAACGTTGGGAGCTTGTTTTTTAATATCAACCGCGCCCATATAAATATCGCATTCAAGACCGAAATATGCTGCAGCTGTTGCAAGAGCAACGCCGTGCTGACCTGCACCTGTTTCAGCAATAATCTTCTTTTTGCCCATATATTTTGCAAGAAGTGCTTCACCCATACAGTGATTAAGCTTATGAGCACCTGAATGGTTCAAGTCCTCACGCTTTGCATAAAGCTGAACTCTGCCGATGCTGTTCGAAAGTCTTTCAAGGTGGGTTATGGGAGTTGGTCTGCCCTGAAATTCTTTTCTGATTCTGCGAAGCTCTGCAATAAACTTTCTTGACTGACAAATGTCATAATATGCTTCAGTAATTTCCTGCATAGGAGCTTTTAATTTATCGTCAATAAACACTCCGCCGTATTTACCGAAATAGCCCTCTTTTGTAGGGTAATCCTTGTAATAGGTATCAAAATCAACATTATTAAAAATCATAGTAATTTCTCCTTTATCGTTTCAAAAATAACAGCTTTTATTAAATTAATCTGTGCTACGCCATCGTTTTGTTAAAAGCATAAATAATCACCTGAAAAAATAAAATAACCTGCCCCATAAACAATGGGACAGGTTTAATAATCCTGCGGTACCACCCAAATTCGTGTAAAAACACGCACTCAACTGTGTACTGACATACACATAGCATTCTAACGGTTGCTTGCCGTCTCCCCTACTTAATTCAGTTCGCCCTCGGAAGTCCATTCAATGAAAATTCCCCTATCGGCATTCCACCACCGCCGACTCTCTTTAAGGTTCTGTAACCATTTACTACTCTTCGTCACAGGTTTATTTTATGTGTTAGAGTTTACCATTTAGAATTTAAAATGTCAACTATTTTTTGAAATTAGTGATATTTCGGTAAGAAATCGCCATGAGCGTCAATAAGGTCATCAACCATATTTTTAATATCATCAATGCTCAGTTCACTTGCGGTATGTGGGTCAAGCATTGCAGCCTGATAAATATGCTCAAGCTTTCTTGTTCTTGCTGCTTCAATTGTAAGAAGCTGAACATTGATATTTGTCATATTCATTGCAGCACACTGAACCGGAAGAGCACCAACATACGTTCCGTGAACACCTTTACCGTCAACAAGGCAGGGAACCTCAACACAAGCCTCTGCAGGAAGGTTTGTGATAAAGCCTCTGTTGAGAACGTTACCGCCTATTTTATAAGGTGTGTTTGTCGCAACGGATTCCATAATATGAGAAGCATATTCATTGGAACGCTTATGCTCTTTAACACCTTTTTCAAGCATCTCTGCATATTCCTTTTTCCAGCCTGCAATCTGATTTACACAACGGCGAGGATATTCGTCAAGGGGAATATTATATTTTTCAATAAGCTCGGGATACTTGCTCTTTATGTAGAACATATTATACTCTGCGTTATGCTCGCTTGACTCTGTGCAGTAATAGCCGAAATGCTTGATATATTCAAGGCGAACTTTATTATTAAATTCGGGGTCATCAATTTTAGCCTGAATTCTGCTCTTGATTTCGGGATAAAGGTCGTTACCGTCTTTATCTTGAATTTCAAGAAGCCAACCCATATGGTTAATACCTGCAATAAGCTCTCTTCTGCCCTCTAACTTATCTTCCATACCTAACTGATTGAGCAAGTCCAAAGAGCAGGTCTGAACGCTATGGCAAAGACCTACGGTATTAACACCTGTATATCTCTGCATATAGCCTGAAAGCATTGCCATGGGGTTTGTATAGTTAAGGAAAAGTGCATCAGGGCAAACCTCTTCCATATCCTTTGCAAAATCATCCATAACGGGAATTGTGCGAAGAGCTCGCATAATACCACCGATACCGAGAGTATCGGCAATTGTCTGACGAAGACCGTATTTCTTGGGAACTTCAAAGTCAATTATTGTACAAGGGTCATATAAACCAACCTGAATTGCATTAACAACAAAGTTCGCACCGCGAAGAGCATCCTTACGGTTTTCTACACCGAGATAGCACTCAACCTTACCGTAGCCACCCATTGTTTTCTGCATTGCTTCAATAATTGTTTTGCTTTCGTTAAGGCGTTCGCCATCAATATCATAAAGAGCGAAAACGCTGTCACGAAGGACCTCAGAGCACATACAGTCACCAATAACATTTCTCGCAAAAACTGTACTTCCTGCACCCATAAATGTAATTTTCATATTATTAACCCCTCTTTCAAAGGTATTTTAGACCATTAAATCAGATAACAAATCCGCCGTTGACGGAAAGCACTTGCCCTGTTATAAACCTTGCTTTATCGCTTACAAGGAAGCTGACTGCATCCGCAATATCTTCAGGAGTGCCCAAGGTATTCAAAGGTGTTTCTTCCTTTAATATTTCTTTATCTTCTTCTGAGAATGAGTTCATCATATCAGTTAAAACAACACCCGGAGAAACTGCATTAACACGAACACCTGAAAGCCCTACCTCTTTTGCAAGAGCTTTAGTCATACCAATAAGCCCTGCTTTTGCTGTTGAATAATGAACCTCCATTGAAGCCCCTACCTCGCCCCACATTGAAGCGATATTTATGATTACGCCATTCTTCTCATTAATCATATTCTTAAGAGCTTCTCTTGAGCAATAAAATGCACCTGAAAGATTAGTGTTAATCATTCTCTGCCACATTTCATCAGTAATATCTGTAAAAAGTGCCTGTTCCGCAATGCCTGCATTATTGACAAGCACGTTTACATTTCCTAATGTTCTTGAAATCTCCGCAAACATTTCTTTAACTGAATTTGAATAGGAAACATCGCATTTAAAAGCTTCAACCTCTGCAATTGCAGAAAGCTCATCTTTTAAAGACGTTGCTTCTTTTTCTGAATTATTATAATTAATGGCAATTTTAAATCCGTCATTTGCAAGAGATCGGCATATTGCCCTACCGATTCCTCTTGCACCCCCTGTTACAAGGGCAACTTTGTTATTCATATTCATCAGTGGTTATGTTTTGGGTCTGTGCAAGCAGTTGTTGACAGGCTTTCTGCAAGCTCTGATGCTTTTTCTGAGGTTATAACCTCCTCGGTATAATCTGCCGGAGGAACAAATAAGCCTTCTGAAACATTTGTTGAAATAACATCATAATAAAGAGTTGAGCCACTGGAATCAACAGTCTGAACAAGTGTTTTACCGTTGAAATAATCTAAAGAGCCGTCATCATACTCAACAACTTTATATTTAACACCATACATTTTCTCGGTATATGAATCGATTTCTTTTTTATTTGCATAGAGGTTATATGCTTCCCCGGTAAAAAGAGCCTCAAATTCTTCAGCGTTTTCTTCACCTGCTAAATCTTTAGGAATTTTTATATAAGTCTTATTTTTAGGAGAAACCCAATAAACATTTTCACTACCCATAATAATGCAAACATCTTCACCCTCTGCTGTAGTTCTTAAAGTGAAGCGGTTTCCGTTTCTTGCTATTTTATAGGGATATGAAGTGCCGTCTTTAGTAACAATTCTACCTTCTATAAGATATTTACTTGAATTGAGAACAGCAAAATCATCCTGAACGGGTATATTATCTTTTTCAGGAGCTGTTGTAATCCTGTCTGAAGCAGGTTCTTTTGAAATCTCAGTTTCTTTTTCAGTTCCTTTATTTGTTTCTTTTTCATTGCTTTCATCTTTATTGCCGAAGAAATCCTTTCCTTGTTGAACCTCTTCAGGTGAAAGTGTGATTTTTTCAGTTTCAATAACCTTGCCTTTTTCATTTGTTACTTCAACTATTGTAACAACAGGAACGGGCTCAGTAGTAATATAATGGACAATTGTTTCAATCTGAGTGCTACCCTCTTCATCTGTTACAACAACAGATTCAATTGAAGTTTGAGTGTTATTCTCCTCGCCATTCAGACTGATTTCAAATTCGCATCCGCTGAAAGCGATTAAAATCACTGCAAGCATAGCAATAATTGTTATAATCGGTGTTTTGTTCATACTTCCTCCAAGGTAAAATTCATATTGATATACTCATAATATTATCACATGTTTTATTTAAAAACAACAATATAATAAAGAACACTAACTTTGTTTACAAATTCTTTATTTTTTAACATTATCTTTATTGTTTTGCTTATTCTTTTTTACAAGCCTGCGAAGATACTCAAAGGTATAGTCTTCACCGTAATCCTTTAACATAACAAGCAAGCTTTCAAGCAAATCAGAGGTTTTCGGGTGAATAACCCTTCTGTGCTTAGCTTTCATAAAATACTCAAGTGGTGAATCATCCGTATATTTATCACCGTTATAAATTTTCCCTGCGGCAACTCTGTCGCAAAACATTTCTGCTACATATTTTATGGGCATTTCAACGGGTTCAACCAATTTTGAAACAGGGTTATAATCTGTCCAGTATTCAAAATGATGCTTGTTTCTACCCTTATGGTGAATCCACGCAAGAGAATATCCGTTTTCAGCTCTTTCGCCCTCATTAGGACTACGTTGCCCTGTGTAATATTTTATTCCCGGTAAAAATTCTGTTGGGGAATATTTTGACAAATCGTGCCGTAACCCCTGCCATAAAACACCTGCTTTTTTGCAATGCTTTATAACAAGATGCCGATGTTTAGTTATGGTCACAAAATGACCTATAATTTTTTTCATAATACACCTGAAATGTAAAATTATTAACTGATTTTATAAACATAGAGATGCTCGCAAGCAACATCCTCGGGAGCGCAGATATCTGTTCTTAAAGCGAGCTTTCCGTCTTTATCAGTTGCAATTACTTTACCCTCTGAACCAAGAAGAGAAATATTGTAGTTTTCATTGAAATCAATTTCCTCAAAAACAGTTTCTTTTGATGGGAATTTTTCTGTTATTGCATAGATATTGCCATCTCTTTGAGTGTAATATACACCATCTGCACTCTTTTTACTATAAACTTCACTTTCGTAAATAGCTTCACCGTTAACCTCGAGCCATTTACCCATACCAAGAAGGCGTTCTTCCATAAGAGGAGGAATTGTGCCGTCTCCATCGGGACCAATGTTAAGAAGGAAGTTTCCGCCCTTTGAAACAAGGTCGCAAAGAGTGATAAGAAGTTCTTTAACTGAAAGGTAGTTTTCACAGCCCTCTTCTTTATTAATACCGAAGGAGCGACCGATACCACGGCATTCCTCAAATGGTCTGTCAAGCTCAACATCTTCAATTCGTCTTTCTGTACCGAGATAAACATCAATAATGCCGTATTCAGTTGTAAAGTTACCGCCGTTTCTGCCGCGGGTTTCTTTACCCCAACGGTCATTGGGAACAATTGTATCCTTAACAGAGGATTCGTTATAAAGCCACTGTAAAAACTCGGTTGAATGCCAAACAGAGCTTTCGTGCTCCCATTCACCGTCAGTAAAAAGAGTTGCAGGCTGATATTTTTCAACAAGCTCCTTAAGCATTGGATGAAGATGCTCTAATGCGTATTTTTCAGGATCTTCAAGGTAATAAGGATGCCACCATTCATAAACTGAATGATAAACGCCGAAACGAACACCTGTACCCTCTAAAGCATTTTTAAGTTCCATAAGAAAATCACGTTTGGGCGCACATTCAACAGAGTTAAGACCGGGTGCATATTCTGTTTCATAAAGGCAATAACCATCGTGGTGCTTTGAAACAAAGTTTATGTATTTTGCACCTGAACGCTTGAAAAGGTCCGCCCATTTATTTGCGTCAAAACGGTGACCTGTAAATTCATCCTTAAAATCATAATAAGGTCTTGAGTTATAATGCTCTTTATGGAATGCCTTATATTTCGCCTGTGCCTCTGTTTCAGGATTTTCCATATTACAGGAATAGCCGTACCACTCTGCATAGTCTTTAATGGGTGCATAAGCAGGGATACTGTAAAGTCCCCAGTGAATAAAAATACCGAATTTTGCTTTACCGAACCATTCGGGCACTTTTCTTGAATTCAAGGATTCCCAATTATTTTCGTACATAATCTTACCTCTTTTCATATACCTCAATACCGAAATGAACCGTTATTTCAAGGCTTTTAAGGGAAAGTAATTTTTCCGCATCTGCTCTACCTGTTTTATAATAATACGGTGTCATTTTAAAAAGATTTTCTATATCTTCTTTTTCGGTTAAGTTAGTTTTATATTTAATTTCTTCCTGAGAAACCAATTTAAATAACTCATCATTCCTTTTCTCAGGTTTATTCTTATACGGTTCTTCATAAAGAGCACATTTAAGCTCCCATAAATGATCTTCTAAAGGTATAGCCTTGATGAGCTTACCGTCATTTTTTAACACTCTGTAAAACTCTTCATAAGCCGAGGGAGCAAAAACGCTTAAAACGCAGTCTGCACTTTCATTCCCGAAAGGCAAAGAGAAAGCACTTGCAACTGCAAAGCTACCGTTTTTAATGCTTTTAGCCGCACACCTTAAAGCATCCTTTGAAATATCTATACCGAAGATTTCAAAATCATTGATTTTTGAAATTTCCGAAGTATAGTAACCCTCACCGCAACCCACATCAATAATTGTTGCGTTTTCAGGTAATTGAGCTTTTAACGTGTCACAAAGCTTTTCTCTTAATTCACTATAAAAGCCTTTTTCTAAAAATTCTCGTCTTGCACGAACCATTAATTTATCATCACCATGGCGTTTAGATGAGGACTGCTGCGACATCAAAAGATTCACGTAACCATCTTTAGAAAGGTCAAAGCAATGGTTATCAGGGCATTTATAGGTTCTATCAAAAAGCGAAATTTCATTTTTACAAACAGGACAAATAAAACTTGACATAATTTAAAAATCACAATTAGGCTACCACAATGGTAGCCTAATTTTTACTCTTCTATTAATAATTTTTTCAGCTCGCTCATAAATGTGTTTATATCCTTAAACTGACGATAAACAGATGCAAAGCGAACATAAGCAACCTCATCAATATCTTTAAGCTTATCCATAACAAGCTCACCGATTCTTACAGAGGTAACCTCTCTATCAAGAGAATTCTGAATTTCTGCTTCAATTTCATCAATCGCTCTTTCGATATCACCAACTGAAACAGGCCGTTTCTCACAAGCGCGCATCATACCGTTGAAAAGCTTATCGCGGTCGAAAACCTCACGGGATTTGCCGTCCTTCTTAACAACAACAATCGGAACACTTTCAATAATTTCATAGGTAGTAAAACGCTTTGCGCAGCTCATACACTCTCTGCGGCGGCGAATTTTTTCGCCCTCGTCTGTCGGACGGGAGTCAATTACCTTACTTTCTTCAAAACCACAAAAGGGACATTTCATACTGTCAGCCTCCGTCAATAGAATAAGTAGAATTATTGTACCAAATATTGTGTTACAATTCAATAGTTTTTCAATATTTTGTATGGTAAAATATGCAGTATCATCCTGCAATTACCATTGATTTTGAAGAATATTTATAATACCATTATTCCGGTGATTACATTGACTAAAATTAAAAGCTTCTATAAATCGTTAGGGCATAAAGCCCGAATTGTTATAAAATGCACTCTGGCACTGGCTTTGCCGTTATTATTTATGAGTATCTTTTCAGATTTTGCACATTTCACACCATTTCAATATGAGCTATTAATTCTTTCAGAAGAGCTTTCTGCAACTGCAAGGTCAATTCTTTCAACAGGAATTATAGGTGCATTTGTATTCAATTTTTTAGAAAAAACGGAGTGACGGGTTAAATACCGTCACTCCTAAACTTTATTTTATTTTAAGGCTTGAAAGAATATCAACAACCTCGTCCTGTGATTCGTAGCCCTTAAAATTAATTTGCATAGACTTATTAAGGTCGCTTTTTGATTGAATAATAAAAGTATAGAGCTTATTATCGCCATTGTGGAGTTTTGTGCCTATACAATAAAATTCATCATTTTTAACGAGCAAATAACCTGTTCCTATGCCCATAGAGTTTTTTATACTGTAATAAGCCAAGGCTTTTGCGTATGCTTCTGCTGAACAGAAGAAAGGTGCTTCAGGTTCTTCCATTTCAATGATTTTTTCTTCAAGTGATAAATCATAACCCGGAGCAAAATCAGACTCATAGCCCATAAGCTCTACTCCCCATTTCACAAATGGTCTTGCAGGGAAAAATACGTGGTTTTCAAGATATTCGCTCATACCATAAACCATTAAGCCGTTTTCATGTTCAATAAAGTGAATATATTTATCTTTGTTGACAACCAACTTTTCAGTATTGCTCTCTTCATTTTTTTCCACTTTATATTTTTCGCCAACAAACAAGGTTGCACTATCATTTTCATAGTCTTTTTTATCAGTTAAATCAATTTTAACACTTTCGCAATTCTGATTAAAAACTGCTGTACTATTATTATATACTTCATGGTCGGCTTTTGCAGCGTACAAAATAAAACGGTACATTCCGATAACACCAAAGAGAATTACAAGAATAAGTACAAGGGCAACTGTTTCGATTACTGTTTTCTTTTTACCTTTTTTTATTCTTTTACCTGCATTTTTTACGGCTTTTTTCATATCCTCATCAACTTCCGGCACTGTGGGACATTCCTTTATTTTTCTAAGCTCTTCCGAGCATTCTGCGCAATCATTTATGTGTTCTTCTACTATCTTTGCAGATTTGTCACTGCAAACACTATCTGCATATAAAGGCAACAAATCCTTTATAATTTCGCAATCAAACTTATTCATTAAAGTCACCTAACCTTTCTGAAATTTTAGCTCTTGCTCTGTGATATGTAACTCTTGCCCAGCTTTCCGTTTTACCGAAAACCTCTGCAATCACCGAAAACGGCAATTCACCCAATGCCTTCATATAAAACACCTCTTTATATGGTGAGGAAAGCTCCGTTGATATTTCGAGAATTATTCTTGCACACTCTTTATCATCAGCATTTTCAACAATGTTATCAAAAGATGCGAGAGATGTGTAATCGTCAATATTCTCAGTTTTTTTCTTTCGTTTTAAAGAAACAAACTCATTGTGTGCAATACGGCACAACCAGGTCTCCATTCTGCACTCATTTTTGAATTTATCAATATTCTTAAAGGCTTTATAGAATGTTTCCTGCGTAATATCTTCCGCAAGAGTTTCATCGTAGCAAAGAGAGAGTGCATAGCGTTTAACATACTTATAATATTTTGTAAATACAAGCTCTATATCTTCCATACCATCTCCCCTTTCACAATTTTTGAACGTTCACTTATTAGACGAGCGAGGTTTGGGTTTGTTACAAGATAAATAACAAACACTCATTACGTTTGCCTGAAGGGCAACTTCATTGCGCCGTAAGGCACACTTCATTGGCAAAGCCACTTCATTTGCCAATAGCAACATCATTTTATGTCCGCAAACTAAAAATGAAGTTTACTGCAAGCAGTAAAACGAAGTACTCGCTTCGCTCATAACGATGTTATGTCCTGCGGACATAAACACCAAAAGAAAAAGCAAGTCTTTTGACTTGCTTTTTCTTTTGGTGAGTCATCGGGGATTCGAAGGGCTTCGCCCTTCACACTCGCTACGCTCGTTGACCCGATTGTGTTCGGCTTCGCCGAGAGGGGTTCGAATCCCCACAAAATAAACCCATCAAAAAAAGAAAAGCTATACAAAAGTATAACTTTCCTTTTGGTGAGTCATCGGGGATTCGAACCCCGGACACCCTGCTTAAAAGGCAGGTGCTCTGCCTACTGAGCTAATGAC
>SVOP01000119.1 GCA_015066325.1 Oscillospiraceae bacterium
ATCTGCTGCGTTATCCAACTGCGCCATGGACGGAAATATTGTTAATATTATATACACTAATCTATGCATTTTCAAGTATAATCAACAAAAAAGCGAGGTTTAGTTCCTCGCTTAATTCAATCTAAAACTATAACTGCTCCTGTTTTTGTATTCAATGATAATCTTTCATAGTACGTTACTTCATCTTTTCCAAAAGGAGCAAATTTATATTCACCGATTACAGTTCTACTTACATCAAGGCTTTCGTTAGATTCAGGTATTTCCTTTTCTGCCCATTTAGGCACAGCAAAAATGAATTCAACTTCATTATTCACTTTTTTCTCAACATCGGTAACAAAGCCCTCATATACTATGGCAGGACCATTCATAATTTTATCAATTCCGGGGTTTGGTGAATCATAAATACTCCATCCATTGCCCAAGCGGATTATTTCATAATCAGTTCCGCCACCCATTTCCCAATCTGAAAGTTGAATTTTTTGTTCTTCGCAAAAATCAAGAAAAGCTTTCTGATTTTTAAATTTGTTTTCCTTTTGGGTAGTTGTATTAAAAACAACAAATAAATCCTTTTCGTTATCTTCATATTGATTATAAATGCAATGAAAAGCTACTGTATCTTTTCCGTCAGATGCATATTTTATAATATTTTCCCATTCGTCAACTATATAAACCTTATCTTTACTCTCATCTGCATCAGGATAATAATAGATGCTTTGCATATCATCATCTAAATCCTCTATGTAACAACCGTTATATATCTCTGTGACAACTGTATGGAAATCCCCCTCATCTATAGTAAGAATCATAATAAAAAAGGTAACACTCAAAAATATTATAACACAACTAATAATAACAATTGGTATGCTCAAAATTATTTTGATTGCTTTTTTCACTTTGTAACACCTCTTTTTAATTTCATCACCATCATAGCTACTATTTTAAAATATAATAACAATAATGTCAAATATAGCATTTTTCTTGAAAATGGTTATGAAAAATGTTATCATTCATACATAAAGGAGTGATGTATATGCTCAAAGCAATGCTTAAAGAAAGAAATGTTCCCGAGCTTAAAACGAGAGAAGAAATGCTCGAATTGATTTATACCGATTTATTCGGCTATATGCCACCAAAACCCGATAAGATTACCTTTGAGGTTGAGGAAGTTGTAATTCCTAAATTCTGCGCAGGTAAAGCAGTTTGCAATAGAGTTATTGCTAACTGCGTTATAAACGGAAAGGATTTTTCATTCCCCTTTTTAGCAACTCTCCCTACAGATGATAAAAAGCATCCGTTTTTCATACACGTAAATTTCAGACCCGATAACCCCGACAGATATATGCCGACAGAAGAGCTTATTGACAACGGCTTTGCTGTTTTATCTTTATATTATGATGACATCACAAGTGACGATGGGGATTTTACAAATAAGCTTGCAGGTGTTTTATACCCCGATGGTAAAAGAAATGCCACCGACTGCGGTAAAATTGCTATGTGGGCTTGGGGCGCACAGAGAGTTTTAGACTATGCTGAAACCATTCCCGAAAAATTAGACCTTGATTGCGCAACAGTTTGCGGTCATTCAAGGCTCGGTAAAACTGCACTTTTAGCAGGTGCAACTGATGAAAGATTTGCTTTTTCATATTCAAATGATTCCGGTTGCAGTGGTGCGGCAATTGCAAGAGGAACTGCCGAAGGTGGCGAAAGAGTTGCAGATATATGCAGAAATTTCCCCTTCTGGTTCTGCGAAAACTATAAGAAATATTGTAACAACGAAGAAAATATGCCCTTTGACCAGCATTATCTGGTAGCATCAATCGCTCCGAGAAAGGTGCTTATTGGCAGTGCTGCACTTGACAAATGGGCAGACCCGCTTTCAGAAATGCTTTGTTGCGTTGCATCAAGTGATGTTTTCAACAATGGCTTTAAATACGAGGACAGACCACCACAGGTTGATGACAAATATTTTGAAGGTGACATCGGCTATCATATGAGAGACGGTCAGCACTATTTCAGCCGTCTTGATTGGTTGAGATTAATTGAGTTTATTAATTTGCATAGGTGAGAAAATGAGCTTGTTTTTCAAATTTACAGGTATAGAAAAGTTAGAAAAACTAACTAAACAACTTGAAGATATTAAAACAACTTATCTTACTGACAGAGATATAGAAAAATTAAATATCCAACTCCAAAAGATTGCAAAAAGCCACCGAAACATAATGTATGTTTTTGATTTGTTTATACAGCAAGGCGAAGAGCTTATCGAAAATGGTGAAAAGAAATGTGGTTTTGCTTATTTTATCGCCTTTGAAAAGTATGTTGAAAACGATTGTGAATGTGTGGCTGATACGGTTACTTTATATTTACGGTTAGCACAATATTATCTTGAAAATAACGATACAGAAAAAGGTATAAATTACTTAATTAAACTTTGTACAGAAACAACCAGCAATTACGAAGAGTCAATTGAATTTCGTGAGTTAACTGATATTTGGGAAAGGTACAAGCATTTGGTTGCAGGAAAAGTACCCGAGTCCGTTGTTACAGGTAGTGGTATTTCCCCTATTGCACCCGAAAACTGTACAATGAAAATTTCTGATATTCTTTCATTACCACAAGAAGAGCTTTTAACCAAATTTTCAAGCCATTTAAACGAAATGTCAGGCAATGGGACTTGTTTAAACTATCTGAACAAATGGGAAAAAATAGTTTATGATGCAGATTTAGTCTTAACAGAGGTTAATTCAGATGGTTTTTCAGGTTATTTATATTACAACGGCAATAGATTTCCAAACGCTGTTAAAGCTTTTGAAGAAATCAACTCACCTAAAATGCTCGGTTTAATGACAAGTGTTCAAAACAAATTCCCATCTAAGAAAGTTCCTAAAAGTATCGAAAGCATTCAAAATAAAATTGATAAAATGGAAGAAAAAGATATCGATTTTGAGGAAGAAGATGAAATTTTCTACAACGATGCACAGAATGAATTACTTGATAAATTATATGAGTTTATAATGAGCAATCAAAAGAAGTTCAGGTGAGAGACAGATAGGTCAATTGAAGCTTACGTTTCAACGACGCTCGATTCTCGCGTCGAGAACCACCCACCACCCGACCAACTTTATTTTAAACTTTATTATCTGGCTCGTTTGAAACTCTATTCATAAAAATAACTAATCAAAAGGCGGTCCCCCCGCCTTCGAAGGCAGGCACCACAAACAATAGCTTTATTCTTCTACGGTGCATTTGCGCCCCGAAACTTTGCACTTTGCGTTTTGCATTTTGCACTTTATTGTACCACCCACCGCTAACGCGGTCCCCCCTCCTTTTTGCTTTGCAAAAAAGAGGGATAGGCTTCGCAATACTTTTACATACTGGCGGCTGGCAACCGGTGGCTAACAGCTATATAATGCCGACCGCAAGTCCCGAAACTTGCCACTTGCCACTTTCAACTTGACACTAAAAAACAAAGCACTTTGCTCTCGCAAAGTGCTTTGTTTTTTATTTCTTTATTCTGTTAAGTGCTGCGTTGAGCTGGAGAAGCTCTTCTTTTGTAAAGTGGAGGTTTGCAGCGCCCATAAGGTTTGCAAGACGGATAACTGTGAAGCCGCCCATCATCTGCATCATAGGTCCTGAAAGCATTTCTGCGCCCATATCACCCATCATTGATTTATCTCCGTGGTTCTTCATAGCGTTTGCCATAAGTCCCATAAAGAGCTGTCTCCCCTCTTCGGATGCCATAACATCACTCATTTTATCGTTAAGTGAGAAATAGCCGTCAATTTCGGTAATATCGAACCAGTTAAGAACTGCACCTGTTTCACGAAGTCTGTAAGAATCGTTGAAAACATCAACCTTGCGGATTACTGATGTATCTGTAAACTCACCTGCAACGGCTTTAAGCTCTGTTTCACCAACGTTGGGAACATCGAAATAGAAGAAGTGAACATCGCTTGTTTTCTTACCAAGGCTCTTACCGTTTGCAAAAAGCTCAACCTCAGGAAGATTTGAATATACAGTAACCTTTGTTACATCTTCAACTCTGTCGATATATCTTTTACCGCAGATATGAACGAATTTTTCATCAGAAAGCCATGCTTTATAAGCATAGAAAGAGTCCTTCTTATACTTACGGTCGAATGTCACAAGACCTTTATGGTTCTGTCCGTTTTCGCCACCTTCGTTACGGCTATCTGCACCAAAGTCAAACATATTCCATACGTGAGTTGCCCACATATATTTACGAGAGAAGAACTGTTTAATAAGCTCTTCGTGGTAATATGCCTGATATTCTTCAGTATAATCGCCCTGCTTGGGGTCAGATGTGTGCCAGTTG
>SVOP01000120.1 GCA_015066325.1 Oscillospiraceae bacterium
GATTTTGCAATATATGGGTAGTTGAAATTCTCTTTGAAATGGAAGCCTACCATAAGACCCATACCTATTGCCATATCGGAATAAGCAGAGAAATCCAAGTAGATTTGAAGCATATAGAAGAGAACACCGAACCAAAGTCCTAAGGCTGAACGTGAGGAAAGCTCCGCAATTGCGCTTTCAAAGGAAGTGCTCATTAAAGAGTCGCTGACTAAAAGCTGATCGGAAAGAGAACCGCAGAGGTTTGCAATCAAAGCCTTTTTACCGAGCCCCACTGCAAATCGGGTTACCCCCATTGAAACCTCAGTAAGATTAACCTTTCTTTCGTTAATTTCTCTCTGAACATCGCTGTAACGGACGATAGGACCTGCGATGCATTGATAAAAAAGGCTTGAATATAAAAGAAGCCAGAAAAAATTCTTTTGTGCAGGAACATCTTTTCTGTAAACATCCACAACATAAGAAAGAAGCTGGAAGGTATAAAAAGAAATTCCTATTGGCAGAGCAATTTTTGGTATAATTTCGGGAATACCGAAAATGCTTTGAATGTTGGTAAGTAAAAAGCCCGTGTATTTAAAATAGCCAATAAGACCTAAGTTAACAATAACGGCAAGTATAAGAAGCGTTTTACGCTTTCCTACGGATTCAGATTTTTCTATGAAAAGTGCAGCCAACCAATCGCACAAGGTCATAAACACAAGCAGTAAAACATAAACGGGCTCTCCCCATGTGTAGAAAAGGAGAGAGAATATAAGCAAAACGATGTTTTTACCGTTTATGCCTTTCATAAGAGAATAGAAAATAAGACATATCGGCAAAAACGCGTATATGAACAAAAGACTTGAAAATACCATTTTTGACCTCGCCGATTCAGAGTGATTAATGCGGTTAATAATATATATTCAAATAAACAAATTATATATTGATAAAATTCCAATATAACATTATATTGGCGGAAGTCGAAAAATGCAATACCTTTATATAAAATTAATAAATTTGTCAATATTTGTGTTATTATTTTGTCAATGCGTTGAGTATGATTTTACTTGACTTAAAGGACAAGATGTAATAAAATGATATTTGGTAAAAATTTAACATCCGAAAGGAGAAACAGACATCATGAATTATTCACATGAAGTTGAAAAAATGTGTATGGTCAAAAAAGGCCCTCACCATGGTCCCGCTCCCATTCCCGAAGAAGGCAAATGGGTAAAGGCTTATGAAATCAAAGATATTTCCGCTTTCACACACGGTATCGGTTGGTGTGCACCCCAGCAGGGCGCTTGCAAGCTTTCCCTTAACGTTAAAAACGGTATTATCGAAGAAGCACTTGTTGAAACAATCGGTTGCTCCGGTATGACTCACTCTGCTGCAATGGCAAGTGAAATTCTCCCCGGTAAAACAATCCTTGAGGCTCTTAACACAGACCTTGTTTGTGACGCTATCAACACAGCTATGCGTGAGCTCTTCCTTCAGATTGTTTACGGTCGTTCTCAGTCTGCATTCTCAGAAGATGGCCTTTCAGTTGGTGCAGGTCTTGAAGACCTCGGTAAAGGTCTTCGCTCTCAGGTTGGTACAATGTACGGCACAAACCTTAAGGGTGTAAGATATCTTGAAATGGCAGAAGGCTATGTTACAAGAATGGCTCTTGATGATGACGATCAGGTTATCGGTTATGAATTCGTTTCTCTCGGCAAAATGACAGACTTCATCAAAAAAGGCGACGATCCCACAACAGCTTACAATAAAGCTATGGGTACTTACGGCAGATTTGCAGATGCTGCTAAGTATATCGATCCCCGTGAAGAATAAGGAGGTAAACGAACATGGCATTATTTGAAAACTATGAAAGACGTGAGGCAAAAATCCTCGCAGTTCTTAAAGAATATGGCATTTCTTCAATTGAAGAATGTAAAGAAATCACTCTTGCTAAAGGCATTGACTGTGATAAAATCGTTAGAGAAACTCAGCCTATCTGCTTTGAAAATGCTGTTTGGGCATACACAGTAGGTTGCGCTATCGCTCTCAAAAAGGGTTGCACAAAGGCTGCTGACGCTGCTGCTGCAATCGGTGAGGGTCTCCAGAGCTTCTGCATTCCCGGTTCAGTTGCTGACAACCGTAAGGTTGGTCTTGGTCACGGTAACCTTGGCAAAATGCTCCTCTCCGAAGAAACAGAATGCTTCTGCTTCCTTGCAGGTCACGAATCATTCGCTGCTGCAGAAGGTGCTATCAAAATTGCTCTTAATGCAAACAAAGTTAGAACACAGCCTCTCCGTGTTATCCTTAACGGTCTTGGCAAGGATGCTGCTATGATTATTTCAAGAATCAACGGCTTCACTTATGTTCAGACTGAATTTGACCCCTATACAGAAACAGTTAAGGTTGTTAACGAAACAGCTTATTCAAATGGTGACAGAGCTAAGGTTCGTTGCTACGGTGCAGATAACGTTCCTGAAGGCGTTGCAATTATGAGACTTGAAAATGTTGGTGTTTCCATTACAGGTAACTCAACTAACCCCACTCGTTTCCAGCACCCCGTTGCAGGTACCTACAAAAAGTGGTGTAACGAAAACGGAGTTAAATATTTCTCAGTTGCATCAGGTGGCGGTACAGGTCGTACACTTCACCCCGACAATATGGCAGCAGGTCCCGCTTCCTATGGTATGACAGATACAATGGGTCGTATGCACTCTGACGCTCAGTTTGCAGGTTCTTCATCAGTTCCCGCTCACGTTGAGATGATGGGTCTTATCGGTGCAGGTAACAACCCCATGGTTGGTATGACTGTTGCTTGCGCAGTTGCTATTGAAGAAGCTTGTAAATAATTAGATTAAATAATAAAAATCGTCGTTCTCAGAAAAGAGAATGACGATTTTTTTTTAGCTTTAAAATTTATTTTACAGTGATGCTTGCATATTGGTCGTATTCAAAGTTGTTTGAATCAACCTGAGTGATTTTGTATCCGTTTGCATAAACATTTTCAAAGGTTGTCTGAATTGAGTTGACCTTACCGTTTGAAGCAACCTTAGTGGGGTAGGTGGTGTTGTATCTTATGTTTCTGTATGTAACGTTTGAAATGTTGAAATTCTCAACAGTGTCACCGTAAATAAGGCAACCAATGGCTCTGCTGTGTGCACGGTGGATTTCCATATTTTCAAAGGTGATATTTGAAATGCTACCTCCTGAATTTTCTACGATAATTGCAAGAGCAGGGATTCTGTCTTTGTTCCAGGTTGCATCGTGGAAAATAACTGAGGAATCTCTGAATGTAACATCACTTATGTCCTTGTATACCTCGCCACATATACCGAAGCATCTTGCTTTTCCGTTCCAGGCAGTGCAGTTTGAGAAGGTTATGTTTTTGCTTATTGCCTCTTCTCTGCCACCTGCAGCTTTAACATCAAATAAATCGTCACCGCTTCTGCAGAAGGAATTATCAATTGTGGCATTTCTTGTGTTGCATATTGCGAAAGCATCAGAGTTTTGTCTGTAGCCGAAAATATCAACATCTTTAATTGTGATGTTTTCGCTGTCGTATGTAATAAATGTCCACTCTGGAGAGTTTATGAATTTTACACCACTTATTTCAACATTGTTTGCGTATGCAATAACAATACCTCGTCTTTCGGCTCTGTCAAGGTGGGAAAGGTCAACAATGCCACTACCAACAATTTTCACATTATTGCATACGTTAAGGTTCAGGTATGGGCAACGGGTAAGTCCCATGGGCAAATGCCCGGCGTTGTATAAATCCAATTCTTTTTTGCTGTCGTTGTTATGGTTGTCGTCGTCACTCTCTATATCGATAGTGTGTTTAGCAAGAAGATAAGAACCACGTTTAAGGTAAAATACTGTGTTGCTCCAACCATAAAAGTCAAAATAAGCATCAGCGTTATGCAAACCTTTTTCAACGGGAATAACATTGTACCCCTGCTCTTGATATTTTTTTATTTCTGCATCCTCATCAACCAACTCACGAACAAAAAGGGTGAAGCCGTGTTCCTGGTCAGTATCATTGAAAACAAAGGTGTATGTGCCTAATTCTGTAATTTCGCAATTAAGCACATTGTTTAAGAAGGTGGGCTTTAAATTGAATGAGCTTGGAAAAATATTCACTTTGCTCATCATAAAACCGTGAGTGTTAAGCTGGAAAGCGATGTTAATATCTTTGCTTGTGTCAACATATATTTCGCAGAATGAATGTAAAGCACCTTTTTGAGTGCTGCCCACAAAAACCGTGGTAGCATAAACAGGTATGCGTTTGTTTTCTGCGTGAACGGTAAAATAAGGGGATTCAATAATACCGTTTATGTCCTGGTAGCCTT
>SVOP01000121.1 GCA_015066325.1 Oscillospiraceae bacterium
CCCGCTGCGGCAGAGCCTGTTGAAAATACTCTTGAAAAGCCCGACCCACTTGCTGTTCTCACTCCGAGAGAGCGCGAGGTTGCCGAGTTTATATGTATGGGCTACACCAATGCAGATATTGCTAAAATGATGTTTATCACCGAGCACACCGTTAAGGATCACACTAAAAAGATTTATCCGAAAATGGGCGTTCGCAGTCGCTTTGAGTTAGCAACCCTTATCAGCAAATATCGTTCAGACAGCAATTGATATTAATAATCAACAGATATAAAAAGTGATTGAACCGAAAATCGATTCAATCACTTCTTTTATTTGGATTTTTATTTAACTTTAACCTTATAGCACTTAATTTCGAAGGGGTTGATTTCGAAGTTGAGTGTTTTGCCGTTTGCAATATCAACTGCTACATCATTTCTTTCAAGAAGGTCGCATTCTGCTACGCTCTTGATTTCTGCAAAAAGCTCTGCAGAAACTTTAGTTCTGCTACCTGCTTTTTCAACGAAACGGATGATGTAAGCATCCTCGTCCTCGCATTTCTTAACTGCTTCAAGAGTAACGTTTTTACCGTCAACCTTAATAAAGCTCTTTGCATTCTCACCCTTAGCGTCGCCTTTGATTTCAACTGCAACTGCAGGGTTATTCATTTCAAGACCTCTTACAAGAGTTTCAGCATTCTTCCAGTTACCTGCATGGGGGTAAATTGAATATGTGAAATAGTGGTCGCCACGGTCTGATTTGGGGTCGGGGTTCATAGGAGCTTTGAGAAGAGTGATAATCATTCTCTGCTTATCAACCTCATAGCCATACTTACAATCGTTAAGGATTGTAACACCGTAGTTATCCTCACTCATATCAATGAAGTTATGAGCTGAAACCTCGAATTTAGCCTTATCATAAGGATTGTGACGATAGTTGGAGCTTTCAATTGTTGCATAAGCAATATCACGGGTAAACTTCTGAGCCTTAACATCAACATCAAAGCCAACTTTGAGAAGTTTTTCCTGTTCGTTCCAGTTGATAAATGTATCAAAATCAATTCTGTCAAGCTCATTATAAATAATGATATTCTGCTTAACAATTGATTTATTGATATTCTTTTCAATGGAAACAACTGTGAATACATCACCTGTTGCAATGCCTGTTACCTTACCGGGTTCTGTATCGAACTGACGGTCAACATAGGAAGCAACAATGTCCCAAGCGTCATATTTACCGGGAAGGTCTTCGTAAAGTCTGAATACGTTACCTTTACCGTCAAGAACTTCTCTGTTATTCTTCTTGTCGAAGATAGAAACGAGCTCTGCGCTGTCGTCAAGCTGGAGCTTGAAGTTAGCGTTTTCAATAATGTTGCCTGAAAGAGCTTCAGCTCCCTTAACTGCACCATCTTTTGCATAGAATACCTTGTAACCAACTGCAGGAATGTCCTTTGCAACGAAAACAAGAACCTTTGTGCCGTCAAGCTTTGTATAGCCTTGGGTTGCAACCTTGTTGCCCTCTGCATCATAGATTTCAACATCCTTGTAGGGAAGCTCAACCTTCTGAGTTGCAGCAGTACCGAGAGAGTTGAAAAGTGCGAAGGGTTTACCGTATTTCTCTGCACCGTTAACATTACCTGCGATAACATTAAGAGCTTCAGTTCTTACGCTTTCACCGATAGCGATAATGTTATCGTAAATAGCGCAAAGGTCACCGAATACTTCTGTAATATGTGAGCCGGGAAGAGAATCGTGGAACTGGTTAGTAAGAATTGCCTGCCAGCCTTCGTTAAGCTTTTCAAGAGGATATTCGTAACCGTACTGCATTGCAATACTTGCGAACATCTCTGCCTGACGATAGAGATTTTCGGAATATCTGTTAAGCTTTTTAAGGAGAGCCTTGGTTGTGTGAACACCGCGGTGTTCTTCAAGGTAAAGCTCGTCTTTCCAAGTAGGAATGTTTGTTTCTGTTGCATTAGCTTTCATTCTTGCAAGAGAATCTTCAATCTTACTTGTCTGAGTTTTGGGAAGACCGGGGAAGTTTTTATAACGTTTTACATATTCGAGCATTTCGGTGTCAACACCGCCGCCACCGTCACCCCAGCCGTAGCAGTACATAGATTCGCCGATAGTTTCTTTATCTGTATATTTCTTCCAGTTAACTTTAAGAGAGTCTGCTTCAACAGTACCGATAAAGTGTGTGGGAGGAACGATTGAGAATACCTTTGAACCGTCGGGACCTTCCCACCAGAATGTGTTATACTGCCAGGGATTTGTATCGTTCCAGATACCCATTTTATGAGTTACGAAATATTCAACGCCTGCTTTTTTAAGAATCTGAGGCATTGCATAGCCGTTACCGAAAACGTCGGGAACCCAACAGGTTTTGGGAGTGATACCGAATGTTTTTTCTGCAAAACGGATACCGTGAAGAAGCTGACGAACAAAGGACTCACCGGAAACAAGGTTACAATCGGGCTCAACCCACATTGCACCGATGTATTCCCATCTACCCTCTTCGATACGCTTTTTAACCTGCTCATAAAGTGCAGGGTATCTGTTTGCCATTTCGATATATGTGGGAGCTGTACTCTGAGAGAAAATGAAATCGTCATACTGCTCCATAAGGCGAAGCATTGTAGCATGAGTTCTGCCCAGCTTACGGATATACTCTTTATATGCCCACATAAATACGATATCAAGGTGAGAGTTACCAACGAGAGCAAGTGTACCCTCTGATTTATAAGAGGTGTTGTTATAAACCTTGTCTTTAAGCACTTTCTGAGCCTGACGAAGACCTGCTTTGAATTCTTCCCCGTCAAGGTCAAAGTTTACGTATGTAAATGCTTCTTTAAGTGCTGCTCTGATAAGCTCCTGAAGACCTGTATCGTGAACAGGCATAAATAAAGCGTTGAACACAGCCTTGAAATCCCAATAAATCTCTTCGATTTCGGGGTCAACAACGCCAACAAATGAGCAAGAAAGAGTTTTTACTGTTGACTCGTTTGAGTGCCATACATAGTAAGACTCAATGTCAACATCATAATGCTCGTCACCCTTTGCACAATCTGTAAGAAGAACGGAGTTTCTGAAGGGGTCAAGACCCTGATAGGGAACGCCGTTAAGAGTGAGGAGTGAGTCACCGCCGAAATAAACGTTAAGAGTTACCTTTTTACCCTTGAATCTTTCGGGCATATCAAATGAATTCTTGAAGAATGCGCTCCAACCGTTGTTACCCCAACGGTCGCCAACGTTAAGCTCCTTCCATTCATCATAAAGGAATTCATAATCGTCAACACCTTTATAAATGCACTCCTTCATTTTCCAAGCAGGAATGGATTCAATATCGGTGTAAATTCTTTTTTTGAGGTTTTTGATTTTAAGCGCAGCAACATCGTCAAAAGAGAAAATACCTCTCTGTTTGCCCTTTGTGGCATCGCGCCAATCATCAACGTGAGCATCCATAGCATCAAGAGCTGCTACAGCGTCCATGTTTTTAATCTCAGCCAAATTTATCGTCCTTTCTCTAACCGAAAAACCTGACAAAATCAAGCCATATTCTTCGATTTTAATATCTTTTTCAGTATAGCATTATATACATATTTTGGCAAGAGCAAAAATAAAAATATAATAGCGTCGCAGACCCTCAACTGTCATCTGGCGACTGGCATCTGGCATCTAAAAAAACCGCTTGGATTTCTCCAAGCGGTTTTTTGAAAACTTAATCGTGAGCCTTACCAAACTTTCTCTGGAAGAGCTTAACGATTTCAACAATCGGAATAACAAGGAATGCAAGACCGAGAGAAATAAGGTATGCTTTAAGGTCAAGGTGTGCAAAGCCGAAGAGATTTGAAAGGAAGTCAATCTCAACAACTGCAGTTGTAAGAAGGAATGAACCAACCATAGCTCCATAAAGAGCGATATTGTGGTGTCCCTTGAGAACCATACCAACAGAAGAACCTCTCTGAGAACGCATATTGAATGAATGGAAGATTTCACACATTGCCATTGTGAAGAATGCCATTGTCATACCTTCACTGCTGTCGGGTATGTTTCTTAAAACAAGGTGACCTGTTTCAAGGAATTCACCGATATAGAAAGCGATAACCGTAAGCACACTAACAAGAACACCCTGATATGCACAGTCAATGCCGAGACCACCCGCGAAGATACCGTCATTTTTACTTCTGGGCTTTCTTCTCATAATGTTCTGCTCGGGCTTTTCAAGACCAAGAGCGAGAGCAGGAATACTGTCTGTTACAAGGTTGATGAAAAGAAGGTGGGGAGCTTTAAGAATTGTAAAGCTCATAATTGTTGCAAAGAAAA
>SVOP01000122.1 GCA_015066325.1 Oscillospiraceae bacterium
TTCTTTGAGGACATTTTCTTCTGAAACCTTTCTGAGAATTTCGCCCTTTTTGAAGAGAACGGCACACCCGTCCCCTCCTGCAATGCCGATATCGGCTTCCTTAGCCTCACCGGGTCCGTTAACAACGCAACCCATAACGGCAATTTTGATAGGCTTTTTAATATCTCTGACCGCATTTTCTACCTGATTTGCAAGGGAAACAAGGTCAATTTTTGTTCGTCCGCAGGTGGGACAGGAAACTATCTGTGGTGTTTCAACTCTCACATTAACCGCCTTAAGAATATCCTTTGCGGCATAAATTTCTTTAACCGGGTCATCTGTTATGGAAACTCTTATTGTGTCACCAATACCTTTAAGAAGAAGTGAACCGATACCGATAGAGGATTTAATAAGGGAGCTTCTCTCTGTTCCTGCCTCGGTAACGCCAAGATGCAAGGGATAGTCGCACCTTTGGGCAACAAGTGAATAAGCCTCCACCATATTGCCAACATCAGAGGATTTAATAGAAATAACGGTATTATAAAACTCGCAATCCTCTAAAAGCTTAACGTGGCGGAATGCACTTTCAACCATAGCCTCGGGAGTTGCACCACCGAATTTTTCCAATAAATCCTTTTCAACCGAGCCTGAATTAACTCCGATTCTTATGGGAACATTTTTAAGCTGACAAGCATCGGCAACTGCAAAAACCTTTTGAGCAGAGCCGATATTACCTGGGTTGATTCGGATTTTATCAACACCTGCATTAAGAGATTCAAGTGCAAGCTTATAATCAAAATGAATATCGGCAACAAGAGGAATATTGCTGTGCTCTTTAAGCTTACCGAGAACCTTAACTGCCTCCAAATCGGGAACTGCCATACGCACAATTTCACAGCCCGCCTCTTCAAGTGCTTTAAGCTGCTTTAAATTACCCTCAAAATCACTTGCAGGTGCATTGAGCATTGACTGAATAGCAATAGGTGCATCTCCGCCTATTTTAATATTACCAACATTAACTTGTCTTGAAACTCGTCTGATCATTTTTAATTCACCTACAATCAACTGAATTTAAAATTGTTTTATAACATCATTAACTGAAATTACTGCCATTAATATGAGAAGCAGTATAAGTCCCACTGTGTGAACTATGCCCTCTTTTTTAGCAGGTATGGGCTTTCTTCTTATCATTTCAATAAGAATAAAGAATAATCTGCCACCGTCAAGTGCAGGTAAGGGAAGAAGGTTAAACATACCCACATTAATTGTTATCATTGAAAGAAAATTAAGAGCTGTGAGGATTTTGTCTTTAAATTCAACGGGTTGAGCGGTAGATTCTGCAATAGCGGAAATTGTACCGATGGGACCTGAAACATCCTTCATACCGTATTTACCCGTTACCATATCAACAAGGCTCAGACGAACCATCTGAACAATTGATGCAGAGTCAAGAACAGCATTTTTAACAACATTCCAAGCGTTAGGCTCCTCACCTACAATATAGAAATCCTGCTGAATATATTTTCTGCCTTCAAACTCAAACTGCTTGAATTCAACATCTTCAACAAGAACCTTTTCACCGTTACGAATAACAGTAATATCGAGCTTATTATCGGTGTCACGAACCATATTGAAGGAAACTCCCTGAGAGGAATACACATTGGTATTATTGATTTTAATAATCTCGTCCCCTGCTTTAAGACCACTTTTATCGCTGACGGATTCTTCCATAAAGCTGTGAATCTGACGAGTACCAACAAGGTCACCGCAGGAAAGGCAGATACCAACAACCACAACTCCTAAAACAAGGTTAAGGATTGCGCCTGCCGCAACAATTATAAATCTCTGCCAGGCGTGTTTATTATTGAAGGCTCTCGGATTATCACTGTCTTCATCCTCGCCCTCCATACTTACAAAGCCACCGATGGGAAAAAGGCGTAAGGCATAGGTTGTTTCGCCTTTTTTCTTTTTTAATATTTTCGGTCCCATACCAAGTGAAAACTCGTTGATTTGAACATCAAAAAGCTTTGCAAACGAAAAATGACCGAATTCGTGAATGGCAATAATTACACCAAAAAGAAATATTGCAAGTAAAAACGGCCAAACACTGCTCCAGACTGCACCGATATCAAAATTTTCTATGGTTAACACCTCTTTGATAAATTTAAGTATAAATTATTATACCTTTGCTAATTCTCTAACCTTTTCTCTCATTAATGAATCTGTATCAAACACATCCTGCAAGGTGAAATCCTGCTTTTTAAGGGTGTATTCGGATGCAAGAGAAATAAGCTCGGGAATCTGCAAAAATGATATTTTACCCTGCCTGAAAAGAAGATTTGCTTCTTCGTTTGCACAGTTAACCGCAGCCGGATAAAGACCGCCTTTTGTTATTGCATCACGGCAAATATTCATACAGGGAAAATTTTCGTAATCAGGCTTATAGAAGGTGAGATTACCAATCTCCCATAAATCAAGCTGTTTTTCGGGAGATGAAAAACGCTCGGGATAGGTTATTGCAAACTGAATGGGTAATCTCATATCAGGATGACCCAACTGAGCAATAACCGAGTTATCATCATATTCTATAAGAGAGTGGACAATGCTTTCTCTGTGAACAACAATATCAATCATATCGGGGCTAACATCAAAAAGCCACACCGCCTCAATAAGCTCAAGACCTTTATTGAACATTGTGGCACTGTCAATTGTAATTTTCTGCCCCATACTCCAGCTTGGGTGCTTCAAAGCATCCTGAAGAGTTACATTCTGCAGCTCTTCTTTAGTTTTACCGAAGAACGGACCACCGGAAGCCGTAAGGATAATTCTTTTAAGTGCTTTATTTGACGGTGCTCCTAAAAGACATTGAAAAATTGCAGAATGCTCACTGTCAACAGGCAAAATAGAAACATTATTCCTTTTTGCCGCTTCTGTTACAAGGTGACCACCTGCAACAAGGGTTTCTTTATTTGCAAGGGCGATAGTTTTACCTGCATTAACCGCGTCAAGAGTGGGTTTAAGACCTGCCATACCAACAACGGAGTTAAGAGTTATTTCGCCCTTTGCCTCTGCACCGCAGAAGCAAACACCCTCCATACCGCTTAAAACAGTTACATCCATATCAGCAACTCGTGTTTTAAGGTCTTTTGCGGCATTTTCATCCACAAGAGCGGCATATCGGGGCTTAAATTCACGTATTTGCTTTTCAATACCGTCAACATCAGAAAATGCGGCAAGAGCCTCGATTTTATAACCGTGGGCCCTTGCTACATCTAATGTCTGAACACCTATTGAACCTGTTGAACCTAATAAATTAATAGTTTTCATAATAAATTAAAATGCGTTAATGAAATATATTGCGGAATAAAGAACCGGCATTACAAACAATGCACTGTCAAAGCGGTCCATAATACCGCCGTGACCGGGAAGAAGCTTACCAAAGTCTTTGATTCCGAAATTGCGTTTGATTGTGGAAGCGGCAAGGTCGCCGAACATACTGATAACAGAGAGAACAACACTCAGAATTGCAACAGTTATGTAAGAGAGTATGGATTCGCCCTCAAAGAAGAATTTCTTGAAAACGAAAAGAAGAAGCAGGTTAAGTAAAATTGCACCAACAACACCGCCAACGGCACCTTCAACAGACTTTTTGGGGCTGATTTTGGGGCAAAGCTTGTGTTTACCAAGCTTACTGCCAACAAAATAAGCGAAAATATCTGTCATCCAGCTTGCAAAGAATGCAAAAAGAATAAGATAAATTCCATCAATTTTTGTGTAGCCCTCAAAATGCTTATGAATATCACGGAAAACAATCATAAGTGAAAATGAAAAAGGTACACAAACAGAAGCGAATATTGCAGTTACTGCTTGCTCAAATTTAGTTGTTTCAAATTTCAAAAGCATAAATACGAAAACGAGAACAACATAAACACCACCGAAAGCAGCAACAGGCAATTTAACACCAAAATGAACAATAAACGGAATTGCAACAGAAAGCACAAGGCTGACTGCCATAATCATTTTATTTTTAAGTCCTACTGCTTTTTCAATTTCATACACTGCCATACCGCTTAATAAAGCAACAAATATAGGGAACACGATTGTGTTCATAAGTAAAAGTGCACCAATAAATATTATACCGGACAAAACACCGGTTATTACTCTCTGTTTCACAATTCTCTCCTCGCACTAATCCACAGATTAATTAAATTAAACACCACCGAAACGACGGTTGCGTTTCTGGTAATCTTCAAGAATTTTATTAACATCCTCTTCG